>SKSM01000227.1 GCA_007122985.1 Nitriliruptoraceae bacterium | reverse complement strand
TGGGTCAGGATGTGGCAGTGCAGGACCCACACGCCCGGGTCGGTGGCCTGCACCAGCACCGAGTAGCGCTCGCCGGGCGCGACGTTGACCGTGTCCTCCCACCGCGGGGAGTCCAGCGGGAAGCCGTCCTTGTTGAACACCAGCTGCGGCATCTGGTGCAGGTGCATCGGGTGGACCTGCAGCCCCTCGTTGTAGTAGTGGATCACGAACCAGTCGCCCTCCTCGACCACGATCGGCTCGGTGGCCGGGAACGACTTGCCGTTGAGCGACAGCCCGATCGATCCGGCGTCGTTGAGGATCATCGGGATCTCCTCGACGATCTCGATGTCGTCTGGCACCTCACGCCCGCCGATCTCGCCGGACGGCAGCGGGTGGTCCTCGCCGATGTCGCCGACGATGAACGCGCCGAACATCCCGTTGGGCAGCTTCATCTGCCCGTGGTGGTGGGGGTGGTACATCCCGATCGCGGGCTCGGTGGCCTCGAACTCGTAGACGAACTCCTCGCCGGACTGGATCAGGTCCTGGGTCAGCGGCGCGACGCCGTCCTGGTCGTTGGGGACGCGTACGCCGTGCCAGTGCACGTCGGTGCCCATCGGCAGCTCGTTCTCGACCACGACCCGGACGTTGTCGCCGACGTCGACCCGGATCTCCGGTCCCGGGACCTGGCCGTTGTAGCCCCAGGCCTCGACGAAGTTGCCGGGCTCGAGCTCCCACTCGAAGATCTCGGCGGTCAGCCGGAACACCTTGGTGCCGTCGTCGAGCACCTCCTCGGGCTCGAGTGGCTGGTTGCCGCGGCCCTCGGTCTCGGCCGGGAACTCGAGGATCGTCTCCTCCATGGCGGCGTCGAGCGCGTCCCAGTCCTCCTCGGCCGCGACGGGCGAGGCCTCGCCGGCGTCCGACTCGGCATCCGTGTCGGCGGCGCCGTCGCCATCGACGATCGTCAGCGTGCCCTCCATCCCCGCGGCGTCGTGACCCGGCACGGTGCAGATCACCTCGTAGGTGCCTGGTTCGAGCGAGGCGAGCGAGAGGGTCTCTGCATCGCCGCTGCCGAGCATCGAGGTCGCGACGTCGGTGTCGACCACGGCCAGGTCGTGCTCGACGGACCCTGCGTTGACGACCTCGAGGTCGCCGCCGGCGGCGACGGTGATGTCGCCGGGCTCCACCGCGAACTCGCTGAGCTCGACCGCGACGCTGCTCGGCGCCGCTGCGGTGTCGGTCTCGTCCGGGTCGGTGGCTGTCGCAGCCGGTGCCGCGTCGTCGGCGCTGCTGGCACCGCTCGCGACGATCAGCGCTCCACCGGCGAGCACCATGGCGACCACGGCCGCCACCGCGGTGGCGATCAGGCCCATCGTGCGTCCCTCGTTGGCTTGCTCGCTGGCCATGTCGGTTCCTCGTGTCGTGGCGTCGGATGCGTCGCACCGGTCCCCGATGGACCGCGGACGTGTGGTCGTGCGCAAGCTCGGGCACGCGGGCGGGTGCAGCCACCCGATCGGCCGTCGACGCAGGGTCGCACGCCTCTGGCGGCCCCGGCGAACGCAGCGGCCCGTGCCGTTCGGCAGGATGACGACGGGACCCTAGAGCCCGGCAGGGTTGAGGGTCACATGCGCGCAGGGCCGAACGACCCTAGTGGCTGCCACACTGATGCAGGCTGCTCGTCCCGTGCTGGGGGACGGGCGATCAGTTGTGCCGGCGCAGGCGTCGGCCGGAGACCTCGTCGGGGATGATGCGGATCCAGCCCGCCTCACCGGAGTTGGGGATCGCCCAGCTGTCGAGCTCCTCCTGGTAGCGGCTGATCCGCTCGTCGTCGTCGAGCAGTTCGGCGCGCCCCTGGACCAGCACGCTCCAACCGGTGCCGCGCGCCGGGTCGTGATCGTCGAGCTGGAAGGCGACCGGCTCGCCGCTGATGGCCGCGTCGAGCTTGCCGCCGGTGGTGGTCCGCAGCACGACGGTCGAGCCGTCGACGGCGTGGTTGACGGGGACCACGACGGGACCGCCCTTGTGCAGGTACGCCAGCCGGCCGAGCGGGCGACTGCGCAGCAGCGACAGGCACTGCGCGAGCGAGAGCACTTCCAGGTCGTTGCGGTCGGTCGGGCCGCTCATCGCCAGCACCTTCCTCGTCTCGGGCAACGGGGTCGGGCGTCCACTGTCCGGTCCCCGTGGGCGTCGCGCTGTGGCGGCGCGAACGAGGCGAGCGTCGCTGCGCCGGCCGTCCCTCGGAAGGGGCCTCGTGCCCTAGGTGGACGGGCCGAGCGCACCGTTTGGTCATTTGTGGCCGCGGTCGACCTGGGTGTAGAAGACGGCGGCCTCCGTGCGCCGCTGCATGCCGAGCTTCGACAGCAGGTTCGACACGTAGTTCTTCACGGTCTTCTCCGCGAGATGCATCTGCTCGGCGATCTGCCGGTTGGTCAGCCCATCGGCGATCAGCTCGAGGATGCGGCGCTCCTGGTCCGACAGCGAGGCCAGCCTGGGGTCCTCCTCGTCGCCCTGGCGCAGCCGCTCGAGCACCTTGCCCGTCAGCGTCGGATCGAGCAGTGACTCCCCGCGCGCCACGCGCCGGACGGCGTCGAGCAGGTCGGTGCCCTTGATGTCCTTGAGCAGATACCCGGCGGCGCCCGCCATGATGGCGTCGAACAGCGCCTCGTCGTCGCTGAACGAGGTCAGCATCAAACAGGCGATGCGGGGATCGCGGGCGCGCACCTCACGGCAGACCTCGACACCGTTGCCGTCGGGCAGGCGCACGTCGAGCAGCGCCACGTCGGGGGCGGTGTTGGCGATCCCGGACAGGGCCATGCCGGCGGTGGCTGCGTCGCCGACCACGTCGATGTCCTCCTCGGCGTCCAACAGCTCCTTGAGCCCCCGCCGGACGACCTCGTGGTCGTCCACCAGGAAGACGCGCGTCGTCACCTCGTGCCTTTCGCTGGGTGTTCGGCCCCGAGGCTAGACTGTTTGAAGCGGGACGGTGTTCATCTGCCCCACTCGCGCCCGCGCGGCGCCCACCTGCGAAGGTCGTGCCAGGCATGGCGGAGCACGTGACCCACGACGCTGGCGAATCGCTGGACGAGCCGTCGCGGCGCCTGCTGGACGCGGTGCTGGCCGTTGCGGGCGACCTGAAGCTCGAGACCGTCCTCTCGCGGGTCGTCACGGCCGCCTGTGAGCTCGTCGATGCGCGCTACGGCGCGCTCGGGGTCGTCGACGACGACGGCGAGGGTCTGTCCGCCTTCGTCCATCACGGGGTCGACGAGGCGACGGTGCGCCGCATCGGACAGCTGCCCGAGGGACGGGGAGTGCTCGGCCTGCTGATCGACCAGCCGACGCCGCTGCGGCTCGACGACATCGCAAGCCACCCCCTCGCCGCCGGCTTCCCGCCGGGGCACCCCCCGATGGGAGCGTTCCTGGGTGCGCCGGTGCGGGTCGGCGAACGGGTCTTCGGCAACCTCTACCTCGCCGAGAAGTCGGACGGGTCGAGCTTCACCGAGCAGGACGAGGAGTTGGTCGTCGGACTGGCCGGCGTGGCCGGTGCCGCCATCGCCAACGCCCGGCTCTACGAGGAGGCGCGCGAGCGCGAGATGTGGCGTGCCGCGGTCCTGGAGATCGCGGGCACGGTGCTGGACGGGACCCCGTCGGTCAACGTCCGCCGACGGGTGGCAGAGCTCGGGATGAGTCTGGTCAACGCCGACGTGGGCTGCGTGGTCGAGGGCCACGACGACGGGCTGTGGGTGCTCGCCAGCGTCGGCGACGGACCGCGTGAGGGCTTCGTCGAGGTGGACAGCAGCTACGCACTGGACGTGCTCGACCGCGGTCAGCCCGTCCGCGGGCCGTACGGGGCCATTCTGGCGCGTCCGGCGATGTGGGTGCCCATCCGCACCGGGCACGCGGTCGTCGCCGCACTCGGGGTCGGCCGGGACACCGCGTTCACCACGCGCGAGGAGCAGCTGCTGACCGGGTTCGGCGAGCAGGTCAGCTTCGCCTGGACGTTCGACCAGGCCCAGTCGGACCTGCGCCGCCTGAGCGTGGTCGAGGACCGCGAGCGCATCGGGCGCGACCTGCACGACACGGTCATCCAGCGGCTGTTCGCGACGGGCTTGAGCCTGCAGGCGCTGCAACGCTCCTGCGACGATCGTCCGGAGCTCGTCAAGCGGCTCGACGCGGCCGTCGATGAGATCGACGCCACCGTCAAGGAGATCCGCTCGACGATCTTCGCACTGCAGTCGTCCGGTGAGCCCGGGCGCGGGGTGCGCTCACAGGTGCTCGGCATCGTCGAGGAGGTCAGCCAGATCCTGCCCCGCTCGCCGCGGGTGCGGTTCGACGGGCCGATCGACACCGTCGTGCCGCCGACCGCGCTCGACCACCTGCTGCCGATGATCCGCGAGGCCCTGACCAACGTCGGCAAGCACGCCCAGGCGAGCGACGTCGAGGTGGAGATCGTCGCCGACCACGCGGGCCTGCGCCTGCGGGTCGTGGACGACGGCCGCGGCATCCAGCCGGACGCCGGAGGCGGGTTCGGGCTCGACAACCTGCACGACCGCTCGCGGCAGCTCGGCGCCCACCTGTCGATCGGCGCCGGCCGCAACGGGCAGGGGACCTGCGTCGAGCTGTACCTACCGAGCACGTAGTCCCGGCCTCAGTGGTGCTCGGGGACCGGCTGGCTGTGGTCGTTGTCCTCGTTGTCCTCGTCCAGGGTCGAGCCGTCGTCGAGCAGCAACGCCTCGGCGGCGATGCGCGCCGTGACGTCCTCGAGGAACCGTTCGACGGTGTTCTGCGCGACCCGCCGCAGGGCGACCGCGTCGACGGCGGCGCCGAACGCTCCACCGGGTGGGCGGTACCGCGCGTCGAGCAGCAGGGTGATGCGTCCCGCCGGTTCGATGTGCAGGCCGAGCTCACCGTCGAGCCCCGGCAGCAGCCGGTCGAACGTGGCGGGGTCGCCGTCCTCGGAGACGGGGTCCCAGCGCAGCGACCGCCAGCGGGTCGCACCGGCACGCCAGGGGGCGCCGACACTCGCCCGGACGCCCCTGGTCAGGGCCCCGGCGCGCACGGCCAGCAGGTAGCCGTCCGGGCCGTCGCGGCGGGCACCGGGCAGCCAGCGCAGCGGATCGCCGTCGAAGGCGGTCGCCAGCGCCACCGGGTCGCCCACGGTGGGCAGGAAGCTCCGGATCGTCCTGCTCACGGCGTCTCGTCCTCGTCGAGGCATCATCCCACTGCCGGGACCGTACGGCCGCAGGTCGGGCCCCGGGCAGGGCTGTAGGTCCCTGATCGGCCGACATCCGTCCTGTGCCAGGCAGGCGCCCCCGGGGGTGTCAGCCGGTGTTGCGCAGCCCCGCAGCGATGCCGTTGGTCGCGACCAGCACGGCGTCGCGCAGCTGCCGGGTGCGCTGGGGGTCCTGCTCGCTGCGCAGCCGTCCGAGCAGTGCCGCCTGCACCGCGTGCAGGGGGTCGAGGTAGGGGTCGCGCAGCTTGAGCACCTCGCGCAGCTCCGGGTCGCCGGCGAGCACGTCGTCGACGCCCAGCACCTGCCGCAGCGCGTCGGTGGTCGTTGTGAACTCGGCCTCGATCATCGGGAACACCGCCTCGCGGATCGAGGGCCGGGCCAGGCGGGCGTACTCCGCCGCGATCCGCAGGTCCGACTTCGCCAGTGCCATCTCGACGTTGTCGAAGGTGACCTTCAGCAGCGGGCTGACCTGGACCAGCTCACGCAGCTCCTCCCAGCGGTCGGCGTCGTCGCCGGCCCAGGCGTGGAGCGCCGTGCCGACGCCGTACCAGGCGGGCAGGTTGATGCGGCACTGGGTCCAGGCGAACACCCACGGGATCGCACGCAGGTCGTCGATGCCCGCGCCCGGGTTGCGGCGTGCCGGGCGGGAGGCGATGTTGAGCTCACCGATGGCGTTCAGCGGCGTCGCCTCGTGGAGGTAGTCGACCGTCTCGGGGGTGTCGTGCACCAGTTGGCGGTAGGCGTCGCGGGCGAGGTCGGCCAGTTCGTCGAGCACCTGCTCGACGCGGACGGTGGTCTTGGGTGCCCGGTCGGGTCGGGCGGTCAGCAGCACCGCGTGGACGACCTGCTCGAGGTGGCGGTGGGCGAGCCGGTCGTCGCGGTAGCGCGCAGCGATGACCTCGCCCTGTTCGGTCAGCTTGAAGCGGCCGCGCACGGACTCCGGCGGTTGGGCGCGGATCGCCGCGTTCGCCGGGCCACCGCCACGGCCGATCGATCCGCCGCGTCCGTGGAACAGGGTCAGCTTCACGCCGTGGCGGTCGCAGACCTCGGCCAGTGACCGCTGTGCCGACTGCAGCTGCCAGGTCGCGGCGAGGTAGCCCCCGTCCTTGTTGGAGTCGGAGTAGCCGATCATCACCTGCTGGTGGTCGCCTCGGCGGCGCACGTGATCGCGGTAGGGCTCACAGCCCAGCAGGTCGTCGAGCACCTGCGGTGCGCGGTCAAGGTCGTCGACCGTCTCGAACAGCGGCGTGACGTCGAGCGCGTCGTCGCAGCCGGCGTCCCGCGCCATCACCAGCACGGCGAGCACGTCCGAGACGTCGCGGGTCATGGAGATGATGTAGGTGTCGATCGCGTCGGGGCCGAGCCGCTGGTGCGCGCGTCGCGCCGTGCGGAACAGCCCCAGGGTCTGGTTGGACTCCTCGGAGAGGTCGAGGACCGCCGGCGCCAGTGGCCGTGCGCTCGTCAGCTCGCGGGTGAGCATCGCGCGCTTGTCGGCCTCGGGCAGGCTGCCGTAGTCGGGGGTGTCGCCGTAGCGGGCGAACAGCTCGGCCAGGGCCGCGGTGTGCCGTGAGGCGTGCTGGCGCAGGTCCAGGGTGACCAGGTGGAAGCCGAACACCTCCGCCTGGATCTGGAGGTCCCGCACGCGGCCGTCGGCGATCCGCGCCGCGCCCGCTTGACGCAGGCTGTCGCGCAGGAGCTGGAGGTCGTCGATGAACTCCTGGCTCGTGGCGTAGGTGCCGGGCAGGAGCTTGAGGTCGGCGCGCCACGGCGCATCGGCCTGCTGCTGGGTGACCCGCAGTGCCCGGTAGACGAGCGCCAGGAACTGGCGGTGAGGCTGTTCGGAGTAGCGGCGCTCGACCTCCCGGGCCTCGTCGGGAAGCGCCGCGGCGAGTTCGGCGTAGCGCTCGGTCAGCGCGGTCGTCGGCGCTCGTCGGCTGCTGACGGACAGGTGGGCGTGCATCCGGTCGATGGAGCGACGCAGCAGGCGCAGCGCCATCGTCTTGTGCTCGCGTAGGGTCTGCTCGGTCACCGTGTTGGTCACGTTGGGGTTGCCGTCACGGTCGCCGCCGATCCACGAACCGAAGCGCAGGAAGCGCCCGATCCTCACCTCGGTGCCGGGGAAGGTCGTGCGCACCGCCTTGTCGAGCTCCCGGTAGAGCCGGACCACCAGGTCGAAGAGCACCGCGTCGACCCAGTACAGGCCGTTTCTGACCTCGTCGATCACGGTCGGGGCATGGGCGCGGGTCTCGTCGGTGAGCCACAGGGAGGTGATCTCCTCGGCGAGGTGGTCCTCGAGGTGGCTGCGGACCTCGGGGGAGAGCCGCTCCTGGTCGAGCCGACGCAGGGTGGCCGAGACCCGGCCGAGCTTGGTCAGCACGGTGCGCCGCTTCGACTCGGTCGGGTGGGCGGTGAGCACGGGCCGGATCGCCACCTCGCCCAGCAGGCCCTCGATGCGCTCGGCCCCGACGCCGCGTGCCGCCAGCCGCTCGATGGCGGCGGCGATGGTCTCGGTGAACGGCTCGCCGGACTCCGCGGCGTCCTGCCGGTCGTAGATCAGCTGGCGGACCAGGGCCTGGTCCTCGGCGAGGTTGATCAGGTGGAACCACGACGCGAACGCGGTGACCACCACCATCGCGTCGCGCACGGGCACGTCGGCGAGCAGCTCGACCAGTGCCCGGCTGGCGGCGTCGTCGCCACGGCGGGCATCGATGGCCAGGTGGCGGACGCGCTCGACGAGCTCGAGTTGTTCCTCGCCCTCGACCTCGGAGATGGTCTGTCCGAGCAGGTCGCCGAGCAGGCGTACCTGTGCGCTTGTCGCCTCGCGATCCACGGTGTCTCCTGAAGGGCCCGGTGCCGGTGCGTGGCCGTCGGGCCGCCGCTCGTCAGCCGCGCCGCCGCGGTCCGGGTGGTCGTCCAGCGCCCCAAGGCTACGGCGTGCGCCGGGAGGTAGCGTCCGACGCCCTGACCAGGTGAGGGATTCCTGGCCGGACCGGGAACGATGAGCGGAGCTGCGGCGTGCTGATCCTCCACCACGACGTCACCTCGCCGGCGTCGGCGGTCGCGGTGTTGCGGTTGCAGCCGCTGGCGGACGCGGGTGCGCACGTGTGGTTCGCAGGCATCGACGTGCTCGGGCTCGCCATCGCGATCCCGCCGACGCTGGATCTGCTGGCCGAGCTCGAGCGGTACCGCGACCGGGCCGCGGAGCTCGGGCTGGAGCTGCACCGTCCGAGCCGGCAGCCACCGACGCTGGACTGCCACCTGGTCGGGGACCTGGCCGAGGAATCCGGCGTCGGTGCGGCGTGGCGGCAGGCGACGCTGCGGGCCTACTGGAGCGAGGACCGCGACGTCTGCGATCATGCCGAGCTGCGCGCGCTGGGCGCCGAGATCGGGCTCAGCGACGCCGAGGTGGCCGCGCGGCTGTCCGATCCCGCCGCCCGGCGCGGGCTGATGTCACGCATGACCGCACAGCGCCACCGCGGCATCGGTGGCGTGCCGGTGCTGGAGGCCGGCGGCGCCTTCGTCCCGGCGGACCTCGACGACGACGACCTCGCACAGCTGGCGTGGGGTTGACGGTGGCGCTGCCCGTGACGACCCCGGCCCAGCAACGGTTGGCAACCGAGCTGCTGGCGTGGGGGGCGGGACGCCCGGCGGCGGGTCGCGAGCTGGTCGAGCAGCTGCGCGGCCGCCTCGAGCGCGAGCTCGTCGAGGGCCGTCCGGCGCTCGACGAGCTCGCCGCCGGCCGACCGGGCCGACAGCTGGTGGTGACCCGGACCGTGCTCGAGCGCACCGTCTGCGACGGTCTGCAGCTCGAGCCCGAGCCGTTTCGGCACACCCGCGACAACGTCCGGGCGCACCTGGCCGTCGCGGCGATCGTGCGTGACTGGGAGCGGCAGCGTCAGGACCGCCCGGACGCGGTGGCCGCACAGGTGTGGGACGAGGAGGCGTCGCGCCGGCCGGGTGACCCGGCGTCGCGGTCGGCGTGGCTCAACGCCTGCGATGACCGCGCGGCGCTGATCGAGGAGGTGGCCGGGCTGGTGGCGGTGACGCGGGAGGTCTGGCCTGCGTTCCCGCCGGGCAGCGTCCGGATGCAGCTGCGCCAGCCGTACCAGGTCGCGTTGGCCGACGGCCGTGTCGTCCTGCGGGGCACGCCCGACCTGGTGCTCGACAGCCCGGCCCCCGACGACCGCGCCCGGGCCCTGGTGGTGGGCCTTCGCACGGGGCTGCCGCGACCCGGCGCCGACCGGCGGGCCGTGCGCTTCGATGCGCTGCTGGTCGCGCTGGCCACTGGTCGTGCGCCGTTCCGTTGGGCGAGCTACCACGTCACCGACGGTCGGGCCGAGCACGAGGACCTGGCCGCCGCACCGCTGGAGGCGGTGGTCGACGGGGTCGTGGGCGCGATCGACCAGCAGCTGCGGCTGCGGACGGCTGCGCCCGGCGCGGACGACGCGGCGCTGCTGCTCGCGGGCGGA
>SKSM01000231.1 GCA_007122985.1 Nitriliruptoraceae bacterium | reverse complement strand
GGAGGCCTCGGCGAGATCGGCCGCAACATGGCCACCCTCGAGGTCGAAGGCCGGCTGGCGGTGATCGACGTCGGGGTGCTCTTCCCCGACGCCGAGCACCCGGGCGTGGACATGATCCTGCCCGACTGGGGGTGGCTCACCGAGCGGGCCGACGACCTCGAGGCGATCTTCCTCACCCATGGCCATCTCGACCACGTGGGCGCGCTGCCCTACCTGCTGCGCGACCTGGACCGGTCGCTGCCGGTCTACGGCACGCAGCTGACCCTCGCCTTCTGCGAGGCGATCCTCGAGGAGTGGCCGGACCTGCCGCGTCCGCAGTTCGAACAGATCGAGCCCGGCGACCGCATCGAGCAGGGCCCGTTCGACGTGGAGGCGGTGCAGGTCTCGCACTCGATCCCGGACGGGGTCGCGTTCGGCTTCCGGACCCCACAGGGGCTGATCGTCCACACCGGTGACTTCAAGCTCGACCAGAGCCCGCTCGACGGCCGACCGACGGATCTCGCGCACTTCGCCCGGCTCGGGGACGAGCGGGTCGACCTGCTGCTGGCCGACTCGACCGGCGCGGAGAGCCCGGGGCACGTCCCACCGGAGCGGACCATCGGCGCGACCGTCCGCCAGCACATGGCCGATGCGCAGGGGCTGGTGATCGTTGCCTCGTTCGCCTCCCACGTCCACCGCATCCAACAGGTGCTGGACGCGGCCGCCGCCGTGGGACGCCGTCCAGTCTTCGTCGGCCGCTCGATGGTGCGCAACATGGCCATCGCCAGTGAGCTCGGCTACCTCGACTTCGACGCGGATCTGGCCGTCGACCTCCACGACGTCGAGCGCTACGACCGCTCGGACCTGGTGGTGATCTCCACCGGCTCGCAGGGCGAGCCGTTCAGCGCACTGTCGCTGATGGCCGCGGGCGAGCACCGCACGCTCGAGGTCGGTGAGGGCGACCTGGTGATCCTGGCCTCGAGTCTGATCCCGGGCAACGAGCAGGCGGTGTTCCGCTCGATCAACAACCTCTCACGCCGCGGCTGCACGGTGATCCACAAGGGCGTCGCGCACGTGCACGTCTCGGGCCACGCCTCCGCCGACGATCTCACCTTGTTCCACAACATCATCGAGGGCGAGAACGTCGTCCCGGTCCACGGCGAGCACCGACACCTGCGCGCGCACGCCCAGATCGCGGTCGACACCGGCTGCCTCCCGGAGAAGGTGTGGGTCTGCGAGGACGGTGACAGCCTGCTTCTCGAGGACGGCGAGGTGTCACGGGGCGAGGGGGTGCCGACCAGCCACGTCTACATCGACGGGCTGCTCGACGACGTCGGGCCGGCGCTGCTGCGCGACCGCCGGCGCATCGGCGAGGACGGCATCTGTGTGGTGATCGTGACCATCGACACCCACGACCGTCAGGTGGCCGGCGACACGATCGTGACCCAGAAGGGGGTGGTCTTCCACGAGCAGGCCGACGACCTGCTCGAGGCCGCCCGCAAGGCCGTCGACCTCGAGCTCGACGGGCTGCCCGCGGCCAGGTTCGAGGATCCGGCCGCCGTGCAGCGCCACGTCGTGCAGGCCGTCGGCCGGTTCTGGCGCGCGGAGACCGGCCGTCGCCCCTTCATCCTGCCGGTGGTCCAGGAGGCCTGACCGGGCCCGGCTCGGGGCACCGGCCGGACGGTTGCCACCCTCCCGCCCGTGATGTAGTTCCACTCGTGTCGTCGACCGGTAGCCTGAGGCAACCGCACCGACACCCGAGGGGGCCGCGTGGGCTCGACGACGTCAACCCGCAAGGCGGGCTCCACGCCGCGTGGTGGCGGCTCGTCGACCCGTGGCAAGGTGCGTCGCGCGTCGGGCGGCGGGTCCGCGCCCACCGGTCGTGGCAGCGGTGGCGCGGGCTCCAGAGCCACGAAGGGCACCTCCGGTACCCGTGGAGGCGACGGCGACCCCCCACGGTGGTCCTCGCGGCTGCTGCGGCCGTTCCGCGACCACCTCGGCGCCCAGAAGCAGGACGCCGCGGGGATCGCGCTGATCGTGGTCGGTGTCGTCACCGGCCTCGGCACCTATGCAGACGCCGCCGGACCGGTCGGCGCCTTCCTGGAGGCGACCACGCTCGGCCTGCTCGGGCTGGTCGGCTACCTGGTGCCGGTGCTGTTCACGTGGTTCGGCCTGTTGGTGGTGATCGGCCGACCCGGCGAGGAGATCGGCCGCATCGCGGTCGGCTCGGTCGTGGTCGCCGTCGGGCTGCTCGGTGGCCTGCACCTGCTGGCGGGCACCCCCGATCCGGCCCAGGGCATGCGGGGGCTGTGGCACGCCGGCGGGCTCGTGGGCTTTGCCGTGGCCACGCCGCTGGTCTGGGCGCTGTCGGTCTGGGGAGCGTCCGCGGTGCTGGTCGCCCTGCTGGTCCTCGGTCTGCTGGTGGTGACCAAGACCCCGGTCAGTGCGGTCGTGGCCGGCGTGCGCGGTCTGTTCGCCACGCGTGCCGCTGCGGACGCACCCGACGACGCCGACCCCGACGCCACCCACCACGGCACGCGCCGTGCGCGCGACGAGCGGGCCACCGGTGCGGCGGAGGACGGGGAGGAGGCCGAAGCGGCCGCCGCCTACGAACGCGCCCGCCTGCGTGCGACGTTGGAGGGCAAGCGCGGCGAGCAGCTGCCCTTCGACGACCCCGCAGACGATCCGGCCGCAGCCGAGCCGATGGCCACGCAGGCCACGACGCCGGCACGCACGGGCGAGACCGCCGGCACGGGGCGTGCCGACGCCGGGCCGGGCGATGCCGGGTCGGACGACGCGCCGCAGCAGGCGCGGCCGGTCGCACCGGTCGAGGACTACGACGACTACCGCCTGCCGAGCCTCGAGCTGCTCTCCACCGGGCGCTCGCTCGAGGAACGCTCCGCCCGCACCATCGAGGCGCAGACCGCGGCGCTGCAGGAGACGTTCAACCAGTTCGGCGTCGACGCCTGGGTCGCCCGCTGGTCGCGGGGACCGACGGTGACCCGGTTCGAGATCGAGCTCGGACCCGGCGTGCAGGTCAAGAAGGTCGCCAACATGGGCGACGACATCGGCTACGCACTGGCGGCGCCGGACGTGCGGATCGTCGCGCCGATCCCGGGCAAGTCGGCGATCGGGGTGGAGGTTCCCAACCGTGAGCGGGATCTGGTCACCCTCGGAGACATCCTGCGCTCCGACGACGCTGTCGGTGACCCCCACCCGTTGACGGTGGCCCTGGGCGTGGACATCGCCGGCAACCCGGAGCTGATCAACCTGACCACGATGCCGCACCTGCTGGTCTCCGGCGCCACGGGCTCGGGCAAGTCGGTGACGCTCAACGGCATGATCTCCTCGGTGATCATGCGCGCCCGCCCGGATCAGGTGCGCATGATCCTGGTGGACCCCAAGCGCGTCGAGCTCAACCACTACCAGGGGGCGCCGCACCTGCTGGCGCCGGTGGTCACCGATCCGCGTCGCGCCGCCGATGCCGTGCAGTGGTGCGTCAAGGAGATGGAGCAGCGCTACGACCTGCTCGCCCACCTGGGCTTTCGCAACATCGACGGCTACAACCAGGCGGTCGCCGCCGGTGAGGTGGCGACCCGTCCCGGGCCGGACGGCGAGCTCATCGAGCCCCGCCCGATGCCCTACATCCTGGTCGTGATCGACGAGCTCGCCGACCTGATGCTGGTCGCGCCGCGCGACGTCGAGGACGCGATCTGCCGCATCGCCCAGATGGCCCGTGCGGTCGGCATCCACATGATCATCGCCACCCAGCGCCCCTCGGTCGACGTGATCACCGGGCTGATCAAGGCCAACATCCCCTCCCGGCTGGCGCTGCAGGTGGCTTCGCAGACCGACTCACGTACGATCCTGGACATCAACGGCGCGGAGAAGCTGATTGGCAAGGGTGACCTGCTGTTCCTGCCCGCCACCCAGGGCAAGCCCTCACGGCTGCAGGGCTGCTGGGTGACCGAGCAGGAGATCGGCGGCATCGTCGCCCACTGCCGACAGCAGCGCGAGGCCGACTTCGACCACACCGTGGTCAAGCAGGGCGCCGATGCCGACCGCGCCGATGCCGCGCGCTCCGGGGACGGCACGACCGACGAGGCGCTGCTGCGCCGCGCCGCCGAGCAGGTGGTCAGCAGCGGGCTCGGCTCCACCTCGATGCTGCAACGCAAGTTGCGCGTCGGTTTCGCGCGTGCCGGCCGGCTGATGGACGAGCTCGAGGAGCTCGGCGTGGTGGGACCGAACGAGGGGTCCAAGGCCCGTGAGGTGCTGTGGTCACAGGAGCAGCTCGATCAGGCGACCTCGCAGGGCTCGCTGTGAGCGAGCGGCCCGACGAGCGCAGGCGCTCAGCGCCAGCGGAACTCGCCGCTGGCCTGCTCGTGCTGTCCCTTCATCTGCCGCCGGCCCTGGACCCAGGCGATGATCCCGCCGGCCACCAGCGCACCGAGCAGCAGTAGCCCGACGCGGTCGCGGGGGGTCTCGGCGATGGTGATGCGGTGATCGTCGGCGTCGTCGGGCTCGTCGGCCTCGACCTCCTCGACGGCGTCGTCGACGGGGTCGTCGTCGGCCACCGCGGGCCCGAGACCGAGGACGAGCACGGCCAGCGCGGCGCTCAGCAGCAGGGCGGGGATCCGGATCGCGTTCATGGCCGGGATGCTAGCCGGGCGCGAACGGTCGGAGCCAACCCGCCTCGGCCCACGGCGGCAGGCGGGTGCGAGCGACGCAGGCGGTCGTCCACCACGTCCGTGTCGCCGGCAGACCGCACAGTGGCGTACGCAAGGCGCGCGGACGGTGAGGTGGCAGGGAGCGTGCGCTGACCCCGGTGGGCCGCCACGTGCGCTCCTACCCGTCGGGTCCTACGCTCGGACGTGCGCACCACGGCGTGCGCGTGCCTTCGCGTGTCGTCCGAGCCGCGGGCCGACGTGCACCGCCGACGAGCAGCTGGAGGGAGCGACCGGGTCCCATGACCGACGATGTTGCCACGGGTATCGGTGCCACGCTGCGCCAGGCCCGCGAGGCCCAGGGCCGCGCCCCGGAGGACGTGGCTGCTGCCCTGCGTGCCCGGGTGACGCAACTGCACGCGCTCGAGAACGACGACTTCCAGGTCTTCGGCGGCGACGTCTACGCCAAGGGCTTCATCAAGAGCTGCGCGCTCGAGCTCGGACTGGACCCCGCACCGCTGGTGGAGGCCTACCGGCAGCAGTACGCCACCGACGACGTGCGGGTGAGCACGCTGATCTCCGAGCCGGCGTCGATGACCAGGACGCCACGGACTTCCCCGCCGGCGTGGCTCGCCTGGGTGCTGGTCGCGATCGTGGTCGTCGCCGGCGTGGCCTTCCTCTCACAGCTGGGCGCGGGCAGCCGCAGCCCGGAGACCGCCACGCCGTCGGAGGACGTCGCGAGCCCGCCGCCCTCCTCGGCCGAGGAGGAGACCGGGGACGAGGCCGGCGACGCGGACGACGACCGTGATGCCGACGACGCCGACGAGTCCGACGACGCTGACGACGCCGACGACGCTGACGAGGCTGACGAGGCCGACGAGGCCGACGAGGCCGACATCGACCACGTCGAGCTCGTGCTGGCCTTCGAGGAGACCTCGTGGATGCGCGTCGAGGTCGACGGCGCGATGGTGCTCGAGGAGACCGTCCCGGCCGGCGAGACCCTGCCGTTCGAGGCCGAGCAGGAGGTCCAGATCCGCTTCGGTAACGCAGGCGGCGTGATCGCCGAGCTCAACGGCGAGGACCTCGGGACCCAGGGTGGTCGTGGCGAGGTGGTCGACGTGGTGTTCACCCCCGACGGCGCCGAGCAGGTCTGACGCCCCCGTAGGCTCGCCGCCGCCCACCCCGCTGGAGCACACGTGTCCACGTCCGCCCCGAGCCCGCCCCGGTCCGTGGCCATCGTGACCCTCGGCTGTGGGCGCAACGAGGTCGACTCCGACCAGCTCGCCGGGCTGCTCCACCGGGCCGGGGCCGAGATCACCCAGGACGCGGCTGCCGCCGAGGTGGTGCTGGTCAACACCTGCACGTTCATCGCCCCGGCCAAGCAGGAGTCGATCGACACCGTCCTCGAGGCATGCCGGCTCAAGGATGACGGTCCGGCCAGGGCGGTGCTGGTGGTCGGCTGCATGGCCCAGCGCTACCCCTTCGAGCTGGCCGATGCGATTCCCGAGGCGGACGCGATCGTTGGCTTCGACGGCTACGCGGACCTGCCGGCGATCGTCGACGACGTCGTGGCCGGCCGTGCCACCGAGCGCGTCATCGGGGTCGGTCCGGCTCACCCCGGTGCGCGTGCGGGCGCCCGCGACCGCGCCGCGGGCCGTGACCTGCCGCTGATGGTGGCGCCCCCGCCGCCGGCGGCGCCTGCCGAGTCCGATGCGCTGCCCGTGCGGGCGGTGACCAGCCAGGACGAGCTCGACCGCATCCCGGCCTCGGGCCCGCGCTTCCCGGTGCGCCATCTGGGCGTCGGCGGCCCGACGCGCCCGTGGAGCTACCTCAAGATCGCCTCGGGTTGCGACCGGATCTGCACCTTCTGCGCCATCCCGTCGTTCCGTGGGCGGTTCCGCTCGCGCCCGCTCGACGAACTGCTGGCCGAGGCCGGCTGGCTCGCCGACCAGGGTGTGCGCGAGCTCGTGCTCGTCAGCGAGAACACCACCTCGTGGGGCAAGGATCTGCCGGGAGGCCGCGATCTGCAGCCGCGGCTGCTACACGAGCTCGGGCAGATCGACGGGATCGAGCGGCTGCGGTTGATGTACCTGCAGCCCGCCGAGCTCACCGACGAGCTGCTCGGGGCGATCGCGTCCGAGCCGACGGTCGCCAGCTACTACGACCTGTCGTTGCAGCACGTGTCGGCGTCGATCGTCAGGCGCATGGCCCGCTCCGGCGACCACGAGCGGTTCGCCGCCCTGATCGCCCGTGCCCGCGAGGCCGATCCGGACGCGGTGTTCCGGTCCAACTTCATCGTGGGCTTCCCGGGCGAGACCGAGCAGGACGTCGCGCTGCTCGAGCGCTTCCTCGAGGAGCAGCAACTCGACTGGGTCGGGCTGTTCGCGTTCAGCCGCGAGGACGGCACGCCGTCGGCCGACCTGCCCGACCAGGTGGATGAGCAGCTCGCCCACGAGCGGCTGCTGCGCATCAGCGAGCTGCAGGAGCGCGTCGCCGACGAGGCGGCTACCCGGTTCGTCGGACGTGAGCTCGACGTGCTGGTCGACGAGGTGCACGACGACGGCGCCGGTGCGACCACCCTGGCCCGCTCCTACCGCGAAGCCCCGGACACCGACGGCGAGATCCGGCTGGTGGCCGCCGACGGTTCGCCGGCGGCGATCCCGGCCGGACGCGTCGTCACGGCGCGGGTGACCGACGCGGTCGGGGTGGATCTGATCGCCACGGTCGATCGTGACCGTGCGGGTCCGCTGCATGGCTGACGCACCGCAGCCCCGACCCGACCGGGACCGGTCCCCGGGCGACCAGCCCGCGGACACGGCCGAGCCGCACTGGTTCAACCTGCCCAACCTGGTCACCTTCCTGCGGGTCCTGCTCGTCCCGGTGATCCTGTGGCTGCTGCTGAGCGAGGGCGACCACGACACCGAACGGTGGTGGGCCTTCGGGATCTTCGTGTTCGCCGCGTTGACCGACTCGATCGACGGCTGGGTCGCACGGCGCTACCACGGGGTCACCCGCTGGGGGCAGCTCGCCGATCCGATCGCCGACAAGCTGCTGATCATCGGCGCGCTGGCGTCGCTGGCCTTCGTCGGCGAGCTGCCGTGGTGGGCGGTCAACGTGATCGTCGCCCGAGAGGTGGCGGTGACCCTGCTGCGGCTGCGGCTGGTCCAGCGACGCGGCCTGGTCATTCCCGCCTCCCCGTGGGGCAAGGTCAAGACGGTCTCGCAGGTGATCGCCATCGCCGCCTTCCTGCTGCCGGGCATGCCGGAGCTGGTCGCCCGGCGACTGCTGGACGTCGCGGTCGCGCTGACCGTGTGGTCGGGCATCGAGTACGCCTTCCGGGTCGGCCGCCTCGCCCGCAACGACGGGTCGGCCACCTCGAGGTCACAGGAGCCGCCGCGTGAGCCTCGCCGCTGAGCCCGGGACGATCGACGGGGTGGTCGTGCGTCCACCCCACGATCCGCCGCGCGCGGCGGTGCTGTCGGTCGGCGACGAGCTGCTGCTCGGCGACATCACCGACACCAACGCCACCTGGATCAGCCGACGGCTCACCGAGCAGGGCGTCGAGGTGGTGCATCAGCTCTCGGTCGGCGACGACGAGGAGCGTCTGGCCGCGGCGCTGACGTGGCTGGCTGGGCAGGTGCACCTGGTCGTGGTCGGCGGCGGACTCGGCCCGACCGCGGACGATCGCACCCGCGAGGCCGTTGCGGCCGCGGCCGGCGTCGAGCTGCGTCACGACGCGGACCTGGAGGAGGCGATCGTTCAGCGGTTCGCCGCCATGGGTCGGCCGATGGCGCCGCAGAACCTGCGGCAGGCACGCCTGCCGGTGGGCGCCCGGCCGTTCCCGCCCGTCGGCACCGCGCCCGCGTTCGCTCTGACGCTGACCGACCCGTCGCCGACCCGCGTGGTCGCACTGCCGGGGGTGCCGTGGGAGCTGCACGCGCTGTGGGAGGCCCACGTCGTCGACGAGGTGGCCGCCCTCGCCGGGCGCCGGGTGACGGTCACCCGGGTGCTGCACGTGGTCGGTCGGGGCGAGTCGGACGTCGCGGCCGTGGTCGAGCCCGTGGTCGGCGACCGCGACGACGTCATCCTCGCATTGCTGGCCAAGGGCCACGAGATCCAGGTGCGTCTGACCGTCTCCGCCGATGACCGCACGGCGGCGCTCGAGGCCTCCCAGCCGCTGGTCGAGGAGCTGTCGACCGCGCTCGACGGCGCCGTCGCCGGTGTCGACGACGAGGACCTCGAGACCGTCGTGCTGCGGCTGCTCGGCGAGCGCGGCGCGACGCTCGCGACCGCGGAGTCGGCGACCGGCGGCGACATCGCCGCGCGGCTCGCCCGGGTCCCCGGTGCGTCACAGGCGCTGCTCGGCAGCGTGGTCGTCTACGCAACCGAGGCCAAGCAGCGGCTCCTCGAGGTCGCCCCGGCCCTGTTGGCCGACCACGGACCGGTGTC
Organism: Nitriliruptoraceae bacterium; assembly: GCA_007122985.1. Classification (GTDB taxonomy): domain Bacteria; phylum Actinomycetota; class Nitriliruptoria; order Nitriliruptorales; family Nitriliruptoraceae; genus SKTG01. The sequence continues at coordinate 614 of SKSM01000231.1, read as the reverse complement.
CGCGGAGGTGACCGAGGCGCTGGCGGCGGCCGTCCGTGAGCGGTTCGGAGCCGACTACGCGATCGCGGTGACCGGGGTCGCCGGCCCCGCGACCCTGGACGACCTGCCGGTCGGCACCGGCTTCTGGGCGCTGGCGCACCCCGACGGCGGCGTGGAGGTGCACGGGCGCCGCATCCCCGGCGACCGGGGCCAGGTCCTGCTGCGGCTCGGCTCGGCCGCGCTCGACCTGCTGCGGCGACGGCTGGTCGGCGCGTGACCCGACGGTTCGTGGCCATCGGTGTGCCGCAGCAGGTGCGCAACGCGCTGGAGGAGTCGCTGGCTCGAGCACACGGCGACTGGGAGGGGCTGCGGCTCACCCGCGCCGACGACTGGCACCTGACGGTCGCGTTCGTCGGCGAGCTGGCCGACGACGCCCTGGACCGACTCGTCGAGGTGGTGGGCGCGGGCGTGGCCGACCGCGAACTGCCGGACGAGCTGGTGCTGGACGGCGCCGGCCGCTTCGGACGCCGGGTGCTGTGGGCCGGGGTGCGCGACCGGCCGGAAGGCCGGCTCGCCGCGCTCGGTGAGGCGATCCAGCAGGGGTGCGTGGCGGCCGGCCTGCCGGTCGAGCAGCG
>SKSM01000316.1 GCA_007122985.1 Nitriliruptoraceae bacterium | reverse complement strand
GCGAGCTCGACCCCCGACTCAGCCGCCAACCGACGCGCATAGGGCGACGAGCGGTCGCGGGAGGGCGCTGCTGACGGGACCGGCTCGGGCGCAGCCGCGGCGCGGGCCGCACCCGCCTCGGCGGCGGCCTGCTCCACATCGCTGCGCGTCACCAGGCCGCCCGGTCCCGAGCCGCATACCCGGCGCAGGTCGACACCGGAGTCCCTGGCGAGCTGCCGCACCAGCGGGGAGACGACCTGCGGTCGCACTTCACTGTCGGTGGCCTCGGCCGCGACGGGTTGGGGCACCGGTGCGGGTTCGGGCACCGCTGCGGGTTGGGGCACCGCTGGGGGCGTCGGCTCCTGCGGGGAGACACCGACGTCCGGTGCGGAGATCGACGGCTCCGCAGGCACACGGGACGCGATCTGCGCCAGGGGGGTGCCGACCGGGACCCTCACGCCCTCCTCGACCAGCAACGTCTCGACGACACCGTCCTCGAAGACCTCTACCTCGATGTTGGCCTTGTCCGTCTCGACCAGGGCCACGATGTCGCCGCGGCGGACCTCGGCACCGGGCTGTACGTACCACTCGATGACCCGGCCGGCGTCCATGCCGGCCCCAAGCGCGGGCATGCGGAACTCACCCACGATGCATCACGCGGCGCACCGCGGCGACGATCGACGGCACCTGTGGCAGGGCAGCGTCCTCGAGATGCTTGGCATAGGGCAGCGGCACCTCTGCGCAGCCGATGCGTTCCACCGGTGCGTCGAGGTCGTAGAACGCCTCCTCGGTGACGCGGGCGGCGATCTCGGCGCCGACGCCGAGGGTGCGCCAGGCCTCCTCCACGACCACGGCCCGATGGGTCCTCCCGACCGAGGAAAGCACCGTGGCGTCGTCCAGCGGACGCAGCGACCGCAGGTCGATGACCTCGGCGTCGATGCCGTCCGTGGCCAGCGTCTCGGCGGCTTCGAGGACGGTGTGCAGCGTCAGGCCGTAGGTGATCAGCGTCACGTCGCTGCCGGGTCGACGGACGGCAGCGGTCGACAGGTCCACGGGCACCGGGTCGACCGGCAGCTCGGCCTCCATCGTCATGATCCGCGGATACTCGAACAGCACCACCGGATCCGGGTCGTCCAACGCCGGCCGCAGCACGGCACGTGCGTCCTCGTGCGTGGCGATCGCCACGACCCGGATCCCGGGCACGTGGGCGAAGATCGGTTCGAAGCTGTGGGAGTGCTGGGCGGCCAGTTGACGGCCCGCGCCGGCGGTGGTGCGGATCACGACCGGGACGTTGAACTGCCCGCCCGACATGTGCAGCATCGTTGCGGCGTTGTTGACCACCTGGTCGAGGGCGAGCAGCGAGAAATTGCAGGTCATGATCTCCGCGATCGGACGCATCCCGTTCATCGCGGCGCCGATCGCGGCACCGGCGATCGCGACCTCCGACAGCGGCGTGTCGCGGACGCGGCCCGGGCCGAACTCGTCGAGCAGGCCCATGGTGACGGCGAAGCAACCGCCGTAGGCGCCGATGTCCTCACCGAGCAGGAACACCCGGTCGTCGGCGATCAGCGCCTCGCGCAGGCTCTGCTTGAGAGCCTCGCGCAGCGTCAGGGTGACGGTGGCGGGCTCAGCGACGGTCGGTGCGCTCACGGTGCCACCTCGCTGGTCACGAAGCGCTCGAGGTCTTCGAGGGGCTCGAGCGGCGACGCCTCCGCGAAGGCGACCGCCTCGTCGATCTCCGCGGCGACCTCCGCCTCCATCACGGCCATCGCGTCGTCGTCGAGGTGGCCATGCTCGCGAAGCGTCGCCGCCAGGGCCGGGATCGGGTCGCGCCGCTTCCACGCCTCGACTTCAGCGGGGTCGCGGTAGAGGTCCGGGTCGTACATGGAGTGGGCGCGGAACCGGTAGGTGTCGTACTCGATGAACACCGGTCCCCCGCCGGCCCGGATCGCGGTCACGGCCCGGCGGGTGGCCTCCTCGACGGCGAGCACGTCCATGCCGTCGACGCGCCATGACGGCACCGCATAGCCCGATGCCTTGAGCGCGAGGTCGGGCTGCGCCTCGGCGCGCTCCAGCGCCATGCCCATGGCGTAGTGGTTGTTCTCGCAGGCGAACAGCACCGGCGCCTGCCACAGCGACGCGAGGTTGAGCGACTCGTGGAAGGCACCCTCGTCAACTGCACCGTCACCGAAGAAGCACACGGTGACGCGGTCGCGGCCCTGCATCTGGTCGGCCAGTGCCACGCCGACGGCCAGGGGGATGCCGCCTGCGACGATTGCGTTGCCGCCGTAGAAGCGCGTCGCGGCGTCGAACAGATGCATCGAGCCGCCGCGCCCGCGGCTCACCCCGTCGACCTTTCCGAGCATCTCGGCCATGATCGGCCCCAGCCCGATGCCCTTCGCGATGGCGTGGCCGTGCTCGCGGTAGGTGGACACGACCGCATCGTCCTCGCGCAGCGTGGCCGTCACACCGGTGGCGACGGCCTCCTCGCCGATGTAGAGGTGGAGGAACCCGCGAATCTGCGCGGCCGAGTACAGCTCGACGCAGCGCTCCTCGAAGCTGCGTATCACCAGCATGGTCCGCAGCAGGTCCAGGCCGTGCTCCGGGTCGAGGTCACGCGACCGGGCGACGGCGACGAGCGGCGGCTGACGTGTCATGGCCCACCCCCGGTGGACGAGGCGTCGTCGGGCGCATCGGGTCCGCCCTCGAGGGTCGACAGGTCCCCTTCGGGCAGGCCGAGCTCGCGCGCCTTGAGCAGCCGGCGCATGATCTTGCCGCTGCGGGTCTTGGGAAGCGTGTCTGCCGGGACGATCTCCCGCGGTGCCACGGCCGGACCGAGCCGCTTGCGCGCGAATCCGTGGAGGTCACGCAGCAGCTCCTCGGTCGCCTCGATCCCCGGGTAGAGCGTCACGAACGCCTTGACGACCTCACCGGCCATCGGGTCGGGCACCCCGATCACCCCGGCCTCGACCACGGCGTCGTGGGCAGTCAGCACACCCTCTACCTCGGTGGGGCCGATGAGGTGGCCGGCGGAGGTGATCACGTCGTCGGAACGGCCGAGGAACCATAGGTAGCCGTCCGCGTCGCGCCGGACGAGGTCGCCGCTCAGGTACCACCCGTCCCGGAAGCAGCTGGCGTAGCGTTCGGGTTGCCCCAGATAGGTCCGGAACATCGACGGCCAGCCTTCGCGCAGGGCCAGCTCGCCGTCGACGTCGGGTTCGTCGACCATCTCGATGCCCGGGTCGTCTTCATCACCGGTGCGGTGGACGATCGCGACCTCGACACCCGGCATCGCCAGGCCCATTGACCCGGGGCGCACATCGACAGCGGCGAAGTTGGCCACCATGATCGCCCCGGTCTCGGTCTGCCACCAGGTGTCGTGGATCGGCAGCCCGAACGCCTCGGTCCCCCACACCACCGCGGGCGCGTTGAGAGGCTCGCCGACGCTGGCGATGAACCGCAGTGCGGAGAGGTCGCGACCCTCGCGGGCCTCGTCGCCACCGCGCATCAGCATCCGGATCGCGGTCGGCGCCGTGTACCAGACGGTGACCCGCTGCTCCTCGAGGATCGTGTACCACCGCTCCGTGTCGTACTCAGCCTCGTCGACGACCATGGTCACGCCCAGCGCGAGCGGCGCGATGATCCCGTAGGAGGTGCCGGTGACCCAGCCCGGGTCCGCGGTGCACCAGAACACGTCCTCCGGATGCAGGTCGAGCGCGAGCCGGGCCGTGGCCGTGTGCGCGACCACGGCCTCGTGCACGTGCACGGCTCCCTTCGGGTTCCCGGTCGTGCCGCTGGTGAAGTGCACGAGGGCCGGGTCCTCGGCGTCCGTCGGACGGATCGTGTAGTCCGTCGGCGCCTAGGCCAGCAACTGCCCGAAGTCGAGCGTGCCCGGAGGCGGGTCGCCGGCGGCATCGATGAGGAGTATGTGCTCGAGAGACGAAAGCTGGTCACGGATCGCGGCGACCTTGCGCTCGTACAGCCGACGGCTGGTCACCAGCACCCGACCGTCGCCGATCTCCAGGCGCTGACGGATCGGCTCTGGACCAAACGCGGCGAACAACGGGCTGACCACCGCCCGGTGCTTGAGCGCGCCGAGCACCGCGACGTACAGCGGCGGCACGCGGCCGAGCAGGACGAAGACTCGCTCACCTGCGGCGACGCCGAGCCGGTCGAGCACGTGTGCGAACCGGCTCGTGCGCTCGTGCAGGTCCCTGTAGCTGATGTCCTCGACCCGCCCGTCCTTGGAGAGCCACCGGATGGCCGTGTGGGCGGCCCTTGAGCCGGCGGCGTGCCGGTCCACCGTCTCGTGGGCGATGTTCAGCCCCTTGCCGCCGGGCAAGCCGTCGAGCTGCGCCCGACCGTCGGCCCAGCGAAAGCTGGCACGCGCCGTCTCGTAGTCGGTCAGGTTCGGCGGCACCGGGAGGTTGGACGTATCCGCTTGCAGCGTCGGCCAACTCACGACGAACCCCAGACTGGCGCGCGGCTGGGTGCGACAAACGCACGGCCCTCGCGGTCTCGTGGTGAACTTCAGTAGACGACAGCGCCCCTGACCGTACGAGGGCCGATGGTCACCGGACCGAGGTGCCGTCCGTCTCGACCTGCCGCATCCCGGGCAGCTGCCCGGCAGCGGCGCGGCAGCTGTGAAGCTGCGGCTACAGGTCTGCGCCAGCGTTCGTCACACCTGGGATCCGCGCTGGGTTGTCGACGGGCAGAGAGCCGTTCCATCGCGACTACCTCGTCGGCTGCCTGACCACCGATGCTCCGGAGGTGACCGGCGAGGTGGTGCTGCCGACCCGTAACCGTTGAGAGCTTTCGGGAGCGGACGGAGGGAGCCATCACGGCACCCATTCCCCGCCATGCTCCACAGCTTCACCACCGCTCGCGACGTGGCCAGGCAGCAGGCGCGCAGCCCGCTCGCCGGTCGAGCCGGCGCGTTGTGCTGCTCCAACGCACCGGCGAACAGCTGCGGGAACCTACAGCTAGCGTGCCGGAGTCGTCGACCGTCGCGAACGCCCTGCGGACCGGCCAGCCCTTCGTAGCCATGTCAGGCATTGCCGCCGTTGACCCCGTCGACCAGGGTGTGCTCGCGCCAGCCCTCGACATGCTCCGGGTCCCCGTGGACCAGGTAGGGCTTCCCGGTGGCGATCATGCGCCACTCGTGGCCGTCCCCTCGGAAGGCGGCCGCGAAGCACCTCAGGGCCGTATCACGGTCACGGGCGTGGAGAGCGGCCGGCCCCCACGCGGCCCGCCCCGCCTCGTGCCGATGACAACGGGGCCTCGGCCCCGCTGGGCACCTGCTGCTCCTTGAGCACCTCACTGATGCCGGTGACCAACGGCGCCTGCCCATGGCTGACGCGGCGGACCGGTGCCCGCCAAGTCGAAGTACGCACACGAACTCCCACCGAGGCTAGACGGTGGGAGGGGGCGGGCTCGTGCCCGCCCCCTCGGTCACCGCAGGGTGTGCGTCGACAAGCTCACTCGAACAGGTACTCGTAGACGCCCCAGCCGTCCTCATCCTCGGAGAGGTACTCGACGCCGGTGACATCACCGTCGTCGATGAGGCTGACTGCCTCGGGTGGCGAGCGGAAGTAGACGGTGCCCGCCACATCGACCGGCAGGATCGACCAGTTGTGGTCGGCCGGCTCGGAGATCGGGGTGGTCGCAAGGACGTAGCTGATGAGCACTGCCCGGTTCGCCTCGTCCGAGCTGACGATCGTGTTGGTGCCGTCGAGGTGCGGGAAGGTCCCGCCGCCACCCGCGCGGTAGTTGTTGGTGACGACGGCGAAGTCCATCTCTGCGGTGAGCGGCTGCCCGTCGAAGGTGGCGTTGACGATGCGGTCGCCGACCGGCTCGGTCACGTCGATCTGGTAGTCGATCCCGTCGATGACGTCCCAGTTGTACACCGCGATGCCGTTGACGAGCTCCTGGTCCTCGGTCGCGTCGGGATCGATCTGGTTGAAGTTCCTCGCGGAGTGCTCGAGCCAGTCGATCACCTGCTGACCGTCGAGCTGCACGATGCGGATCTCGTTGGGGTAGATGTAGAGGTCGGCCAGGTCCCGGATCGACACCGGGCCGACAGGGATGTGGGTGTAGTCCGCCGGGCCCTCGCGCCCGGCGCGGAACGGCGCTGCGGCCGCGAGCACCGGCAGGTCCTCGTACTGCGTGCCGGCGAGGTAGTTCTCGCCCCACCAGATCTGGGCCTCGTTGACGATCTCGAGCGCCTTGGAGTCCATCACCCGCGAGAAGTAGTGGCTGATCGGCACCTCGGTCACACCCACCTCGCCGCGCACGTACTCGACCGTGGCCTGGTGGTGCTCGTCGACCGCATCGACGATCGCTTGGTGCTCGGCAGTCTCGGCGGTCACGGGCAGGTTCTCCGCCCAGCCGTCGACCACCGACCATTCACCCCTGTGGTGGATGAGCTCGAGCTGGATCGTGCCGAGGTGGCCACCGAAGGAGCCCGGCATCACCGCCGGCACGCCGTGGATCAGGCCACGCTCGTTGTCGAGCCCCTCCACGTCGTCGTACTTGCTGTCACCGGGGAACAGACTGTGCTCGTGGCCGAACGTGATGGCGTCGAGCTCGTCCTGGAACTCCTCGGCCGCGAACCACAGCCAGCCCTCGCCCTGCGCGCCGATCTCCCCGTCCGGACCGTGTTCGAGGCCCTTGCCCGCGTGAGCGGTGAGCACGGTCAGGTCCACCCCCTCGTCCTCGAGCTCCGGGAGGTAGCGCTCCAACGCATCCATCGCCGGGATGGTGTCCACCAGGCCCTCGAGGCTCTCGCTGTGCCAGGTCATGATCCCCGGCGGGGTGATGCCGATCACACCGACGCGCAAGGGCTTCCCGTCGATCTCGGTGTCGATGACCACGTAGGGCTCGACCAGCGGCTCGTCGGTGATGTCACCGGCCGCGTCGACGCGGAACACGTTCGCACTGACCGACGGGAACGTGGCGTCGCCGAGGATCTGCTCGAGGAAGTCGAGGCCGAAGTCGAACTCGTGGTTGCCAAGCGTCACCGCGTCGTAGTCCATCAGGTTCATCGCCGCGATCGTCGGGTGTACCTCATCCGCCTGGAGCGGCTGGACCGAGGCGACGAACTCGCCGATGAATGCACCCTGGATGTTGTCACCGGCATCGAACAGCAACGTGTTGTCCTGCTCGGCGCGGACCTCCTCGACCAAGGTGAAGGTCTTGGAGAGTCCCAGGGAGCTTGCAGCTCGGTCGTTGTAGTAGTCCCACGCGCGCAGATGCGCGTGGATGTCTGTGGTCGCAAGCAGCGTCAACTCATGCGTCGTCGGCGGCCCTTGAGGGCTGGCGCGGCCCTCGCTTGCCACGGCCGCGATGCAGCGGCCCTGGTTCTTGAAGCCGAGATCCTCCCAGCCGCCGTCGCGGCACTCGGCCTTGCTCTCCGGCTGGTCGGTGGCCTGCGCCGGTGCGGTCTGGACCGCCGTCAGCGCGGCACCGAGCAGCGCGAGCATCGCGAACAAGGAGGTGATGCGGACCAAGCGTTGTCGTCCGGTACCTGCCATGACAGCCATCAGCCGTCCTCTCATCGTCGCGGGTGTCTTGGATGCCGATCCACGACCGCGTGGCGGCTTGACCTGGCGGACCCCGCGCAAGGAGCGCCAGACATGGCGTCGATGGCGCAGCTGTCGACCAGCCGTCCGACGTAGAGACCGCACCTCGTCGGCGGCCGTGCGGCCAAAACCATCCGGCAACGGGTCGCGGCCATCGCAACCAGCCGTGTCGGGATCGGCTCCGTGAGCGTCCGGCAGCGAGTCCCCCGCGACCACCACACAAGTGCTCCACCCACCTCGAAAGCGGCCCTACGACGAGCTCAGCTGCCCGCGCACGACTAGGGTCCTTCGCCCTTCGACTGGGCAGATCGGTGAGGCGCGTGCCGCTACCACGGGCAGATCCAGCCGACCTGTGACCCCAAGCCCATACGTCCGGCCGCTCGCCGCCGTCAGGAGGCGCTCCAAGCGTCGCGGAAGGAGACGCGGCCGCTGGTCCGCAGCACCCCGCCGCGGTAGATGCGCGCGGAGACCGGCAGCAGCACGGCGATGGTCACCAGCGCCAGCACGATCGCGACCGCGATCTGTGGCCAGGAGCTCACCCCCATGGCCAGCAGCACCGGCTGGACGATCGGCGCCGTCAGTGGCACGACTCCCGCCACGGTGGCGATGGTCCCCGTGGGGTCGGACAACGCGATCTGCGCGGCCAGGAGCGCAAGGACGAGGACCACGATCACCGGCAGCACCGCGCTCTGCATGTCCTCGACGCGTGAGACGACCGAACCCGCCATGGCGAACAGTGCGGCGTAGAGCAGGAAGCCGAGCACGTACCAGGGGATGACCAGCGCCAGGCCGCTCCAGGCAGCAGCCGGCACCTCGACGACCTCCGTGATCAGCAGGCCGCCGGCGCCCACACCGGCCAGCAGCAGGATCTGCAGGAGGCCGAGCGCACCGAGTCCGAGCACCTTGCCGCTGAGCAGCTCGGTCGGGCGCAGCGAGGCGAGCAGCACCTCGACCACCCGCGACTGCTTCTCCTCGACGATGCCTTGAGCGACCCACTGGCCGAACACCGCCAACAGCCCGTAGAGCAGGAACACCGCCACGAACACCACGATCACGGCCGGATCGAACACGTCCAGCGCCGGGTCGTCCTCGCCGAGCTGCTCGATCGTCAACGCCTCGATCGACAGCAACGTCGCCCGCTCGGCCGGGTCGAGTCCCGCGTCACCCAGCACCCGGTCGACCTCGACCGCATTCGCCGCGTTCGCCAGCAGCGCCTCGAGCCGGGGGCCCAGGCTGCCGTCGGCCAGCACCGTGGTGGCATCGAGCAGCACCGCCTCGACGTCACCGTTGTCGAGCGTCGACTCGGCCGCCGTCCGGTCGTCGACGGCCACCAACTCGATCTCCAGGTCGAAGGCAGCCTGCTGAGCCAGGGCGATCTCACCGACCCCGGCCGCGTCGTCGCCGACGTAACCCACCGCCAGCGGATCGTCGTCACCGACGAGGGTGGGGATGGCCACGACCAGCGCGATCAGACCCAGGATGGTGACGTTCGAGATGAGGAAGGCGCGGCTGCGCAACCGTTCGGTCAGCTCGCGGGCCGCCACCAGCAGGGTCGTGCTCACTCAGCCACCCCCACGGGGTGCCCCGCAGTGTCCTGTGGTTGCTGGACCGCCTCGCGGTAGAGCTCGGCCAGCGTTGGCTGCACCACGCCGAACTGGCGTACACGCCCGACCGCCTGCGCCGCCGCGAGCACCGCCTGATCGTCCCCATCCGGCCCGAGCTCGAGCAGCACACCGCCGTCCTCGTCCGAGAGCACCTCGACCCCCGCCAGACCCGCGGTCCAGTCGACACCCGCCGGCGCATCCACCTCGACGCGGAGGACCGGCCGGTCGCGCCGCCGGCGCAGCTCCGCGACGCGGCCGGCCGCGACCAGTCGTCCGGTGTGGATGATCGCGACCGCGTCACACAGCCGCTCGACCAGCTCGAGCTGATGGCTGGAGAAGACCACCGGGACCCCGGCGCGGGCGCGGTCGAGCAGCACCTCGCTCAGCGCATCCACCCCCACCGGGTCCAACCCGCTGAACGGCTCGTCGAGCACCAGCAGCTCGGGGTCGTGGACCAGCGCCGCGGCCAACTGCACCCGCTGCTGATTGCCCAGCGACAGCTGCTCGACCGGCTCGTTCATCCGCTCCCCCAGCCCGAAGTGCTCCAGCCAGCTGCGGGCCTTGTCCGCCGCCTCGGAGCGCCCGAAGCCGTGCAGCCG
>SKSM01000252.1 GCA_007122985.1 Nitriliruptoraceae bacterium | reverse complement strand
GGCGGCCGGCGCCGCCGGAGTGTGGGAGCGCCCCGACCGCGTCGTCGCCTGGTTCGTGCCGCCGGCGGGGCCTGCCGCGGACCTCGACCCGGACGACCTGCTGCCCGCGCCGGAGCACGTGCCCGAGCTGTCCCCCCAGGCGCGCAGCTGGAGCCTCGAGCCCGACCGCGACTGGCAGGCGGCATGGAAGGCGACCATCCGGCCGGTGCAAGCCGGCCGCACCATGATCGTGCCGAGCTGGCTAGCCGATGACCACGTGCCCGCGCCCGACGAGTTGACCCTGGTGCTGGACCCCGGTCGGGCGTTCGGCACCGGCCACCACGCCACCACGACGCTGTGCCTGGAGCTGCTCGACGAGCTCGACCTGGCCGGGCGGCTGGCGGGGCGCACGCTCGCCGACATCGGCTGCGGGACCGGGGTGCTGGCGATCGCCGCGGCGGCACGCGGCGCTGCGGTCACCGCCGTGGACGTCGACCCCGACGCCGTCGCCGTCTGCGACGACAACGCCCGGCGCAACACGGTCGCGTTGACCACGGCGGTCGGCAGCGTCGACGTGCTGGATGGGGACGTCGAGGTGGTGGTCGCCAACCTGATCACCGCCACCATCCGCGATCTGGCGCCCGACCTGGTCGCCGCCACCACGGACGTGCTGATCGTCTCCGGGATCGCCAGCGAGCGCGCCGACGACACGTTGGCGTGCCTGACCGCGGCGGGTGCGCGCCTGGTCGAGCGGCGCGAGCGGGACGGCTGGGTGGCCGCGCGGCTGGCACGGACGCGGACGGGCGACGGCACCGACCCGAGAGCCCGACCGTGAGGGGGGTGCGGGCAGCGGCACGTGCCCGGGCAGCGGCACGTCCCCGGTCCGCGGCACGGTCGGGCACCGGCCTGGTCGCGACCGTGCTCGCCGGGGCGCTGCTCGTGACCGCCTGCACCGAGCCGGAGCTCGCCGAGCCCGAGCAGCAGCCGGAGGCGGACTCCGAGCCCCTGGAGGCACAGGCCGAGGACCCCGACCCCGCCCGGGACACCCTCGTCGAGTACGTCGAGGACTTCGCGGCGTCGATCAGCGAGGTCCGTGCGCTGCTGACCCCAGCGCTGGACGCCGACGACCCACAGGTGGCGCGCGACGCCGCCGACGCCGCCTTCGAGGCGTTCGTCGGCGACGAGGAGGGCCGCACGGTGTTCCCCGGGCAGTTGAGCGATGCGGAGCGCGACGCCGCGGGCGAGGACGCCCTGCGGGCGACGCTCGCCCAGGCCCGCGACACCGACGGCGATCTCGGCAGCGCCACCGTCAACATCCTGCGCGATCCGATCGCCGGGGACCTGGGCGCCTGGGAGCGGGATCCGGAGGGCATGCTCGCGGGCACCGTCGCCGCCGTCGACGGAATCGAGGACCTCGACGCGGCCACCGAGGTGGTCATGAACCTCGACGGCGAGGGCACCCGGGTGATCGCCTGGCTGGCGTTGGCGCGCGACACCCCCGACGACCGCCTGGCCGTGGATGCTGTCGCCCGGGCCGATGGGCACCTGGAGGTCATCGCGCTCGCCCTCGAGCTGCTCTCCGACGAGCGTGACGACGGGTCCGGGTCGTGACGGCCCGGACCGCGCTGGACGACCGTCCGCGCGAGGCGGTGATCGACGGCTTCACCCACGGCGGCGAGGGCGTGGCCCGGGTCGACGGCAAGGCGGTGTTCGTCCCGGGCACGCTGCCGGGTGAGACCGTCGTGCTGCGCGTGGTCGACGACCGCAAGCGCTGGGCGCGGGGGGAACTCGTCGAGGTGGTCGCGCCGAGCCCCGACCGTGTCACACCGCCGTGCCCGTACGTGCCGGACTGCGGCGGCTGCGACCTGCAGCACGTGGCCGTCGACGCCCAGGCACGGCTCAAGACCCGGGTGGTCGTCGAGCAGCTGACCCGGCTCGGCGGCGTCGCCGACCCGCCGGTCGAGGACTGCCGGCAGGTGGGTCCGGCCACTGGCTACCGGGCGCAGGCCCGGATGCACGCGGATGCCGCCGGGCGGCTGGGCTTCCACCGCGCCGGGTCCGACGAGGTGATCGCGGTGGACCACTGTCTGGTGCTCACCGAACGGGCCCAGGCGCTGCGCGAGGAGATCGGTGACGGCACCGGCGCAGCCGAGGTGACCATCCGCACCGGCGACGACGGTGAGGCGGTCATGCTCACCCCCGGTCCCGGGCCGCTGGAGCTGCCGGCGGAGGGCGAGGTCGACCTCCGGCTCGAGCAGCCCGACGGCAGTAGCGTGGCCATGCGCGGCACGGGCGCGGTGACGATGCACGTGGCCGGGGTCGCCTTCGAGGTGCCCCCGGACGCGTTCTTCCAGGTCGGGTCGCACGCCGCCGAGGCGCTGGTGGCTACCGTCCTGGAGGTGGTCGGCGACGGCCGTCCGGACGCTGCGGCGCCACTGGCCGGCCAGGTGGTCTGGGACCTCTACGCCGGCGTCGGGCTGCTGAGCCTGCCGCTGGCTGGCGCCGGGGCGCGGGTGCTGGCCGTGGAGGGCCACCCCGCCGCGGCCG
>SKSM01000189.1 GCA_007122985.1 Nitriliruptoraceae bacterium | reverse complement strand
CGGCGGGCACACGACGCGCGGTGCTGGGCAACCGGTCCTCCTCTGGCGGTCGTTCTCGGACGGGTGGTGGTCGGACGGGTGGTGGTCGGACGGGTGGTGGTCGTCGGGGTCAGCGCGCGCGGGGGAAGGCGTCGCGGCCGGCGTAGCGGGCGGCCTCGCCGAGCTGCTCTTCGATGCGCAGCAGCTGGTTGTACTTCGCGACACGGTCGGAACGGGCCGGTGCACCGGTCTTGATCTGGCCGGCGTTCACCGCCACGGCGATGTCGGCGATGGTGGCGTCCTCGGTCTCGCCGGAACGGTGGCTGATCATCGTGGTCCAGCCGGCCCGGTGGGCGAGCTCGACCGCCTCCAGGGTCGTGGTCAGCGAACCGATCTGGTTGACCTTGACCAGCACGCTGTTCGCGGCCCGCTCGTCGATGCCGCGCTGCACGAAGGTGGGGTTGGTGACCAGCAGGTCGTCACCCACCAGCTGGACGCGGTCGCCGAGCCGCTCGGTCAGCTCGACCCAGCCGGGCCAGTCGTTCTCGTCGAGCCCGTCCTCGATCGAGACGATCGGGTAGCGCCCGACCAGCTCCTCCCACAGCTCGACCATCTGCGTGGAGGTGGCGGTCCGTCCCTCGCCCTCGAGGTGGTAGACGCCGTCGCGGAAGATCTCGCTGGTGGCCGGGTCGAGCGCGATGGCCACGTCCGCCCCCGGGGTGAACCCGGCGGCCTCGATCGCCTCGACCAGCAGGTCGAGCGCTGCGGCGTTGGAGTCGAGATCGGGAGCGAACCCGCCCTCGTCGCCGAGGCCGGTCGACAGCCCGCGCCCCTGCAGCACCTGCTTGAGCCGGTGGTAGACCTCGGCGCCGGTGCGCAGGGCCTCACGGAAGCTCGGCGCGCCGACCGGGGCGATCATGAACTCCTGGAAGTCGACGTTGGAGTCTGCGTGGCTGCCGCCGTTGAGCACGTTCATCATCGGCACCGGCAGCAGGTGGGCGTTGGCGCCGCCGAGGTAGGCGAACAGCGGCAGCTCACAGGACGCCGCGGCCGCCTTGGCGGTGGCCAGCGACACCCCGAGGACGGCGTTGGCGCCGAGCTCCCCCAGGTTGTCGGTGCCGTCGAGCTCGCGCAGGGTCGCGTCGATCTCGCGCTGCCGGGTCGCGTCGCGGCCGAGCAGCTCCGGCGCGACGCGCTGGTTGACGTTGGCCACCGCCCGGGTGACCCCCTTGCCGAGGTAGCGGGCGGGGTCGCCGTCACGCAGCTCGACGGCCTCGTGCTCCCCGGTGGAGGCACCGGAGGGAACGGCGGCACGACCGACGCTGCCGTCGACGAGGCCGACCTCGACCTCGACGGTCGGGTTGCCCCGGCTGTCGAGGATCTCGCGGGCACGGACGAACTCGAGCGCCGTGATGTCCATCAGCTTCCTCGCAGGGTCACGCTCGGGGCCGACACATCCACCACGGCCTGACCAGGAGCGTCCTGGTGGGCACCGTACGTGACCCCGTGCTCATGAGCAACATCTTCAACTTGCGCCACAGCCCGAGCCGGGCGGTGCGGTCACGGCGACAGCCGCCACAGCCGTCGCACCACCACGGCCGTCGTCACGCCGGCCGCAAGGCCGATGGCGCCGCCACGGGCGCGTCGGTCCCGGTCGCCGAGCACCCCGAGACCCGCGCCGAGCAACGCCCCTGCGGCCACGACCGACGCATCGACCGGGAACGGCGCCCGGTCCTCGCGCCAGGACGCCACCTCCGCGGCGGTGGCGCCGACGTCCCATCCGGCCAACACGTCCCGGTCGGCGTCCCGGACCGTCTCCGGCTCGAGATCGGGCGGGCGGACGCTGACGGCCGGTTCGGTGTCGGCCGCATCACGGGCCGTCGGGGCGTCGAACATCGCGGCGGTCAGCACGGTGGCACAGCCGGGGCACGGCTGCGCGGCCTCGGCCAGGTGCTCGACCAGGGCGTTCTTCAGGAATCGACCGCACTCCGGGCACTGTCGTGGCGGCACGCCGACCTCCGGCTCGCGTGGGCTCGAGCCTAACGGGGCCCGCTCGGATCAGGGCACCCCGGCTCCGGGCCGCCGCACCGCTCAGTCCCCGCTCGCGGCGTTCCACCGGGCGAGCCAGGCGTGCTCGTCGAAGTCGGCCACCTCGACGCCGTCGCGTTCGGCCGCGGCGAGCAGCGCCTCGAACCGGCCGCGGAAGGCCCGGGCCGCACGGCGTGCCGCCGCCTCCGGGTCGACATCGAGGTGGCGCGCCAGCGCCACCACCGCCCCGAGCAGGTCGCCGAGCTCCGCCTCGCGGGCGTCGTCGTCCTCGGCGGCGAGCACCTCGTCGAGCTCCTCGCGCACCTTGGCGACCACCGGCTCGGCCTGCGACCAGTCGAAGCCGTGGCTGCCCGCCTTGCGCTGGAGGGTGTGCAACAGGTCGAGTCCGGGCGCGGCCGCCGGCACGCCGTCGAACGGCCCGTCGCGGTCCTTCTCGTCCGCCTTGAGCCGGTCCCAGTTGGCCTGGACCTCGTCTGCGGTCGCGGCGTCACCGTCGCCGAAGACGTGGGGGTGCCGGCGCACCAGCTTGTCCGCGATGCCGCGCGCCACCTCGTCGATCCCGAAGGCCCGGCGGTCCGCGGCGATCCGCGCGTGGAAGACCACCTGGAGCAGCACGTCGCCGAGCTCCTCGGCGACGTCGGCGTCCGTCCCGTCCTCGACCGCGTCGACTAGCTCGTAGGTCTCCTCGACCAGGTAGCGCAGCAGGGTGGTGTGATCCTGCTCGCGGTCCCACGGACAGCCGGTGTCCGGGTCGCGCAGGCGACGCATCACCTCGACCAGCCGCAGCACCTCCGTGCCCTCCGGCTGCTGGGCGAGGAAGACCAGCTCGATCTCCACGTCGTGCTGTGCTGCCATGCCGGCGAGTGCCGGCGCCAGGCCCTCGTCGTCCGGACCGAGCAGGTAGACGGCGTCGCCGTGCTGGCTGGCACGCTGGACGAGCGCCTTGGCCATGCGCCGATGCTCCGGTGCCCCCGGCCGGCTGAGGTCCAGGTCACCGCGGTCGAGCGCGGCCGGCTCCAGCGACTGCAGGTCCAGCCCGGCGTAGTACAGCGCCGACGCCGAGGGATGCTGCTCCGCGTCGCGCAGCAGCACCACGTCCGCGGTGGCCAGCACGTCCCACGCCTGGAACGGCAGCAGACCCGGCAGCAGGTCGGAGGTCTCGACGAGCGCGACCCGCGAGGACGACCCGGTCACGTCCGATCAGTCCTGGTCCTGCAGCTCGTCGAGATCGTCGAGGTCCTCCAGCGAGGGCTCGTCGCCGGTGCCGGGGTCGGGCTCGCCCACCTCGTCCGCTGGTGGCGCGACGACCCGCTGCATCGGATCCCACCGGCCGAGCGACTCGTCGACCTCGATCTCTGCGTCGGTGAACGCCTGCTCGACCAGCTGGTTGAGCTCCTCGCCGACCAGCTGCTGGAGCTCCTGCTGGCTCAGGTCCTCGACGCCTCGCTCGTCCTCGTCGATGACCTCGAGCACGTGGAAGCCGAAGTCGGACTCGACCGGGCCCACGATCGTGTCGAGCTCCGCGTCCCACACCGCATCATCGAACGGCGGTACGTACGACCCACGCTGGGCGGGACCGAGCTCGCCCCCGCGCTCGCCACTGCCGGGATCCATCGACCGCGCCTCGGCGAGCTCGCCGAAGTCCGCCCCGTCCTCGAGCTCCGCGACGACGTCGTCGGCCTCCTCCTCGGTCTCGAGCAGGATGTGGCGCGCGGTGCGGGTCTCGAAGCCTTCGTCGCCAGCGAGCTCGGTCTGGATCGCCAGCAGCCGCGCCTGCTGGGGGATGAAGACCTCCTCGAACAGCGTCGGGGTCAGGCCGGCCTGGGCCAGCGCCTCGTCGAGCTGGTCCTCCCCCCCGATCGCGGTGAGCAGGTCGTCGCGCACCGTGGCGACGTCCTCGTCGTCGATGGTCGCGCCGAGGTCGTCGAAGATCTCCTCGAGGATCCGGTCCTGGATCAGTAGGGTCAGCAGCTCACGCTGCTGCTCGGCGACGACGCTCGCGCGCTGTTCGCCTTCGAGCCCCTGGCCCTCGGTGAGCTCCGAGACGGCCGCTTCCAGCGTCGCGCGAGGGATGTCGGTGCCGTCGACGGTCGCGGCGGCGTCGGACGCCGCCCCGTCGGCGGCCCCACAGGCGCTGAGCACCACGGCGGCCAGACCAGCGACGAGCAGATGACGGGATCGCACGGAAGGCTCCAGGGCGGGTCGGCAAATGCCGATCGGCGACGGACTGCGGGCCGCGGAGCAGTGCCCCCGCGGCCCAGGCCCGCACGCCGAGGACGGCGGAGCCGGCCCGACGAGTCTACCCCCCGCCGCCTGGTCGTCTCGCCGTGGGCATCGGGCTCGCCGGTCGCCCGGGCGAGCCCGGACCGGCTCCGGCCGGTATTCCGAGAATGCTCGGCTACGCTGCCGACATGGCATCCCACACCCACCCCACGCCCTCCGAGATCAGCGACGTCCATGACGTCGTGGACGAGCAGCTTCGGCGCTCGCGCCAGCGCTACACGCTCGGTCGCCGTGAACTGGTCGAGGTGCTGCGCAGCACCGGCCGGCCCGTCACCATCCCCGAGCTCATGCAGGCGGGCGCCTCGCAGTCGCAGAGCTCGCTGTACCGCAACCTCGCGATCCTCGAGCAGTGTGGAGCCGTCCACCGGCTGGCCTCTACCGACGACGCGGCCCGCTACGAGCTGGCCGAGGAGCTCTCCGAGCACCACCACCACGTGGTGTGCTCGATGTGCGGGCGTATCGACGACGTCGTGCTGCCGCCGGCGATCGAGCGGGCGCTGAGCGAGGCCGCCAAGGAGGCGCGCGAGCAGCGCGACTACCTCGTCGACTCTCACCGGCTCGAACTGGTCGGCACCTGCGCGGTGTGCTCCTGAGGGTCGGGGCCTTCCCCGCTCCAGCCGCCGCCGTGGCGGCGTGAGAGGAGCTCCCGGGCCCAGGCGACCCCCTCCTTGGCCGCGAGCACCACGAAGAACGCCAGGACCGTCAATCCCGCGATGGTGGCCGCGGTCGCGGTCCCGACGTGGAAGCTGATCAGCAGCCCGACGAACACCATCAGCGACCCGAACAGCATCGACACCGCCATCATCACCGGCACGCGCTTGGACACCAGCGCCGCGGTCGCCGGCGGTGCCACGATGAACGCGAACACCAGCAGCGTGCCGACCGTCCGGAAGGAGCTGACGACCACCGTCGCGATCAGCCCGAGCATGACCACGTGTGCGACTCCCGGCCGCAGGCCGAGCACCCGCGCCTTCGCCCGGCTGAAGGACAGCACCAGGAAGGGGCGGTAGAACATCACGCTGAACACGATGGTGGCCAGGCACGCGACAGCGATGCTGCGCAGGTCGGCGCCGGTGACGCCGATCGGGTCACCGAACAGGATCGTGGTCAGGTCGCCCGCGTAGGCGCCCCGTGCCGAGATGATGGCGACACCGGCCGCCAGCATCCCCACGAACAGCAACCCGATCGCGGTGTCCTCCCCGAGCCGGCTCTTCGCGCTCGCCAGCGACACCCCGGCGATCATCACCGCCGCGCTGATCGCCGCCCCGACCAATAGGTTGCCGCCGAGCAGGAAGGCGATGGCGATCCCCGGCAGCACCCCGTGCGCCATCGCATCGCCCATGAAGGCCATGCCGCGCAGCACCACCCACGTGCCGACCAGCGATGCGGCCACGACCGTCAACAGCCCCGCGAGCAGCGCGTTGCGCATGAACTGGAACGCAAACGGGTCGGTGATCAGCTCGAGCACGGCGGTGGTCCTTCCGGCGTCCTGACAGCCAAGCACGCCGCCCGGCCGCCGGCGGCACTCCCGGCGCACACCGACGGCGCGGCGTGCGCCGAGCGGGCGACGGCCACTACCCCGTCCGGCCGCCCAGTGCCTCGGTGATCAGGGCGGACGTCGTCTCCAGCAGCCCGAGGTAGGTCTCCGCACCGGAACCCGGCTCACCGAGCGCGCCCGTGTAGATCTCGACCACCTCGAGGTCGAGGTCGGTCCGGGCGGCCACCTCGCTCTGCAACTGCTCGGCAAGCACCGTCGAGTCGGTCGTCTCGGCGAAGACCGCCGGGACGCCGGCCGTCTCGACCGACTCGATGAGCCGGGCGAAGCCCGCCGGATCCTGCTCCACCTGCGTCGACGAGCCGGGGAGCACGGTGCCGACCACCTCGAAGTCGTAGCGTGCCGCGAAGTAGCCGAGCGCGTCGTGGTTGGTCACCAGCTGGCGGTTTCCCTCGGGAATCGTGTCGAACCAGCCGCTGATCCGCTCGTCGAGCGCCTCGAGCTGCTGCCCGTAGGCCGCGGCACGGCTCATCAGCAGGTCCTCGTCGAGCGCGTCGCTGTGCTCGGCCAGCTCCGCGGCGATGAGGGCGACGCCGTCGGCCATGCGCACGGGGTCGAACCAGACGTGCGGATCGAGCTCGTGCGCGTGATCGTCGTCAGCGTGGTCGTCGTCCTCGTGCGCGTGATCGTCGTCAGCGTGGTCGTCGTCCTCGTGCGCGTGATCGTCGTCAGCGTGGTCGTCGTCAGCGTGGTCGTCATCAGCGTGATCGTGGCCGGGGCCGTCCCAGTCGAAGTCGATCGGGTCGAGCTTGTCGGCCAGCGTGAACACCCGAACACCCTCCTCCTCGGCGGCCTCGAGCGCGGTCAGCAGCTGCTCCTCGAGGTCGAGGCCGTTGGCGACGACCACGTCCGCCTCGCGCAGCAGCTGCCCGTCGCTGGCCGACGGCTCGAACCCGTGCGGGTCGGCGCCCGGCGGGATGATCACCTCGACGTCGGCCTCGCCGTCGAGCAGGTTGTCGAGCACGTCACCGAGGATCGCGGTCGTGGCGACCACGCTCGCCCGCTCCTCATCGGACGCCGACGACGCCGACTCCTCCGCAACCTCGGCGCTGGCGGCGTCGTCGACGTCGGTCGGGCCACCGAGCTCGGGGTCCGACCCGTCGCCGCAGGCGACCAGCAGGAGGCCCAAGGCCACACCCACCGTCAGGGGCAGGCGTCGCAGCCACGATGTCGGTGTGGACGGCCGTGTTGGTGTGGACAAGGCGGGCGCTCCCTCTGGCTCGATGGTCGTGTTCGGTGCACTGCCGCTCGGCGGTGGCGTCCCGGCGACGCGTTCGCGCCGTCCCGGGCCCGCCGAGCGCGATGCCGCACGCAGCGGCCCCCCGGATCGGCGACAACCGCTATCGTGAGCACATCCTCAGCAGGATGCTAATGGGAACTGTTCCTACTTCGTCAACTGGCAATGGTCGTAACGGGCAGTCCGCGCACGGCCGCACGGCGGCGGAGGCGACGGTCGAGATCGTCGACCTGGACGTGCGCTACGGCGCGATCGAGGCCGTGCGCAACGCCAATCTCACCTTCCACGCCGGCGAGCTCGTCGCCGTCATCGGGCCAAACGGCTCGGGCAAGTCGACGCTCCTGGCGACCGTCTCCGGGCTGGTCAAGCCGACCCGCGGACGCGTGACCGTGCACGCCCCCCACGGCGTCGCCCACGTGCTGCAGGCCACCGTCGCCAACGAGGCGGTGCCGCTGACGGTGCTCGAGACCGTCCGGATGGGCGCCTACGGCCGCCGCGGAGGGTTCCGGCGCCTGACCGCCGAGGACCGGACCGCGATCGAGGCGGCGATCACGCGGATGCGCATCGACGACCTGCGCAACCGACAGCTGTACGAGCTCTCCGGCGGCCAGCGCCAGCGCGTGTACGTCGCCCAGGGGCTGGCCCAGCGCGCCGACGTCCTGCTGCTCGACGAGCCCATCACCGGGCTGGACCTGCTGACCCAGGAGACGATTACCACCGTGGTCGACGAGGAGCGCGCTGCCGGTCGCACGGTCGTGCTGACCACACACGACGTCGGCACCGCTCGGCTGGCCGACACCGCGGTGCTCATGAACACCCGTGTGCGGGCCACGGGGCCGCCCGATCAGGCGCTCTCGCCCCAGCACCTGGCCGGCGCCTACGGCGGCCACGTCCACGAGCTCGACGACGGCACGCTGGTGCTCGACGAGCCGCACCACCACGACCACCGCCACGACGACCAGCTGCGCCGCTGACCGCCGGCGCCGCCCACCACGCCCACGGTGCACCTTGTCCGGATCATCCGGACAACCCGCCCCGACCACCCGACGGTTCCCGCACCCGGTCCGGAGCAGTCCGCCGGTAGGGTCGCCGACGATCCGGAGGCGCTGGTGGAGATCAGACCCGGTGACGGCCATCACGGCGGAGACGAGGTCGCCGACACCGGCCGGCAGCGCGGCGTGCCGGCCCTCCCGGTGGTGCTGCTCGGCCTGATCGGCGTCGCCACCTGGCTGTGGTGGGATGCCGGCCGGCCCGGGTGGCCGAGCGATCCGCCCGGGCTCGCCCTGCCGGCCGAGGGCGAGGTCGTGGCCGGCCACCTCGACGACGGCAGCCCGGTGTTCGTCGCCCGCTTCGGCTCCCACGTCGAGGTCCTCACCGCGGCCGCCCCGGGACCGGCGCTGGACGCGGACGGACGGGCACACCCGCTGACGGTCTACTGCGGCTCCAGCGGGCTGTTCGAGGACCTGGCACACGGCTCGGTGTTCGGCCGCGACGGCCGGTGGAACGGCGGGCCAGCTCCCGCGAGCCTCGCGCGCTATCCGTCACGGGTCGACGACGACCGTGTCCTGGTGACCGCCGACGCTCAGCCGCGGGACCGGCCGGGACGCAGCACGACCACGACCCGACCGCCGCCCACCGGCCCGTCCTGCCGCGCCATCCCGCCCCGGGAGCGCACCGCGGCGACCACCCGCCACGAGGCCGACGACACCGTGCACCTGCGGCAGCTCACCGCGGACGCGTGGGCCTGGGTCGACGCCCGCTTCGAGCCCGTCGACGCCGAGCCCGACGCCGTGCGGATCTGCGACACCCGCACCTGCGACGAGGTGGCGCTCTCCTTCCCCGACGGCAGGCGTCCCGGCAACGGTCCCCTCCTCGCACGGCTCGACGCCGACGAGCAGGTCCGCGTGCTGGTCCCGCCCCGCATCGCCGCGCAGCCGCAGGCGGCGCCGTCCGCCGACAGCCCACCTGGTCAACGATCCAGGCCGACGACCAGCGGAGCGTGATCCGACGGCTTGTCGCCCGCCGCGTTCGGTTCGCGGAACGTGGTGTCGACCGCGCAGCTGCGAACCACCAGATCGGGGCTGACGAGCGCGAGGTCGATGCGCATGCCCATCCGGCGTCGGTAGGCGTTCATCCGGTAGTCCCACCAGGTGAAGCCGGCCGCGTCCGGATCGACGGCACGGAAGGCGTCGACAGCGCCGAGCTCGAGGATCGCGCCCAGCCGCTGACGTTCGGCTGCGGTGACATGGGTGGCACCGACGAACTCGACGGGATCCCAGACGTCGCGGTCCTCGAGCGCCACGTTCACATCGCCTGCGACCACCATCGGGCCGCCCTCCAGCAACCGCTCCACGCGATCGCGCATCGCGTCCAGGAACACGAGCTTCTGCGCGAACATCGGATGGTCGGGCTCCCGGCCGTTCGGCACGTACACCGACGCGACGCGCGTGCCGCGGACGCTCGCCTCGACCCACCGCGCCTCAGCCGGGTTCGGCTCGCCCGGCAGCGAGGTGACGACATCCACCACCTCGGTGTCCAGCGGCACCAGGATCGCGACACCGTTCCAACGCCCCTCGGAGCGGCTGACCGCGCGGTAGCCCGCCGCGGCCAGCGCTGCGTGCGGGAACGCCTCCTCGGCGACCTTGGTCTCCTGCACGCACAACACATCGGGTGCGTGCGCTTCCAGGAGCTCGAGCACCCGGGGCAGGCGGGCACGGATCGAGTTCACGTTCCAGGTGACCAGGCGCATGCCGTG
>SKSM01000218.1 GCA_007122985.1 Nitriliruptoraceae bacterium | reverse complement strand
TCAGACGGCATCCCGCAGGTCCCCCGGATGGTCGGCGACCGCACGGCTGGCGCGGTCGAGCAGTTCGGCGCGGACGGCCGGTGCGTCGTCGGCTGCAATGCCGGGAAGTGCGGCGGATCCGGACGCCGACGCGGTGGTCACCTGCAGGCTGGCGAGCTGGAGCAGCCGGTCGAGGGGGCCCTGCACGATGTCGATCTGCTGGATGCGGAAGTAGGGGACCGTCTCCTGCTGGTGGATCAGGACCCCGTAGCGCAGCTCGAGCGCGCGCCCGGACAGCCGCCAGCGCCACCGGCGGTAGCGGGCCGGCTGGAGCCAGCCGACGACGAACAGCGCCAGTGCGGCGTTGCCGGCCACCACCGCCCACCCCCAGACATCGAGGAACACGAAGCCGAGGACCGTGAGCACGACGACGGGCATTGCCAGGGAGATCGCCCCGCTGATCCGCCACGAGGTGACGGCGGCCTCGGCGAGCATGCGTTCGCGGTCGTCGAGCCCCGGTGGCTCGACGTCGTGGCCACGGTCCGTCGCTGCCGGGACGTCGTGTTCGGGTGGCGGGGGAAGGTCGCTCACGGCGGCTCCGGGATCGTCAACGTCCGGTGGCGGGTCGGTCGTCCGGCGGTGGTCCGCACGCGCTGCGGGGACGGCAGGGTGCCCGCAGTCGGCGGGGCCGGAGGGTGTGTTGCCCGCCTCCGCATACGGTAGGACCTCTGGCGGGATTGCGAGCGCGCGCGTGGGTCTGGGCCGCCCGCCGGGTCGCGGTCGCCCTGCCGCTTGCCTACCGTCGACAACCCCCGCTGCGCCGAACCACCGGCGCCTGCCCTCCACCCCGTCCGCGACGATCCTGGGCGGCCGTCCCCCGAATGCCGGGGCCGTGCCGTCGGTCGCGCGGCGCACGAGCCCGGATGCCATGAGCCACGACACCCTCACCGCGCAGCAGTCCGCCCAGCTCGGGCGCCTGGTCGACGTCTATCCCGAGGCGCGCGAGCTCGGTGAGCGGTTCGCGGCGGCCGGGCACGAGCTGTACCTGGTCGGCGGCACCGTGCGTGACACGCTGCTGGCCGGCGGCGATCCGGCCAGCGTCGACGACCTGGATCTCGACCTCGCCACCTCCGCGCACCCGGAGCAGACCGAGGCGCTCGTCCGCCCGTGGGCGGATGCGGTGTGGCTCACTGGTGCCGCGTTCGGGACCGTGTCCTGTCAACGGCGACGCCACCCGGACGGTCCCGCGCGCACGATCGAGATCACCACGTTCCGCTCGGATCGCTACGAGCCAGGGTCACGGCACCCGGCGGTGGACTACGGCGACCGGATCGAGGCGGACCTCGCCCGGCGCGACCTGACCGTGAACGCCATGGCCGTGCGCGTGCCCGATGTGGCGTTCGTGGATCCGTTCGGCGGCCTGAGCGACCTGCACGCACGGCGGCTGCGCACGCCCATGGACCCGGAGGTCTCGTTCGGCGACGACCCGCTGCGGATGGTGCGTCTCGCACGGTTCGCGGCCGTCCTGGACGCCGACGCGGCGCCGGGGTCCGAGGCGGCCGTGACGGCGATGGCCGACGAGCTGGCGACGGTCTCGGCCGAGCGGGTCCGCGACGAGCTGGCCAAGCTGATCGTGGGCATCTCGCCGCGACGCGGCCTGGAGCTGCTGCTGCGGACCGGGTTGATGGACCGTGTCCTGCCCGAGGTCGCCGCGCTGCGCGACTGCCACGACCCGATGCACCGGCACAAGGACGTCGAGGCGCACACCCTCGCGGTCGTCGACAACGCAGCAGCGCTGGAGACGGACGGCCCGGACTTCGTGCTGCGCTTCGCGGCGCTGCTGCACGACATCGGCAAGCCGCAGACGCGCGAGATCCACCCCGACGGGACCGTCACCTTCCACCACCACGACGTGGTGGGGGCCAGGATGGCCCGGCAGCGGATGCGCGAGCTGCGGTTCGACAAGCAGACCGTCAAGGACGTCAGCCAGCTGGTGTTCATGCACCTGCGGTTCCACACCTACAAGCAGGGCTGGACCGACGCGGCCGTGCGCCGCTACGTGCGCGACGCCGGGCACAACTACGGGCGGCTCAACGCGCTGACCCGTGCGGACGTGACCACCGGCAATCCCCGCAAGGCCGACCGCATCCAGCGCCGGGTCGACGAGCTCGAGCGACGGGTGGTGGAGCTGTGCGAGCGCGAGGAGCTCGAGTCGGTCCGACCGGCGGTCGACGGCAACCGGATCATGCAGCACCTGGGCATCCGGCCGGGGCCGCTGGTCGGCGAGGCCTGGAACCACCTGCTCGAGCTGCGGCTCGAACACGGGCCGATGAGCGAGGACGACGCGCTCGCGGCGCTCGACGCGTGGTGGGCGCAGCGTGAGGGGTCCGGCGAGTGAGCGGCGGGCGTCGGGCGGACGGGGCGGAGCCGCTCGCCCCGCTGCCCGCATGCCTGGGTCATTCGTGGCGCGACCACGACGACCGGCCCGTGGACGCGCCGCCGGCGCCCTCGGCGCGGGCAGCTGCGGCCTACGCGCCGATCGGTGACTTCCAGGGGGAG
>SKSM01000209.1 GCA_007122985.1 Nitriliruptoraceae bacterium | reverse complement strand
CGACGACCGCAACCACGACGACCGCAACCACGACGACCGCGACGGCGACCGTCGCTGAGCGGCCGGCGTGCTGCCCTGCCCGCGGCTCAGGCCAGCGGGAGGAAGCGCACCCGTCCGGCCTGCCCGCGGCGGTCGTCGAGGTAGTCGGCGAGCTCGTCGAAGACCGCGTCGCCGACCATGCGGCGCAGCTCGCGCTCCATCGATCGGTACAGCGGCTCGTGGCCGACGAACGCGAGGTCGTCGTCGAGGCACCACCACCCGAACTCCGCGCCGCCGTCGCCCCAGTGGCCGCGCTCGTAGGCGGCGATCGTGTGGGTCTCGAGCGTTCCGCCGTCGTTCGCGTCCGATTCGTCGATCGTGCGGTGCAGGGGGATCTGCCAGCACACGGTGGGCTTGTAGGTCGAGTGGTGCTCGCCGCGCTTCTCGGCGAGGTGGTGCAGCGCGCAGCCGGTCCCACCAGCGAAGCCGCTGCGGTTGGCGAAGATGCAGCCGCCGTCGAACACCCGTGTGCGGGTGTCCCCGCTCGGGTCGGTCGCCAGTGGTCCCAGGCGTCGGGCACGGGCGTGGAACTGCATCAGCTCGGGACCGAGCTGCTCGTCGACGAGCCGCACGAGGTGTTCGGGATCGTCGTCATCGTCGTCGAGGTAGGCGCCGTGGTTGCAGCAGCCGAGCGCCGGGTCCTGCTCGCCGGGGCGGATCCCCTGACAGCCCGCCCCGTAGATGCAGGTGTAGGACGAGAGCAGGAACGACACGTCGAAGGTGAAGCGCCGATGGTCGTCGTCGGGGTCGGTGACGGTGACCCACTCGCGGGTGAGCACGTGGTCCTCCCGGGGTCGGCCGCTCAGACGGCGCGCGAGCGTAGCCAGCTGACGGACGGCAGCTGCCCGGCCCTACGCTGCGGCGCCGGGCCCCGTCAGCTGCCAGCCGGGCCGAAGGAGGCGCTGTGAGCGAGGTCGTCAGCTACCAGGTGCACGACCGGGTCGCGCACATCACGATCGAGCGGCCCGACAAGCGCAACGCGATGGACCTCGAGGTGTTCGCACAGCTCGCCGAGCGTGCGGGGCAGGTCGGCGAGGACCCGGACGTCGGTGCGGTGGTCGTGGCAGGGCGTGGCGGCACGTTCTCCGCCGGCCTGGACGTCTCGCTGTTCGGCTCGCAGCTCGCCGAGGGCGTGGAGCCTGCGTTCGTGACCCGTCTGCAGGCGGCGTTCACCGCCTACGAGGAGCTCGACGTCCCGGTCATCGCGGCGGTCGAGGGTCACTGCCTCGGCGGCGGGATCCAGCTCGCGCTCGCCTGTCACCTGCGCGCGGTCGCTCCCTCGGCGAGGCTGGCCGTCGCCGAGACCACCTGGGGGCTGGTGCCGGACCTCGGTGCCACCTGGCGACTGCCCCGGCTGGTCGGGCTCGGTCGGGCGACCGAGCTGGTGCTCTCGGCCAGGCAGGTGGAGGCGGACGAGGCGCGCGCGATCGGCCTCGCCGAGCTCGACCTTCCCGACGATGGCGCGCAGGACGCTGCGCACGCGCTGGCCGCACGGCTCGCGGCCGGTCCCGCCGCGCTGCGTCACCTGCCGCGGCTGCTGCGCGAGAACCTCGAGCGCGATCGGCGCAGCGCGCTCGCCGCCGAGGCTGCGACCCAGCTGACGGTCATGGCCGGCCACGACTTCCAGGAGGCGGTCCAGGCACGGATGGCGGGGCGTGATCCGGTGTTCACCGGTCGTTGACCCGGTCGTCGAGCCGGTCGTCGAGCCGGTCGTGGAGCCGGTCGTGGAGCCGGTCGTGGGCTGGCCGGGGCGGGTCGTCCGGTTGATCCGGACAGGTTGCCCCGCGCGCGGTGCGGGCGGTGTCGCGGGGCGCGCGGCGGTGTCCTGGCGCCGCGACCGGGACATCACACGGAGCCGGCTGCGGGCTGGACGGGTCGAGCGCGCCGTTCGCTCGCTGCGACCGCCGCGGGCGCGCGCGGCCGGAAGGGGGGTCGCATCACCCCGGGTCGCTGGATACGCTCAAGACAGCAGCCGAGCTCGGTGGAGCCCATGGCCCTATCCGAACACGAGGAGAACGTCCTCGCGGAGATCGAGCGTCAGCTCGCCGCCGAGGACCCCCGCTTCGCGGCCAAGACCCGGCGCGGGCCCCGGTCGCTCACCCGCACGCTGCGGCTGCGTCTGGCGATGGTGTGCGCGATCATCGGGGTGCTCTCGCTGGCGATGATCGGCTTCGTCGAGAGCGCCTGGCAGTACGCGTTCGGCGGTGGGGGGCTGCTGCTGCTGCTCGGTGCGATCGTGCTCGGCGCTCGCGGCCTGACACGCAGGGACGACGAGCAGCAGGTCTCGGTGCCACCCGACGAGCGCACCTGATCACATCGGCGCCGCGGTCGAGGACCGAACGACCGACCGAACGACCGACCGAACGACCGGCCTAGCGACCCGACTGCCACCACCCGGTGAGCCGGTCACGGCCGCGCCGCAACGCGATGCCGGCGGTGCGGACCGGTGCGAGCAGCCGCTGGCGGCGCGGCACCGACGAGCGCAGCAGCTGCTCGGCTT
>SKSM01000061.1 GCA_007122985.1 Nitriliruptoraceae bacterium | reverse complement strand
TTCTCGCGCGCCCAGCCCGACGCCGCCTCGGCCGCGATGGAGCTGGTCAACGAGCTGTCGATCGCCGGCCGGCCCCTGCCCGGCTGCCGGGCCGTCATCGCGCTCGACAACCCGGCCGAGGTCGGGGGTCTCCACCTCGACACCGGCCGCATCGACGTTGCCCAGGCGTCGAGGTTCACCGCGACCATCGAGGTCGGGGAGGACGATCTTCCCTGGCGCGAGATCCTCCTCGCACGTTTCCCGGACACCGCACCGGTCTTCCTCGACTGGCGCGCCGAGGACCTCGATGACGCGGCTCGGACCCTCGTCTCGCCGCGTGGGCTGGAGCGGATGCTCTCGCTGCACGATGCCGGCCTGGATCCAGAGCTCGGCCTTCCGATGCTGGCGGGGGAACGGGTCCCGGTCCCCGTCGCCGCGCTCCGGCGTCGCCTGCGAGGAGACGAGTTTCTCGGTCTGACTGCGCTGCTCGCTGACCTCGACGGAGTACTCGCCCGGCTGGGGAGAGGTGACGCTCGGACCCAGCTCGCGGTGCTGGGCGCGCTCCAGAGGGCGGAACCGGCATCGCTGCAGCGGTCGCACGCAGCGGTCGCGCAGCTGCTGGCGGCCCTGCATCCCAACCATCGGCTAGCGCTCGTGCGAGGCGGGGGACCGCGGCGGACGGCGCTGCTCCGGATACTGCGGACCGTCGCCGGAAACGGCGAAGGGCTACCGGCCTCCGATGCCGAGGTCGCGTAGCGATGGCGCGGACCGGCGGCAACAGCGTCATCCAGGCGGCGACGCGAGTGTGTCGAACGCGGTGGCCGACCGCGCAGTTCGACCAGGCGGGCGATGTTCTCAGGTGGGTGGACGGCCCTGCCCGGCTGGATGTGGTCGAGCACCTGGCTGCGGCCGGGATCGATCGGGCCAGGCTGGAACGTGACGGCGTTCGCCTCGAACGCCGCCTGTCCCGACCGGTGCTTGCGGCAGTGGTGCTCGCCGCCATGGAACTGCACGGTCAGGACACCGGGGGTGCGCCGGCAGGTAGGGCGGAGAGGCTGGCCGGGTGGCTCGTGGACGACCTGCGCAGGTTCCCGCTCCCCGACGACGGGCCGCCACAGCTCCCGGGGCTGAGCACCTCACCGGAGGTGCTCCGGCGCCGGGCGAAGGCGCTCGCATCGCTGCTGCCGACCACCCGTCCGGTCGTGCTCGACCGGCCGGCATCGTGGCGGCCGGTGGTGCGTCGGCTGGGGACGCTGGCAGCCATGTCCGGGATCGAACCGCTCGATCGGGTCGGCGAGCTACCTCGACGTCTGAGCAGTAGGGACGGCACCCACGGGCTGATCGAGGTCGGCATCGACGGACCGCACCCCTTGACGGTCCCGCTGCGTTTCGCTGCCTGGCCGGACCAGCCCTTCCTCGCCGTCACCGACCTGGCGGAGCCGTTCGGTTCGTCCCCACCGCTCCCGAGGCTTCGTTGGGAAGACGGGCCGTCCCCCCGGCAGGTCGAGGACCTGATCGCCGCCGACGGCTTGCCGGATCCCCTGGCCCGATGCCGCGAGGTCGTGACCGGCCGTGTTCTCTCGCGCACAGCCGTCGCCGCGTCGGTGCTGCTGTACCGAAGGATGCACCGCGAGCCCTACCGCGACGACGCCGCCGGGTGCCACTGGATGGCACGGTGGAAGAGCGAGCGGGTCCGTCGCATCGACCGACGTTGGCGCTTCGCCCGTCACCGTCTCGCGCACATCCAGAACGCGATGCTCGGACTGCCGTTGCCGCTCACCGGCGAGTTGCCCGCCGGGCTTGGGTACGGCATCGACGGAGTCCGGGTGTGGTCGGCGGCGGAGACCCTTCTCGCACTGGCGACATCGCCCGGAGGGAGCCAGGGTAGGAGCACCGATCCGGCTGTCGCGCGCGCGTCCTTGCCGGTCGACCTCGCCCGGATGCTCGAGGAGGTCGGTGATGAGGCGCTGAACCTCCTAGTCACTAACGGGCATTGACAGTCACATTCCGTCATGTACACTGGGCGGGACGTTGGTGAACTATCTGGAGGCGAGCTGATGACCGAGGTGCCGGCAGGTCTTGCTGCGATCATCCACCACGCGCCGCTCTCGGTCGCGGCGCTGCTTGCCGCCGCGGAACAACGGCCCTTGATCGCGCCTCTGTCTCGTCGCTCGCGGTTGCCCGACACGGTCATCCGACGCGTCTTCCTCCCCGGTGCGCGGCCGCATCACGACGTCGCTCTGGCACTGGCCGACCGCAAGCTGTCGGCTCGCACCGTCCGGCATGTCGTAGGGACTACCGGTGAGCGCCGTCCCGAGGTGGTGGCTGCACTCGTGCGGCGCAACGTGCCTGCGAAGTCGGATCGAGGGGTCCTCGTGGCGCTCGACGAACCGGTCGTCGATGAGGCGATCCTGACCAACGGCCGCTGGCCGGTGGACGAGCAGCTCGACCTGGTGCGTCGGGTCGGTGGGACGGCTGCGCTGCGCTGGCTCGCCCACCTCGACCCCTCCGTCCAGGTCACCTGGGACGACCTGGCCGCCGTGGACCGCACTTCGGAGCGG
>SKSM01000026.1 GCA_007122985.1 Nitriliruptoraceae bacterium | reverse complement strand
GGGAGGTCGCAGCGGCGGTCGGCGAGCTGGTCACGCCGGCGTCGGCGTCGATCGCCTGGCGCGGGACCACGCGCACGCCGACGGCGGTCGACGCGCTGCGGTCGCTGGTCGAGGCCCATGGCCGGCGTGACGGTCGCCGCCACGACGGTTGCCGACCACCTCGACGTCTGTCGGCGACTGGGAGCAGACGTCGACCTGGTCGTTGGGGTCGCGACGGTGCCGTGGCCGGTCGAGCCGGAGCTCCACGCCCGCGGCTCGGCCGAGCTGCCGGCCTACACCGGCGTGGTGTCCTGGCACGCGCTCCCGGCGCTGCACGAGCAGCTCGCCCAGGCGGTCGCGCCGGGCGCCAGCGGTGGAGCCCACGTGCTCGTGACCGCACCCGACCCTGGCCCGGACCTGGAGCCCGGCGACGCGACGTTCCTGCGTGAGGTCGCCGCGGCGGTCGGCGAGCGGGTCGAGCCGGCCTCGGTGACGATCGCCTGGCGCGGGACCACCCGCACACCCACGGCGGTGGCTGCGCTGCGGGCGCTCATCGATGCCCACGGTCGCCGCGACGTCGTCGAGTGCCCGGTCGCGCCCGGGACCGGAGGCGACGCGGCGTTGCTGGCGACCGCAGAGGAGTTGGGGGTCCGACTGACGACCGCGGACCTCGGCCGCGCCACCCAGTTGGACCTGCTCACCGAGGTGGTCGCCACCGTCGCCGACCACGAGCTGGACGGCGGGGTCGGCGGATCGTCCGGTCCGGACACCCCCTCCCGCTTCGACGGTCCTGACGACGCCGACCGCACGAGTGGCGCATGAACCACCCGCGCATCGCGGTCATCGGCGGCGGGCTGACCGGGCTCGCCGCCGCCTGGCGACTGTCCGACGCCGGCGATGTGGTCGTCTACGAGGCCGGTGACCGACTCGGTGGCCAGATCCACACGATCGAGCTGGCCGGTCGCCCCGTCGACGTCGGCGCCGACGCGCTGCTGGCCCGCCAGCCGGAGGGCGAGCGGCTCGCCCGCGACCTGGGCTTCGGCGACGCGGACCTGGTCAGCCCGGCGACCGGGCAGGTCCACCTGTGGATCGACGGACGCCTGCGGCCGCTGCCGCAGAGCACGGTGATGGGGGTGCCGACCGACGTCCGGGGGCTGGTCCGCAGTCGCGTGCTCACCCCCGGCCAACTGGTCCGCGCGGCGGTCGAGCCACTGCTGCCGCGTCGGACGGTCGCCGGCGACCGCAGCGTGGCCGACCTGCTGGGCGAGCGCTTCGGGCGGGCCGTCGTGGAGCGGCTGGTCGAGCCGTTGCTCGGTGGGGTGTACGCCGGTGACCCCGAGCGGTTGTCAGCCGAGGCGACGATCGGGCCGGTGTGGGCCGCAGCGCAGCAGCACCGTTCGCTCACCTTCGGCCTGCGCGCCCACCGTGACCACAGCGCGGGTGACGACCGGCCGGTCTTCGTCACCCTGCGTGGGGGCCTCGGACGGCTGGTGGACCGATTGGCGGACGAGCTCGGCACCCGCGTGCGAACCCGGGCGCCCGTGCACGCCGTGACCGCGGCCGGGAGCCGGTGGCAGCTCGAGCTCGACGGCCGCGTGGACGCGGCGGACGCGGTCGTGGTCGCCACGCCCGCACCCGTGGCGGCCAGCCTCCTCGCCGCCACCGTGCCAGAGGCCGCCCGCGAGCTGGCCGGGATCTCCACGGCGTCGGTCGGGGTCGTCGCGCTCGCCTACGACCCCGCTGACGCGGTGGACGCCCCCGCCGGTTCGGGGGTCCTCGTCCCGCGGTCCGAGGGCAGGTTGGTCAAGGCCATCACCGTCAGCTCGCGCAAGTGGCCGCACCACGCTGGCGACACCTTCGTGGTGCGTGCCTCGGTCGGGCGGGTGGACGATCCGTCGGCGTTGGCGCTCGACGACGCCACGCTGGCGACACGGGTGGACGCCGAGGTCCGCTGGGCCCTGCGTCTGCGACGCCCCGCACGTGAACGCCGGGTCATACGGTGGGACGGTGCACTCTCGCAGTACGACGTCGGCCACCGTGCTCGTGTCGACCGCATCCGGTTCGCGCTGGAGGCGGCCGGTGCGCGTGGGCTGCACGTCGGTGGCGCCGCGCTCGACGGCCTCGGTCTGTCGGCACGAGCACGCGATGCCGAGCGGCTCAGCCACGAGGTGCGTGAGGACCTGGCGGCCCCGCGCGCACGCAGCACGACCGGGCACAGCCGCGGTGTCGGTCCGGAAGCCACCAGGCGGCCGGGTACCTTGCCTCGCAGCTGAGCAATCGGATCGAGGGCGGGGTGACAGACCACCAGCACGGCACCGCAGTGGCGACGGCCGGCGCGGACGCCGCATCCGCGTCGCGGGGCAGCGGGGCATTGAGTCCGCTGTTCACCGGCCTGCTCGGGCTGCTCATCGGCCTCGCGGTCGGCGCGGCGCTGTTCAGCGGCAGTGGTGGGGGCTCGGCCGCCGACGGTGACGCGGGGACGCTGGTCGCCGCCGACGAGGTGCCGCGCTCGTCGCTCGGCGCGGACGACGCGCCGGTCACGGTCACGCTCTACAGCGACTTTCTGTGTCCGTACTGCCAGCAGCACGACCAGCAGGTCGAGCCGGAGCTGGTCGAGCGCTACGTGGAGACCGGCGAGGTCCGGCTGGTGTGGCACGACCTGCCGCTCCAGGGCCCCGGCGCGATGGACCTGGCGGTCGCCGGCCGCGCCGCCGAGCTCCAGGACGGGTTCTGGGAGTTCAAGGAGGAGGTGTTCAGCCACGGCGCCGATCCGGCACCCGAGGCGGTCGCCGCCGCCGCGGACCGTGCCGGTCTGGACACCGACCGGTTCCAGCAGGACCTCGACGACCCAGCTTTGGAACTGGCCGTGCGCCGTGACCTCGAGCAGGCCCGTCAGCTGGGCGTCCAGGCAACGCCGGCGTTCATCGTGGGCGATCAGGGCATGATGGGTCTGCAGTCGATCGAGGCCCTCGCCGCTGCGATCCAGGAAGCCGGCTAGCCGCCACACCACCGGTGGTGCCCCGGTCGACCGCCCCGCATCCGCTCGGGGTCGGACCCGGCGATGCACCCCCGGGAGCTCAGTCGACCGTGGCAGGCTCGAGCAGCTCCGGTCCGTCGTTGCGTACCGAGTTCACCCGGTCGCTGATCGGTGTCGCGGTGAGCCGTGGAGGTGGCAACGCCTGGACCGTGTCCAGCAGGTGAGGGGCGTCGTCCTCGGATGCCGTCAGCCAGTCGGCCCACAGCGTGCTCGGAAGAATCAGCGGCATGCGGTGGTGCAGGTTGGCCATCTCGCCCCGGGCATCGGTCGTGACGATCGCCGCGGAGAACAGCGGGGAGTGGTCGGGCTCGCCGGGGTCGCGCCAGCTGGCCCAGATCCCCGCGAACGCCAGCGGCGCCCCGTCCGGGTCGGTGATGTGGTAGGGCCGCTTGCGCTGGTCGTCGCCGCGCGCCTGCCACTCGTAGAAGCCGTCGGCCGGCACCAGGCAGCGCTTGCGCTTGAAGCTCGGCGCGAACATCCGCGAGGTCGCCACCGTCTCCACCCGCGCGTTGATCGGCTGCGGGCTGCCCTTGAGTTGCTTGGCCCAGGGAGGGACGAACCCCCAGCGCAGCGTGCCGAGCCGCCGGGCATCGTCCTCGATGATCGCGTAGACCTCGGTCGACGGTGCGACGTTGTAGCGCGGTGGGCGTCCGTCGGTGCGCACCTCGTCGACCGCGAAGCGCTCAGCGAGCTGCTCCACCGATGACACCAGCAGGAAGCGTCCACACATCGACCTCGAGCCTAGCGGCACCGGGTGGCCAGCCTGCGGGCCCGGCAGGAGCTGTCGACCTGTGCGAACGGCCCTGGGCCGGCACCCGGTTGGCACATATCATGTGCTGGTCCGTCCCGCCGGTGCGGCCGACGAGCCCGTCTCTTCGCGGAGGCTGACCGTGTCCATCGACGCCCGCGAGGCCGCGCGTCGGATCGTCGACGAGGCCGTGCGCGTGCAAGGTGACTACCGGGTCGATCGGGCCGCCCCACGCACGCGGTCGCCGACGACCGAGCCGGAGCTCAGGCGCGCCGCGAAAGCGCCGGAGACCCCGGCACGGACGGCGGCCCGACGCATCGTCGCCGCGGTGTTCGATGCCGCGCCGGCGGTGACCGCCGCGCCCGGACCCGTGGAGTCGGCGCCGGCAGCCGCGCCCGGACCCGTGGAGTCGGCGCCGGCAGCCGAGGAGGAGCCTGCCGCGCAGCCCGGACCGAACGACCGTGTCAGCGCGCAGGACCCCGACACCGACCCCGACACCGAGGTCGGTGCGGACGCGTTGGAGGCAGCATTCCCCGATCAGCTGTTCGCCGAGCGCCCGGCGTCCGACCGACCGGATGGACTGGACGAGCCGGCGACGTCGTCGGCACCGCACGAGCCGGTCGGGCTGTTCAGTTCGCCGACCGACGTGGCCGCACGGATCGTCGCCGATGTCATCGCCGCCCGCAGCGACGCCGGCGTGTCAGACGACGCTGCGTCGCAGGGAACCCACCGGCTCTCGCCGCCGACCCGGGTGGTCGAACCCACCGCGGAGCCGGTCGGTGCGGCGGGCACGCAGCCCCCACTGTTGCCCGATCCGAACGGTCCGCCCCCGCCGCCGGCCGAGGCGCTTGCGGCAGCGGGCCCCGTGTCGCGTCCGGTCGAGGACGCGCGGCTGGCGGCGCAGCCGCTGGAGGACGAGGAGACCCGCTTCGTCGAACTGGACGGCCCACCGCGCACCGGCCGATGGCTGTTGATGACCGTGATCGCGGCGCTCGGCCTGGCCGTGCTGTTCCCGTTGGCCATCGCGGCGCTGCGGCAGCTGGCCGCCATGTCCTGACCGGGAGCGACGGCGGGGTCAGGACCAGACGTCGGCGAACCACGGGATCTCGGAGGGCACGGGGCCCGCGGGCGAGAACCGCGTGGGCGCCTCGTCGCTGAGGTCACGGGTGAACACGTAGCCGTGGCCCCCAGGAAAGCGCACGTCCAGATCCGGCCGCCGCACGAACCCCAACCGCTCGTAGAGGCGGTGCGCACGGTCCATCCACGCCATCGACACGATGAAGATGCGGTGACAGCCGCGTTCGCGGGCCCGGTCGACGCACGCCTGCACCAGCCGTCGCCCGATGCCACGGCCCTCGTGCCCACGGGCGACGGCCAGCACACGGAAACCGGCATCACCGTCCGGGGTCGGGCGGCCCTCCCACTGGGCATCGCCCGGCAGCACGAAGGTGACGGTGCCCACCACCTCGCCGTCGAGCTCGGCGACGAGCAGGGAGGTGCAGCCTTCCAGCCGCGCGAGCGGGTCGCCGAGGAAGTCCCGGTAGTCCCCCACGATCTCGCCGTAGGCGTCGTAGCCGTCCAGCGTGATCGCGCCGACGCGTGGCGCCTCGTTCACACGCATGCCCCGGACACGGACCGCTGGGGGACCGGACGAGTCGGTGGTGGCGATCGCGACCCGGTGCCCCAATGAGGTCGGCAGGGGATCGGGCAGGGCCGAGGCGCCACCGAGGAGGTGGGCGAGCAGCTTCCGGGCGGCCCGGCGGTCCTCGCCGTCCAGTCCGAAGGCGGTGTCCACCACCTCGATGTCGAAGCCCCGGTCGGTGAACCACGTCAGGTCCTCGCCCGTCACACCCAGTGAGGTGAGCCCGTCGCCACCAGCGTCGACCGCGATCGCGATCCGGCCACCGGGCCGCACCACCCGGTGCAGCTGCGACAACCCGCGCGACGGGTCCCGCCGCGACGGCAGGAAGTAGGCCCATGTCGCGTAGGCGGCGTCCACCGCACCGTCGGCCAGCGGCAGGGCGCCCGGTTCGCCAGCGAGCCGGGAGACCTGAGGGTGGCGCGTGGCCCGCCGGTGCGTCGCAGCCCACGGTTCCAACGTCACCACATGGCGTGTGTCGGTCGCCAGTCGTGCCGCTGTCTCCCCGGCGCTCCCACCGACCTCCAGGACCGTGCCATGGCGCGGCAGCAGGGCATCGAGGCGGGCGGTGACGTGTCCCGGACGGTCGCGGCAGCGCAGCTCGAGGGCTGACAGATCACGATGGTCACGACGGTGGAAGGACGGAACCGGCACGGAGGTCTCGCAGGGTTCGGCGGCGTGGATCACAGGCCGAGCGTGCGCGCGATGATGCCGCGCATGATCTGGTCGGTGCCGCCGCCGATGGGACCCAGGCGGGCGTCGCGCCACGCGCGTTGGATGGGGTACTCCATCATGTAGCCGGCGCCGCCGTGGACCTGCAGGCACTCGTCGGCGACGTCGAAGGCCAACCGCTGGGTGTGGAGCTTGGCCATCGCCACCGTACGCACCACCTCGGTGGGGTCCACCGGGTCCCCCTCGGCCTGTGCGACGACCAGTCGCAGGGCCCTGCGGGTCAGCGCTCTGCCGGTGACGATCGACGCGTGACAGTCGGCGAACCGGTGCTTCCACACCTGGAAGCGGGCGATCGGCCGTCCGAACGCCTCGCGTTGCCTGGCGTAGTCGATGCCGAGCTCCAGGGTGCGCTGAGCGGCGGCGACCGCCCCGAGCGACATCGCCAGCCGCTCCCAGGCGAACGCAGCCGTGATGTGGGTGAAGCCGCTGCCGATGTCACCGAGCCGCCGGTCGTCGCCCACGCGCACCGCGTCGAAAGTGAGCTCCCCGGTGTGGGAGCTCCGCCAGCCCAGCATCGGCATCCGTCGACGCGAGACGCCCGCCGCCTGCGTCGGCACCAGGAACAGCGTGATCCGGTCGTGCGGGTCGTCGGTGGGTGCACCGTCGTCCGGCGCGACCGTGGCTGCCACCACCACGTCGTCGCACCGGGCGCCGTTGGTGATGAACACCTTGGTGCCGTCCAGCACCCACTGGTCGCCGTCGCGGCGCGCCCGTGTGGCGATCCCGGCCACGTCCGAGCCGGCCCCCGGTTCGGTGATCGCCAGCGCCCCGAGCCGCGTGCCGGCGAGCAGACCGGGCAGGTGCCGGTGGCGCTGTTCGTCGGTCCCTGCGGCGTCGACGTAGGTCGCGGCCAGGTCAGTGGTCGCGCCGAGGTCCGCCGCCACCCCACCCGCCAGGCTGCGGGCGAGTTCCTCGATCCACACCGCCTGGGCGAGCAGGTCCGGACCGGAGCCGCCGACGTCGGCGGGGAACCGCAGTCCGAGGAAGCCGGCGTCACCCGCCCGGCCGAACAGCTCGCGGGGGAAGTCGCGTTCGCGCTCCCAGTCCTCGACGTGGGGAACGATCTCGCGGTCGACGAATGCCCGGGCGCTGGCACGCAGCTGGTCGTGCTCAGGGCGGAACAGCGGCAGTGTCGGTCCGTCGGCCGTGGTGGTGGGCGAGAGGTCGGCGGTGCTCACGGCCACGTCCTTCTCATCGGGGGGTCCGGCCTCCCGGCGACGGGTGCCAGTGGTGGGCTCACAGGCCGAGGTGCTTTGCGATGATCTCGCGCTGCACCTCGTCAGCGCCGCCGCCGATCCGGCTGAGCCGGGCGTCACGCCAGCCGCGCTCGACATCGAGCTCCGCGCTGTAGCCGTGGCCGCCGTGCAGCTGCAGGGCGGTGTCGGCGGCGTCGAATCCGAGCTGCGCGGCCACGAGCTTGGCGACCGCGATGCGTTCGGTGTCGTAGCTGCCCTGGTTCCAGGCGTCACAGGCCTCGTAGACCAGCGCCCGGGTCGCCTCGATCCGAGTCGCGAGATCGGCAAGGGTGTGCTTGGTGACCTGGAAGTCGGCGACGGTGCGACCGAACGCCTCGCGCTGTCGCACGTAGGCGACGGCGTCGTCGAACGCGAGCTGAGCCGAGGCGACGCTGCCGATGGCCCCGATCAGCCGCTCGCCCTGGAGCTGCCACATGATCTGCTTGAAGCCGTGATGGAGTTCCCCGAGCAGCGCTCCCTCCGGCAGGTGGACACCGTCGAGGTGGATCAGGGCGGTGTCGGAGGCACGCATGCCGACCTTGTCGAGCTTCTCGGCGACCACGAAGCCGTCCCGGTCGGTGTCGACGAGGAACAGCGACAGTCCACCCCACGGGTCGTCGGCAGTGGCGTCGGCGGTGCGTACCACCATCGTCACGAAGTCGGCGCGCACCCCGTTGGTGATGTAGAGCTTCGCGCCGTCGAGCACCCAGCCGTCGTCGTGCCGGTGTGCCCGCGTGCGGATGGAGCGGACGTCCGATCCGGCGTCGGGCTCGCTGATGCCGATGGCGGCGACCTTCTCGCCGCGCACGGCGGGGGTGAGGTAGTCGTGTCGCTGCTGGTCAGTGCCGAACTTGAGGATCGGCGGGGTGGCCATGTCGGTCTGGACGGCGATGGCCATCGGCAGCGACCCCGAGCCGCACCGCGGCAGCTCCTCGGCGAGCACCACGCTCGACCAGTAGTCGCCGCCCTGGCCGCCCCACGCCGTGGGGACGCTCAGTCCGAGCAGGCCGAGCTCGCCCATCCGTAGCCACACCCAGTCGGCGATCCAGCCGTCCGCCTCCCAGTCCCGCGCGTGCGGTGCGAGCTCGTCGACGACGAACCGGCGGATCGAGGTGCGCAGCTGCTCGTGTTCGTCGCTGAACGGTGAGGTGCGCACCACGCCTCCGGGTCTGCGGTGGGCAGCCGGTCCTGCCACGTCGGGTGGAACGGTATCGCGAAGTTCGTTCCAGGTCAGCCGGCGACGTCCGGGCCGGCGGAGTGGATGTCGATGCACACCACGACGCGACGCTCGGCCTCCATCGCCGCGCGGTAGTCGTCCCAGTCGGGATGCTCGCCGCTGATCCTTCGGTAGTAGTCGATCAACAGTTCCATCGCGTCCGGGAGGGGCACGACCTCGGCGTGGCCGTCGATTCGGATCCAAGGGCCGAAGAAGGCCTCGGTGAACACGCACAGCGAGGTGCGGGAATCGTTGCCGAGATTGACGACCTTCACGGCGGTCTCGCGGGTGGACACGATCGCGCGGCCGTCCGCGTCGACGGTCGCAGCCACCGGTGAGAGCTGGGGGCTGCCGTCCTCGCGGTAGGTGTGCATGACCGCATGGTGGTGCTCGGTCAGGAACTGGCGGGCGTCGTCGGGATGCACGGGGATCCTTTGCGGGCTCGACGTGGCGCGGGACAGCGGTCACCATGGGATCGGCGCCCGCCACGGTCGGTGGCTCGGTCGCCAACTGCTGACCGACCCGCTCGTCACCAGGCCACGCTAGGCCTCCCGACCGGGGGCCGTCACGTGACGCGACCAAGGAGCGCACGATCATGAGCATCCTGGAGCCGTCTGCCATCCATGAGGCCCTGGACGGACTGCCCGGCTGGACGCTGGGCGACGACGCGATCCACCGGGAGTACCGCTTCGGTGGCTTCCGCGAGGCGATCGAGTTCATCAACCGTGTCGCCGACGCGGCCGACGCGGCCGACCACCACCCCGAGCTGACCAACGTCTACTCGACCGTGTCGGTGACCCTGACCACCCATGACGCCGGTGGTGTCACCGAGAAGGACCTTGCGCTGGCGCGGGAGATCGAGCGCGCCGCGGGCTGACCGGCGCTTGCGCGACCGGTGTCGACGCGGTCGGCAGGTCGCCGACCGGCTCGGCCTCCTGCCCGTGGGCCGCTAGGTTCCACGGCCGGCGACGACACGGGAGTGGCAGGAATGGAGGCACGGGTCGACGGCCGGGTCGCAGTTGTGACCGGCGCCAGCCGTGGCATCGGCGAGGCGATCGCGGCCGAGCTGCTGGCCAGCGGCGCCACCGGCGTGGTCGTGACGGGACGCAAGCCCGACACCCTCGAACCGCTGGCCGAGCAGCTCGGCGATCGGGCGGTGGCGGTGACGGGCAACGCCGCTGACGAGGGGCACATCGAACAGGCCGTCGGCACGGCGGTCGACACCTTCGGATCGTGCGACCTGTTGGTGCTCAACGCCGGCACGAACCCGTCGGCGGGGCCGCTGGTGGACGTGGACATGGGCGCGGTCGACAAGACCTGGGAGGTCAACCTGCGTGCGCCGTTGCTGTGGGCCCGTCACGCCTGGCACGCTTCGATGCGCGACGGCGGTGGCTCGATCGTCGCGATCGGGTCGGTCGGCGGCATCGCCCCGAGTCCGGTCATCGGCGCCTACAACATCTCCAAGGCGGCGCTGCACCACCTCACGCGTCAACTCGCCCACGAGTTGAGTCCAACCGTGCGGGTCAACGCCGTCGCGGCGGCGATCGTGCGCACCCGGCTCTCCGAGCTGCTCTGGAGCGCCGACGAGCAGGCCGCTGCGCAGCGGCATCCGCTCCAGCGACTCGGTGAGCCGGAGGACGTCGCCCGCGCAGTGACCTTCCTGCTCTCCGATGCGGCCTCGTGGGTGACCGGGGTGATCCTGCCCGTCGACGGTGGTGTGACCGGGGCCGGCGGGCAGCTGCCCAGCTGATCATCCGCCGGGGGACACCTCGACGGGCTGCGCGGGCGGTGGTGGGCGGCAGCCGAGCTCAGCGCCGACCGCGGCGAGCCCGCGTCGGTCGCCTGGGCCGAGCTCGACCGGGCCCTCCCCCGGAAAGGTCGACATCAGCTCGTCCTCGTCCTGGACGTGGCCGAGTCCGAGCAGGTGTGCGAGCTCGTGCAGCATCGTCGAGCGCCACGAGGTCGCACGGTCGGCGGCCCCGGGCTCCAGATCGTCACGCTCGGCGTTGAACACCACCTGCCCGGAGACGAGCGAGCGGTCGCCGTCCGCACCGACGGCGACGGGGGCCGCCAGACCACGGTCGACGTCGCGCAGACCGAGGCCGGACTCGCCCGGTCGGCTCCATGCCACGAGCACCGGCGCCCAGCGTTCGCCGTAGCGCTCCGGCTGGTACGGCAGGCGCGTCCCACTGGGACGTTCGTCGGTCTCGCCCACGATCGACAGCTCGAGGCCGCTGGCCGCAGCGAGCCGGTCCATGCTCAGCTCGAGATCGGTGCGCGTGCCCACGGGCCAGCCGTCCGGTGCGATCACGAACTCGACCGGCCGGCACGGGTCCCACCGCACCGGCTGTCCATCGTCGTTGCGGTCCCACACCGTGTAGCCGTCGGTCGAGGCCCCCTGGTAGGCGACGCCGTCGGACACCGCGGTGATCGTGGCTGACGGACGCTGTTCGGTCACGAGCCACAAGCCGAGCGCGCCCAGTCCGACGCCGGACGCAGCCAACAGCGTCAGCGCACCGAGCGCCAGCGCCCAGCGCCGGTTCGTGGGTACGTCGTCCACCACCTGCCTCCGTGTCGTGGGCGACCGTACCCATCCGCCCGGCGGCAGCCGGCTCGGCCGCGGCTGCTCGTCACGGGTAGCGTCCGACTCCGCTCGACATGCCGCGACGGCAGCCCGGGAGCCAGGCAGATCTGCCACGAGCCGTCCCCGCCGTACCGCGTCGCCAGCGGCGACGTCGAGCTCGCTGTCCTCGAGGTGGGTGCGGCGGCCGGCCCACCCGTCGTGGTGGTGCCGGGGCTGAGCGACGGGCTGGCACCCGTGACCGAGCCGGCAGCACGACGGCTGTTCCGGCACGTGCCCGTGCCGATGACCGGCTACCGCGGGCTGGTGCTCTCCCATCGCCTGCCGGCGACCGGAGCGCTGACTACCCGCGTCCTGGCCACGGACGCCGCCGCAGCACTGGATGCGCTGCTGGACCGGCCCGCCGTGCTGGTGGGGCACTCGATGGGCGGCATGGTGGCGTTGCACCTGGCCGCGGACCGGCCGGACCTGGTGGCCGGACTCGTGCTGTCGGCGACCACGGCGGCCGCCGACGACCGCCTGCGCGGTGTGCTGCGACGGTGGGAGGAGCTGGTGGTCGGTGGTGACCACCAGGGCTTCGCGCGCGATGCGATCGAGATGTCGTTCACCGGCTCGGCCCGTGACCAGCAGCTCGACCTGCTCGCCGCCGCGCCCCCCGACCCGCCTCGACCGGAGTTGGTCGCGCGGCACCGTGCGCTGTCCCAGGCGTGCGCGACCCATGATGCGCGCGGGCGCCTGGACGCGGTGGTGGCACCCGCCCTGGTCCTCCTCGGCGACCGGGA
Organism: Nitriliruptoraceae bacterium; assembly: GCA_007122985.1. GTDB lineage: Bacteria > Actinomycetota > Nitriliruptoria > Nitriliruptorales > Nitriliruptoraceae > SKTG01. The sequence continues at coordinate 51,086 of SKSM01000026.1, read as the reverse complement.
CCGGGTGGTCGCTCCGGCGGCGACGGTGGCGCTCGCCGACGGCCTGTCCGCTGCCCGACTCGAACGCTACTCGGGCATGGGCCACGCGTTTCCCGAGCAGGCGTCGCAGCGGTTCAACCGCAGCGTGCGGCGGTTCCTCGACCGGCTCCACCGACTCGGATGGGGCGTGCGGTGAGCCAGCCCCTACGCTGCACGGGCATGGACACTCTCGTGATGGTCACCGGCGGCTCGAGCGGGCTCGGTCGTGCACTGCTCGGCAGCGCGCCCGACGGAGCGTTCCGGGTGGACATCAGCCGATCCGGCCCGCCGGACGGGGTCGACGACCACGTGCGGGCCGATCTCGCTGAGCCGGCCAGCTGGCCGGCGGTCGGTGCGGCGGTCGCCGCCCGGGTCGCCGAACGTCGCTGGAAGCGGATCACGGTCGTGCACGCGGCTGGGACGCTCGATCCGATCGGCTTCGCCGGGGAGGTGGACGGCGCCGCCTACACGCGCAACGTGCTGGTGAACTCCGCTGCGGGACAGGTCATCGGTCATCACGTCCTCGCCGCCGTCAGTGGCGTCGGGGCGCGACGTGAGCTGGTGCTGCTGTCCTCGGGCGCGGCCCGCAGCGCCTACCCCGGCTGGTCGTCCTACGGCGCGGCGAAGGCGGCCATCGACCAGTGGGTGCGCGTGGTGGGGGCCGAGCAGGCCACACGCGGTGGCGTGCGCGTGCTCTCGGTCGCGCCGGGCGTGGTGGCGACGCCGATGCAGGAGGCGATCCGCCAGAGTGATCCGACCGACTTCCCGCAGGTGGACCGCTTCGAGCAACTCCACGAGCAGGGAGCCCTCGCCGATCCGCTCGACGCTGCGCGCCGGTTGTGGGCGCTGCTGGACGACGACGCGGTGGCCGGCGGCACGGTCGTCGACCTGCGCGAGCACTAGGAGCAGGCGGGGTGTCGGGAGCGTTGGCCGGGATCCGCATCGTCGAACTCGCGGGCATCGGGCCCGCTCCGTACGGGGTGATGCTGCTGGCCGACCTCGGTGCCGAGGTGATCCGGGTCGACCGGGTGGCCAGCGTGGATCAGCCGGAGGCGGCAGCGTCGATGGTCGGGCTGTCGCGCAACCGCCGCTCCATCGCCGTGGATCTCAAGGACGCCGAGGGGCTGGCGACGGTTCGTCGCCTGGTGGCCGCCGCCGACGTGCTGGTCGAGGGATTCCGGCCCGGGGTGACCGAGCGGCTGGGCCTTGGCCCCGACGAGCTGCGTTCCGACCACCCCCGACTGATCTACGCACGCATGACCGGATGGGGGCAGGACGGCCCGATGGCGCCCCGAGCGGGTCACGACCTGGACTACGCGGCGATCGCAGGCGCGCTGCACCCCATCGGACGGCCGGACGAGCCCCCGCCACCACCGATCAACTACCTCGCGGACTTCGGGGGCGGCGGTGCGTTCCTGGCCCTGGGTGTGATGGCTGCGCTGCTCGAGCGTGATCGCTCCGGCGAGGGCCAGGTCGTCGACGCCGCCATGGTCGACGGCGCCGCGTCCCTGACCGCGTTCCTGCACGGGCTGCTGGCGATCGGGGCGTGGTCGACGGATCGGGGCAGCAACCTGTTGGATGGTGCCGCCCCCTACTACGACACCTACCGGTGTGCTGACGGTCGGTTCATCGCCGTCGGAGCGCTCGAGCCGCCGTTCTTCGCGCAGCTGTGCGAGGTGCTCGGGCTCGACCCGGAGCAGTGGCCGCAGCACGACCGGAGCCGCTGGCCGGAGCAGAAGGCGCGGCTCGCCGAGCTGTTCGCCTCCCGATCCCGCGACGAGTGGGTCGCCGCGTTCGAGGGCAGCGACGCCTGCGTCGCGCCGGTGCTCGACCTCGCCGAGGCACCGGCCCACCCGCACAACGTCGCACGGGGCACGTTCATCGACATCGAAGGCAGCCCGCAACCGGCGCCGGCGCCGCGGCTGTCACGCACCCCCGGTGCGGTCACCCGCTCGGCTCCCGACCCCGGCGACGACACGGACGCGGTCCTCGCCGAGCTCGGGCTCGACCCCGCCGAGATCCAGCGGCTGCGCGAACGCGGCGCGGTGCGTTGAGCGAATCCGCGGGCGGGAGCGCTCAGTCTGCGTCGCCGTCGTCCTCGTCGCCGTCGTCGCCGTTGTCGTCGTCCTCGTCGTCGTCCTCGTCGTCGTCCTCGTCCTCGTCCGGTTCCTCCTCCGGTTCCTCCTCCGGTTCCTCGAGCACCTCGACGCAGGGCCGGCCCTGGAAGTCGCGGGGCTCGTCGAGCACGTCGGGCATGCGCCCGTGCTCGTCTGGTTCCGACGGCGGGTCGGCGAACTCATAGCCGGCAGGACACTCGTCGAGCTCAGGCTTGATCTCGACACACGGACGATCGTCCTCGTCGGTGATGTCGACCAGCACGTCGGGGAAGAACCCGTCCTCATCGGCCTCGGTCGGCGGCTCGGCGAACTCGTAGCCGTCGGGGCACTCCTCCTCGGGTTCGCCCGCGAGCAGCTCGAGCTCGAGTGACGGCGCCGTGAAGTCGAGGACCTCCATGCCGTCGACGGCCCGGGTCATGTACTCCCGCCAGACCGGTGCGGCCATGCCGCCGCCGGTAGCGTTGTCCGCCTCGATGGGGGAGTTGTCGAGGTTGCCGAGCCAGACGCTGGTCGACAGCTGCGGCACGTAGCCGGTGAACCAGACGTCGCGGCCTTCCTGGGTCGTGCCAGTCTTGCCGGCGACCGGACGGTCCTCGAGGGCAGCGGCCGTCCCGCTGCCGGCAGTGACCACCCCGCGTAGCACGTCGGTGACGGCGCGGGCGACCTCGGTGTCGATGGCCTCGCGCTCCCGTGGGTCGGGCTCGAACAGGATCTGGCCGTCGGTGTCCTCCACCCGGGTCACCAGGCGTGGCTGGACGTGGCGGCCTTCGGCGGCGTAGGTGCCGATGGCGCTGGTCATCTCCAGGGGGGTGACACTGGCCACGCCCAGGGTGAGCGTGGCGACCGGGGTGAGCACGGGGCCCGAGCGGTCGGTGCGAAACACCTCGTCGGCGGCGTCGCCGGGCAGCCCCGCAGCGCGGGCGGCGCCGATCACGGCTTCACGGCCGACCTCCTCCTGCATCTGGACGTAGACGGTGTTGGTCGATGAGGCGGTCGCCTGGTGGACGGTCTGCTCACCGAAGCTCGACCCACCGAAGTTGCGGACGGTGGCGTCGTCGTCGACGTCGATCTCGGCCGGTGCGGGGAAGGTCGAGTCCGGCGACCAGCCGGCCTCGATGAACGCCTGGAGGGTGAACGGCTTGAAGGTCGAGCCGGGCTGCCGGGTCGCACGGACCGCGGTGTTGAACTGCTGGGCGTCGATGTCGGGGCCGCCGGCCAGGGCCCGGACCCCACCGGTCGCCGGGTCGACGGTGACGATCGCGCCGGTGTCGGTCGGGCCCTCGGAGATCGTCTCGGTGAGCACCTCCTGGGCGGCGAGCTGCATCGAGGTGTCGAGCTCGGTGTGGATCTGCAGCCCCCGGAAGACCTCGCCCTGGGCGAAGGCGGGATTGCTGCCGAGCTCGCGGCGGACCGCGTCGAGGTAGTAGGCGTTGGGGCCCTGATCGATGACCGCCCGTTCGGAGGTCTCGGGCAGTCCGGCGGCGACCAGCTCGTCGTACTCGGCCTCGGTCAGCGCGTCGATCTCCAGCATGCCGTTGAGGGCGAAGCGACGTCGTTGGTCAGCGCGCTCAGGGGCATCCACCGGGTCGAACGCCTCCGGTGCGGCGATGATCCCGGCGAGGGTCGCGGCCTGGTTCACGTCGAGGTCCGCGGCGGGGACGTCGAAGTAGGTCCGGGCGGCCGCCTCGATGCCGTAGGTCCCTCGTCCCCAGTAGATCGTGTTGAGGTAGTTCTCGAGGATCTCGTCCTTGTCGAACTCCCGCTCCATCTTGATCGCGAGCGCCGCCTCCTCGACTTTGCGGGTGTAGGTCTGGTCGGCCGTGAGCGTCGCGTTCTTGATGTACTGCTGGGTGATGGTCGAGCCACCCTGCTGGACGGAGCCGGCGCGGACGTTGGTGAACAGTGCGCGCAGCACACCGCGGGCCGAGATCCCCCGGTGGTCGAAGAAGCCGCGGTCCTCGGCGCCGAGCACGGCGGCCGGGACGTGCTGGGGCAGCGAGGCCAGTGCGACGTCCTCGCGAGCGACCTCGCCGAGCAGACCTCCGAGCTCTTCGCCGTCCCGGTCGAAGACCACCGACGAGGTGGTGGTCAGGTCGTCGGGGAGCGGAACGCTCGAGAACACTAGGTAGAAGCCGAGCAGGCCGGCCGCACCGACGGCCACGGCCGGGACCACAAGGAGCCCGAACAGCCACCGGTGCCACCGACGACGTGGAGCGGCCGTCCGGCTCGAGCTGCGAGCCGTGCGATCACGCTTCGAACCTGCGCTCATTCACAACCCCCGGGTGGTTGCGTGCCGAAGCAACCACCGGCACGGCGCCCACCGAGGTGGACGCGACCGGCCACAGTATCCGGACTCGACAGCACGCCTGACGGTGGCGGCCCGGTCACCGGGTGATCGGTGGGCGGGGTGCGCTCACCCGCCCCCTAGAAGGCGTCGGTCGGCAGCGCCATCAGTGCGCCGTCCTCCTGCTCGGCCTGGCGCTTGCGCAACCCGGCCTTCGGCAGCACGTTGCGGGCGAACCAGCGGGCCGAGGCGACCTTGCCGCGGTAGAAGTCCTCGTCCGTGCCGGCTCCGACCTCGAGCCGGTCAGCTGCCACCTCGGCATGGCGGAGCAGCAGCCAGCCGATGACGACCTCGGCGAGCGATTCGAGCAGTGAGGTCGAGTGCAGCCCGGTCTTGTAGATCTCGTCACGCTTGGCCTCGTCCTGCGAGGCCATGGCGTGCCCGATGAGCACACCGAGGTGGCCCTGGGCCTCGTCGAGGGCGTCGCCGAGGTGGGCACGCTCGGTGGCGAAGGTGTCATGGTCGCCGCCGGCCTTGGCGAACGCACGGATCTGGTCGGCGACCCAGGTCAGCGTCGTGCCCTGGTCGCGCACGATCTTGCGGAACAGCAGGTCGAGCGCCTGGATGGCCGTGGTGCCCTCGTAGAGGCTGTCGATTCGTGCGTCGCGGATGTACTGCTCGATGGGGTAGTCCTGGGTGTAGCCGGAGCCCCCGAAGGTCTGCAGCGACAGCGACAGCAGTTCGTAGGCCTTCTCCGAGCAGTAGCCCTTGACCAGCGGCAGCAGCAGATCCTCGCGGGCGATCCAGCGGTCGTGCTCGTCGTGGTCGGCGCCGTCGCCGGTGTCCTCGGCCGCAGCGAGCTGGGCCTGGTCCTGTACCCAACCGGCGAACATCACCAGTGCGCGCATGCCCTCGGCGTGCGCCTTCTGCTCCATCAGCATCCGGCGCACGTCCGGGTGGTTGATGATCTCCACCTTGCGCGCGGTCTTGTCCGCCATCTGGGTCATGTCGGCGCCCTGCACGCGGACCTTGGCGTAGTCCAGTGCGTTCAAGTAGCCGGTCGACAAGGTGGCCATGGCCTTGGTCCCGACCATCATCCGGGCGTACTCGATGACCAGGAACATCTGCTTGATGCCTTCGTGGACGTCACCGGCGAGGTAGCCCACGCACGGGGTGCCGTCCTGGCCGAGGCTCAGCTCGCAGGTGGCAGAGCCCTTGATGCCCATCTTCTTCTCGAGGTTGGAGACCCGCACACCGTTGCGTTCCCCGAGCTGGCCGTCGGCTGCGACGTGGAGCTTCGGCACGAGGAACAGGCTCAGTCCCTTGGTGCCGGGGCCCGCACCCTCCGGGCGGGCGAGCACCAGGTGGACGGTGTTCTCGTGGGTCTGGGCATCCGCGGAGGTGATGAACCGCTTGACTCCTTCGAGGTGGTAGACGGCGCCGAGGTCGTCCGACCCCGCCGCTTCGACGAAGGTGGCCTTGGTGGTGCCGGCGCCGACGTCGGAGCCTGCGTCGGGCTCGGTCAGCACCATCGTGCCGCCCCAGCAGCGCTCGATCATCGGCCGTCCGAAGCGCTGCTTCTGGCCCTCGGTGCCGACATGGTCGACGATCCCGCCCATCAGGGCACCGATCGGCCACAGGCTGGCCGTGGCGTGACCGCCGGCGAGCAGTTCGGTGGCGGCCCAGCGGATCGTCGGTGGTGCGCCGGACCCGCCCAGGTGGGGCGGCAGCGGCATCAGGTGCCAGCCCGCCTCGTAGAAGGCGCGGATCGCCTCGTCGAGCTGTTCGGGGATGGTGACGTCGCCCTCGGCGGAGAGCTCGAGCGGTTCGCGGTCCGCCGTCGTGAAGGATTCGGCCCAGACGGACTCGCGCGCGAAGCGCTCGAGCTCGCTCAGCAGCATCCGGGCCTGGTCGCTGTCGACGAGCTCGAAGGGGCCGGTCCCGAAGTAGTCGTCGGCGCCGAGCACCTCGAAGAGATTGAACTCGATGTCGCGCAGGTTGCTGCGGTAGTGGCTCACGATCGCGTCCTCTCCTGCGTGGCGGCCGCGCGGCTCAGCTCACGCGTCCCGTCCGGCCGGTCCCACGACGACCGATCTGCTGGACGGTCGCCGATCTCATCTTTGAGTGTATGCTACATATTGGAACGTTTACTCCATTTCCGCAAATTCCCGGTGACACCGACCCAGATGAGCGCGGCGGTAGGGTCCGCCGCGGTGAGCTCGAGGAGGAGCCGTGGCGCGCTACCGGGTGGGTCTGGAGACCCGCGAACGCATCCTGGCAGCAACCCGCCGGTTGCTGTCCGAGGTGGGCATCGAAGGGGTCACGCTCAAAGCGATCACCGACCAGGCCAGCGTCGGAGCCGGCAGCTTCTACAACCTGTTCGACTCCAAGGACGACGCGGTCTTCGAGGTGGTGCGTGAGGCCATCGATGCGGTCGACCCGGATCCCGCCGGTGCCGGCACCGACTCGCTGGCAGACCTGGTCGACGCCTTCGTCGCGTTCATGACGGGCTCGTCGCCGATCGCCCGCATCTACCTGCAGTTGGCCGGCCGCGGGCTGACCGACCAGGCGATCGCGGCCCGCGTGCTGCGCAGCCACCGGCGTCGGGTCGAGCGGTTCGCCGACGCCTGGCGGCGTGAGGACCCGCGCCTGGACGCGACCGAGGCGGAGCAGCGCGCCGAGTTGATGCTCGCCGCGCTGACGGGGCTCGGCCTGACCGCCCTGATGGACGAGCGCTTCGACATGCGCGCGCATGCGATGGAGCTCCTACCAGCTTCTGCGGTCGTCGGTAGGTAGCCTGCCCTCACAGCTCGGACGAGCAGGGGTGGCGACGTGACCGTCGGCCACGCAGACGGGGATCGACTCCGGCCAGTGCAGCAGCCGGTGTCACCGCCCGCGACGTGTGCCCGACTGCCTCGCAGGCCTCGATCGGCCCGACCGACCAGGAAGGGGACCGTGCGCACATCGGCTGGGTGGTTGGTGGTGCTGGCACTGCTCGGCGCATGCACCACGGGGGACGACGACCAGACGGAGGTCGCGGGCGTGGTCCTCGATGCGGAGGACGCCGACGATGTCGCCGAGGAGCCGCTGGTGCTCGGTGCGGAGACCTCCGAGCTCGGCAGCATCCTCGGATTCGGCGAGGCGGGGGTCGAGCTCGGTGGTCACGGCCCGATCGACACCGATCCCGCGTCGGTGCTCGTCGCGGATGTGATCGAACAGCAGGACGGCCTGGTGAGCTGTCGCGCGACCCTGCAGGCCCCGGACGACCGCCCGCTGGACGCGCACGGCCAGCTCAGGGTCGATCTCATGCGCGAGTACCGCTCGGGCGACCTCGACCGCACGGCCCGTCAGATCATCAATCTGCAGGTCGAGCTCGACGCCGGACAGCGCCATGAGTTCCCGGTCAGCGACCCGTTCGCCATCGACGCGGACGAGCTGAGCGGTGTCTGGTGCGAAGCGACACACGCGCCGGGCTGACCGGTCGGTGTCGCGGCTAACCTGCGCCGCGATGGATGCTGACCCCCCTGATCAGGCGTCGTCGGCGTGAACGGCGTCGTCGGCCTGTTGCTGGTGGCCGCGCTCATCGCCGCCAACGGGGTGTTCGTCGCCTCCGAGTTCGCCCTGGTCTCGCTGCGTCGTCCGAACGTCGAGGACCGTGCCGCCCGCGGCGATCGTCGGGCGCGCCTGGTCAGCCGTGAGCTCTCGGACCTGACCTTCGCGCTGTCGGTGGCCCAGTTCGGGATCACAGCGACCTCGCTCCTCGTGGGCTACATCGCCGAGCGCACGCTCGGTGACACGCTCGTCCGACCCGTGCTCGACCTGGTCGGTCTGCCCGAGCAGGCGGCGTTGCCGGTCGCGGTGACCGTGACCCTGCTGCTCTCGACCATGCTCCAGATGGTCATCGGGGAGCTGTTCCCCAAGAACCTGGCCATCGCGCGGCCATTCGGGGTCGCACTGGCCGTCGTGCCCTTCACCCGGATGTTCGGCCTGGTCTTCGGACCGGTCATTCGGGTGTTCGACGCTGCCGCGGTGGCCTTCACCGAGCGGGTCCTGCGGGTGGAAGTGGCCGACGAGCTCGAGGCCGGCCACAGCCTGGACGAGCTCGCGCGGATCATCGCCGCCTCGGGGGCGGAGGGCAGCCTCACCTCCGAACAGGCCGAGCTGCTGCGACGCGCTGTGGCGTTGGGGGACCGACGGGTCGGAGAGGTCATGGTCCCCCGGCCGGACGTGTGCTGGCTCACGACCGACGACACCCTCGCCGACCTGCGCGCCGCGGCCCGCCGCACCGGCCACAGCCGCTTTCCCGTGCGGGGGGACTCCGAGGACGAGGTCGTTGGCAGCGTCCACGTCAAGGACCTGATCGGCGTGCCACCGCAGGAGCACGCGGCCACCTCGGTCACCGAGCTCGCCACGGCGATGCTGGTCGTGCCCGAGTCCGAACCGCTGCGTCGGCTGCTCGCGGACCTGCGCCGCGAGCAGCGCACCCAGGCGTTGGTCGTCGACGAGTACGGCGGGACGGCCGGGCTGATCACCCTCGAGGACGTGCTCGAGGAGTTGGTGGGAGAGATCGAGGACGAGTTCGACCGCGGCGGGCACCTCGTCCGACGTGTCGGCGCCGGTCGTCACCTCGTGCCCGGCGCGCTGCGGGCCGACCGGGTCGGTGAGCTGTTCGGCCAGGAGCTCCCCGACGGGGAGTACGAGACGGTGGCCGGCTTCCTGCTCGATCAGCTGGGGCACATCCCCGAGCCGGGGGAGTCGGCCACCTGCGGTCGGCTCGAGTTCACGGTGACGCGGCTCGAGGGTGTGCGGATCACCGAGATCGCAGTCCGTGAGCTGCCGTCGGACGGTTCGGTCGTCGATGCCGGGACGGAAGGCCTGCGATGAGCCTGCTGCTCGCGGTCTCGGTCGAGGACGCCGTCACCGCGTCGTTCTCCTGGTGGGCCGTTGCGGTCGGTGTCGTGCTGCTGCTGACCAACGGCTACTTCACCGCCCTTGAGATCTCGTTGCTGGCAGCCCGCCGAGGCCGGATCGAGGAGGCGGCCGAATCGGGGGACCGACGTGCCCGCGCCGCCCTGCGCGCCCTTCGCGAGCTGCCGCTGACCTTCTCTGGAGCGCAGCTTGGCATCACGGCCAGCTCGCTCGGGCTCGGTGCGACCGCAGAGCCGGCACTGGCGGCGCTGTTCGCCGAGCTGTTCGAGGGCGCCCGGCTGCCCCCGGGGGTCGTGCCGATCGCCGCCGTGGTGGCTGCGCTGACCCTCATGGTGTTCCTGCACATGGTGATCGGCGACATGGCGCCGAAGAACGTCGCCATCGCGCGTGCCGAAGCGGTCGCGATGCGGCTCGCGCGCCCGTTCGGGTGGTTCGTCGCGGTGCTGCGCCCGTTGATCATCCTGCTCAACCGCGCGACGAACGCGCTCGTGCGACTCGTCCGGGTCGAACCGGTCGACGAGCGGCAGCTGGTGCACACCCCTCAGGAGCTCGCGCTGGTGCTGGCCGAGTCGCACGACGTGGGCACCATCGCCCCGCAGGACGCCCGCCTGATGGGCGCCGTGCTGCGGCTGGCATCGATCGACGCCGAGGCCGCCATGACCCCGCGGGTCGACCTACACGCCGTCGAGGACACCGGGTCGGTCACAGAGCTGCTGGAGCTGGCACTGGAGACCGGCCACACGCGCATCCCCGTCTATCACGGCGACCTCGATCACATCGTCGGCATCCTGCACGTCAAGGACGTCCTGATGCGCGACGACGACGAGCTCGAGACCCTGGTGATCTCCCAGCTGCTCCGACCCATCCCGGCCGTGCCCGAGTCACGCGATCTCGAACAGCTACTGCGCGACATGCTCGACGACCGCGCCCACGCGGTGCTGGTCGTCGACGAGTTCGGCGGGACCGCCGGGGTGCTCACCCTCGAGGACGTGCTCGAGGAGTTGGTCGGCGAGATCGCCGACGAGTTCGACGACGTCGAGCACACCCCAGAGGGCGAGGAGCGGCGGTGGGTGGTCGTCGGCACGGCACGGCGTGACGAGGTGCAGCGCAGCACCGGCGCGGAACTGGCCGACGGCGACGCGGAGACCGTCTCGGGCTGGATGGTCGAGCGGATCGGTCGGTTGCCGCAGGTCGGTGACCGCGTGGTCACCGATGACGGCTGGGAGCTGACGGTGCTCGAGCTGGAAGGGCGCCGTGCCGGCCGGATCGAGGTGCGCGCCCCGACGCGAGCCGGCTGACGGGGTCGGTCGGGGCGTGGACCCGTGCGGCATACCCTTTCCGCGGCCTGTTCCCGGAGGTGCCCGTGACCGCGACCGATGCCGATCATCCCCGTGCCCGGGCCGCCGCCGCCCTGCGTCGGCTGGGCCACGCACTGATGTCGCACGAGGCCGACGAGGACCTGCTCGACCGCGTTGCCCGCGCCGCCGATCAGGTCGCCACCGACGTGGAGAGTGGGCCACCTCGGCGTCGCGATCCGCTGCGCCTCAAGCAGCGGATGTTCGACGTCGACATCCCCGACGGCGCGACGTTCGTGCACTTCGACGAGTGCTTCGTCTCGGGGCCGTGGAATCCGCTCGGCATCGCCATCGAGGTCCATCGTGAGGGTGACGAGGCGGTCGCCGACGTCACGCTCGGCGCCGCCTTCGAAGGGGCTCCGGGTCGGTCCCACGGCGGGATCGTCGCCGCGATCTTCGATGACGTCCTCGGCTACCTGCTCACCTTGCACCGCACGCCTGCCTTCACCGGTGAGCTGCGGGTGCGCTACCTCGCCGCGACGCCGATCGGCCAGCCGCTGACGATCCGTGGTCGGCTGCTCGAACGCGACGGCCGCAAGCTCTACACCGCCGCGGAGGCATCGGCCGACGGCGAGGTGGTGGCGTCCGCCGAGGCCACGTTCGTCACGATCGATCCGTCGCGCCTGCGTCCCTGAGCGAATCCGGACGGGTGGCTCGGCACGCCCTCGCGGTGACCGGCGGCCCTGGACAGGGTGGCCGAGGCGCTGCACGCTGCAGGTGCTCACTGCGCGGGCGAGGAGGCTGGCGTGCGCATGCTTGGACGCAGGGTGGAGCGTCGCCTCGTGGACGCCTTCGGGCTGGTCGGCTGTGGCGCAAAGGGCCGCGACGTCGCGATCGAGGAGTGCCTGGCCTGCCCAAACCTCGTCGGGGTGACGCGTGGCGCGGACGAGCGCGTCGAGGAGATCCGGTGCACGGGCATCAGCGGTGCAGCGCGCAGCCACACCGCGATGTTCGGCCCGATGGGGCCGCAGGGCTGACCAGGTCACGCGTCCCGGTCATGCATCCCGGTCACGGACCGAGCAGGACCCGCAACGCGTCGTCGACCTGGTCGAGCTGCGTCGAGATCCACGGCAGCGTCAACGGGTCCGGGGCGGTGAGACTGGCAGTGCGCTCTTCCGACGATTCGCCGTAGAGCAGGCTGGTGGCCACACGCAGCGACAGTCGCTGCGGTGGATCCCCGAACGCTGCTCCCGGCAGCGTGGCCACCCCGTGGTCCTCGATCAGTACGCGTGCGAGGTCGTCGGAGGTCTCGATGCCCCAGCGGCGTTGCAGCAGTTCGCGGTGTGCACCGAAGTCGGGATAGAGATAGAACGCGCCGCCGACCGGGGCGACGGTCGCTCCGGCGAGTTCGAACCGTTCGGCGGTCGAACGTGCAACCATGGCGTGCAGCCGGCGGCTGGCGTCGATGCGTTGCCGGAGTGGCTCGGGCTCGGTGAACGCCCAGGCCGCAGCGTGCTGGACGGGCTTGGCGGGGCTCGACCAGAGCTCGCTGGCGATCTCGGTCAGGTGCTCGGTGAGCGCGGCGCCGCGCGCGCCGTCCGGCATCCGGGCGACGCCGAGCCGCCATCCACCGAGTGCGAGGTTCTTGCTCAGGCCGGTGGTGACCACGGTGCGTTCGGGGGCGAGCTCGGCCGGGCTGACGAACCCGGTGTCCGGATCGTGGATCAGGTCGCGGTAGATCTCGTCGGAGATCACGATCAGGTCGTGGCGTTCCGCGACGTCGCAGACCGCGGACACGACGTCGGTCGAGGCCAGCGTGCCCGTGGGGTTGTCCGGCAGGGTCAGGACGACGGCACGCAGGGGTTGTCCCGTCGCGCGCGCGTCGATGGCTGCCTGCTCGAGCTGCTCCGGGTCCGGCACCCCACCCTGCCCGGGCAGTGTCGGGACCATCGCCGCGACCTGGTGGAGCAGGGCGGCCTGCGCCGCGTAGCTGACCCACGACGGCCGCGGCAGCGCCACGCTGCCGCCGACGGCCTGCAGCAGCGCGTAGAGCAGCGGTTTGGTCCCCGGGCCGGCGACCACCTGACTCGCGGACGTGGGCAGGCCGCGACGGTCGAAGTGGCCGGCCACGGACAGCCGCAACGGTTCGATGCCGGCGACCGGCCCGTAGCCACCCTCGCCCGCGGCCGCCGCGAGTCGGTCGCGTAGCTCGTCGTGGACGGGGAGACCGGCCTCGCCAAAGCCCATCGCCACGACGCGTTGGCCGTCCTGGCGCCGCCGGATCACGGCCTCGTTGATTGCCAGGGTCGCAGAGACAGCCACGCTCGCCCTCGGTTGACTGGTGTGCACGCAGTGGTGCATTGCCGGTTGGTGGTGCATTGCCGGTTGGTCGGCCCCGACTGTGCTGCGTTGCGAGCATCATGTAAAGTGCGGGTTACTTATTCCGAGCAATGGAAACGCTTATTCTCGATCTCCACCGACTGGCGCTGCTGCACCGGTTCGCGACCCACGGCAGCATCGTCGCCACCGCGGCGTCCCTCGGCTACTCGCCCTCGGCGGTGTCGCAGCAGCTCGCGGCCCTGGAACGCGAGGTCGGAGCCACGCTGCTCGAGCGCACGGCTCGGAGCGCCGAGCTCACCGACGTCGGGCGCCGGCTGGCCGGGCACGCTGCCACGATCCTCGACGCCGTGGAGACCGCGGAGGCCGACCTGGCCAGCTACCGGGCGTCACCGGTGGGGCGGGTGGTGGTCGCTGCGGCGCCGACGGCGGCGGTGGCCCTTGCCCCGGCCTTGGCGGGTCTGCGCGCCAGCCACGAGCAGCTGGAGGTCGTGGTCCGACAGGCGGGTCCGGACCGCGCGATCGCGGACCTGGACGCCCACGAGATCGATGTCGCGGTCGTCGACGACTGGACCGATGCACGACCACGGCAACGGCCCGGGCGCGACCGCCGTCGGCTGCTGCGTGACCCCGTCTCACTCGCCCTGCCTGGCTCGCACCCCCTGGCGGCCGGTCGCGGTCCGATCGACCTCGCAGAGATGGCCGACGAGCCGTGGATCTGCGCGCCGCCCGGTGAGCCGTCGCGCGAGGCGTTCGACCGGGTGTTGGCCGCCGCGGGCGTTGAGGCGACGATCCGGTGGGAGTTCCAGGGGCTCGCCACGATCGCCGCGTTGGTCGGCCACGGTGTCGGTATCGCGCTGCTTCCTCGGCTGGCGGTCGCGCCGGGCCTGACCGATCGCGTCGTGCTGCGTGAGCTGAGCACCCCGGTCGGCCGCCACCTGGACGCCATCACCCGCTCCGCTGCCCGCGGACGTCCGGCGATCGAGGTCACCCTCGACGCCATGGAGACCGAGCTGACGGGGTAACGGCACCACCCTCGCTCCCGCTACCCGCCGCAGCCGCCACCGTGCGGAGAGCGCAAACCCGGGCACCACAGTCCGGACAGCCGTACCGAAGTGGCCAGACGGGCGCTGGCGATCGTGGCTTCGCTGCGCGATGGTGACTGGTGTCCCGAACGGGGCGCCCACCGACGTGAGGAAGACCATGCTCACCCTGGGAGTCGTACTGCTGATCCTCGCCGTGCTGCTCGACATCGGCGTGCTCTGGACGATCGGCGGCATCCTGACCGTGATCGGTCTGATCCTCGTCGTGCTCGGTGTGATCGACCGGTCGGTCGGGCCGCGCCGCTACTACTGGTGACCAGCGGCGCCGTTGCGGCGTCCGCTCAGTCTCCGGAGTCGCTGACGATCGGCAGGCCTCCGTCGTCGTCCGGTCCGCCGCGTTTGGGGTCGGCGGCGTCGAAGACGTCGCCGATTCCCGGCAGTGCGTCCACGGCGTGCTGGAGCGGGTGGAGGAACGGCAGCGCCGTTGGGTCGAGCTCCTCGCTCGGCAGGAACTCGTCGATGGCGCCGTCGCCATCGAAGACGGCGCCCGTGAGGTGCGGCTGGTGCCGGCGCGCCCCGTAGACCACGACCACCCCGTCCTCTCCGGCGATGTCAGCTTCGGCGACGAACCCCCAGCAGGGCACCGAGTCAGCGGTCACCGCATCGTGTGCGAGCTGGGCGATCACCGTGTGCCGGTCCTGGTCGTCCTCGGGCAGCTCGGGCAGTGTGACCAGTCTGGTCCGCTCAGCGCCGGGCAGCACCACGGTCGGCGGCATCGGCCGGCCCCGCTGCCGCAGCACGTCGAGCGCTGCCTCCTGGCACACGAACCGCAGTTCCTCGAACTGCACCGCGACCTCCGTGCGTGGACGGCCGTCGACGGTACCGGTCGCCGACACCGAGAACCGGCGGCGTCTCAGGTGCCGGTCACCGCGCCGTCCGCGGCGGAGCTGACGTTGCGGGCGTACTTGGCCAGCACGCCGCGCTCGTAGCGCGGCGCCCGCGGACGCCAGCTGTCGCGCCGACGCTCGAGCTCGGCGTCGTCGACGAGCAGGTCCATCGTGCGCGCTGGCACGTCGATACGGACGCGGTCGCCGTCCTCGACCAGCGCGATCGGTCCACCGTTCGCCGCTTCTGGAGCCACGTGACCGATCGAGAAGCCGTGGGTGGCGCCGGAGAACCGGCCGTCGGTGAGCAGTGCCACGGTGGATCCGAGCCCGGCGCCCTTGACCGCCGAGGTGACCGCGAGCATCTCGCGCATCCCCGGGCCGCCGGTCGGACCTTCGTAGCGGATCACGATCACGTCGCCGTCGGTGATGCCGCCGGTGAGCACGGCCTGCATCGCATCTGCCTCGTCGTCGAACACCCGCGCCGGCCCCTCGAACAGCTCCTGCTCCTTGGTCAGCCCTGCGACCTTCACCACCGCGCCGTCGGGCGCGAGCGTGCCCCGCAGGATCGCGATGCCCCCGTCGCTGTGGATCGGGGCTGACAGCGGGTGCACCACCTCGCCGTCCGGGTCCGGGACGTCCATGGCCGCGAGTTCGTCGGCGATCGTGGCACCGGTCACGGTCAGGCAGTCGCCGTGCAGCAGGCCGGCATCGAGCAACTCGCGCATCACCACGGGAACCCCACCGATGCGGTCGAGGTCGGTCATGATGAACCGGCCGCCCGGCTTGGTGTCGGCGATGTGCGGCACGCGTCGACCGATGCGATCGAAGTCCTCGAGCTCGAGCTCGACCTGCGCTTCTCGGGCGATCGCGAGCAGGTGGAGCACCGCGTTGGTGGATCCGCCGACCGCCATCACCACCGCAATGGCGTTCTCCAGCGCGTCGCGGGTGACGATGCGGCGGGCGCTGAGTCCGCTGTCGAGCAGTCCGACCACCGCCGCTCCCGAGCGGCGGGCGAGGACGTCGCGGCGTGGGTCGGGAGCGGGCGGCGACGACGACCCGGGCAGGGCCAGACCGAGGGCCTCGATCGCAGCGGCCATGGTGTTGGCGGTGAACATCCCGCCGCATGCGCCCTCGGTGGGGCAGGCTGCGCGCTCGATCGCGTTGAGCTCGTCGTCGTCGATCGACCCACGACCACGGGCACCGACCGCCTCGAACACGTCCTGGATGGTGATGTCGCGGTCATCGTGGCGGCCGGGCAGGATCGTCCCCCCGTACAGGAAGACGCTCGGAACGTCCATGCGCACCGCGGCCATGACCATGCCGGGCAGGGACTTGTCGCAGCCGGCGAAGGTGACCATGCCGTCGAGCCGTTCGGCGTGCATGACGGTCTCGACCGAGTCGGCGATCACCTCGCGTGAGACCAGCGAGGCCCTCATGCCCTCGTGCCCCATCGAGATGCCGTCCGACACCGCGATCGTGTTGAACTCGATCGGGAAGCCTCCGGCCTCGCGGACGCCTTCCTTGGCCTGCTTGGCCAAGCGGTCGAGCGGCAGGTTGCAGGGCGTGACCTCGTTCCAGGACGAGGCGATGCCCACCTGCGGCCGACCCCAGTCGTCGTCGGTCATCCCGACGGCCCGGAGCATCGCCCGGGCAGGGGCGCGCTCGTAGCCGTCGGTCACGTCGCGGCTGCGGTGCTTCGGATCGGCCATGGTCCTGCCTTCCTGACGTGCGGACACCTCGTGGCAATCTGAGCACACCGTCTGCCGCGACGTCGAACCGGTCGGTGCGTGACCGTCGCCGAACGGGTCGTCGACACCGGTCGGTCGACCGGTGTGCACTACGGTCCACGCTGCGCGGCAGCGAGCACCGCGAGTCACGGTGGAGGTGCAGGGCAGTGGGTGCAGACGATGGACGGCCTGCTGACGACGACCCGATGGCCGTACTCGGCCGGCGTGTCGCCGCCGGCGAGACCGTCGAGGTGGCGTCCCTCGACGACCCGCTCGATCCGTTCGCCGTCGGCGGGTTCGATCAGACCGCGATCGGCATCGTCTGGGGCACCGTGGCCGTCGACCTGCTCACCGCCCACCTCGACGTCGACGAGCGGCACCACCAGCCCTACGGCATCGTGCACGGCGGCGTCTGGTGCTCGATGATCGAGTCGATGGCATCGATGGCAGCTGCGCTCCGGGTCGCACCGGAGGGCAGGCTCTGCGTCGGGGTGAGCAACGCAACCGACTTCCTGCGCGCCCATCGGCGAGGACGCATCGAGGGCGTGGCCAGTCCGATCCACGTCGGTCGGCTCCAGCAGCTGTGGCAGGTCGTGCTCCGGCGCGCGCAGGACGACAAGCCGGTCGCGCGGGGTCAGGTCCGCCTCCAGAACGTCGCAGTGTCCCAGCTCGGCAGCTGAGTGACCGCTCGGCTCCATCGTTCGGTGGAGCGGCGTCGCCGAGACCCGGGCGCACGCCCCCAGAGAGAGAGGCAGCAGCATGAGGCTCGACGCGATGTCCTTCGGACGTCGGTTGACCGAGGTCGTCGACGAGGTCGACGGCGTGCGTCGCCGCGGCTACGACGGTTGGTTCGTCGGCGAGACGGCCCATGATCCGTTGCTCCAGTGTGCCCTGGCCGGCCAGGTGTCCGGTGGGATGGAGATCGGCACCGCGATCACCGTGGCCTTCCCGCGCAGCCCGATGCACCTGGCCTACGCCGCTCACGACCTCCAGGCGCAGACCGGGGGCAGGTTCGTGCTCGGCCTGGGCTCGCAGGTCAAGCCGCACATCGAGAAGCGGTTCTCGACCGAATGGTCGCGCCCGGCCGCCCGGATGCGCGAGTACGTCCAGGCGCTGCGGGCGATCTGGGACGCCTGGGCGACCGGTGAGCGGCTCGCGTTTCGAGGAGAGTTCTACCGCCACACGCTGATGACGCCGTTCTTCACGCCCGAGGACCACGGCCACGGGCACCCGGCAGTGTGGCTCGCCGCCGTCGGCCCCCGCATGACCGAGGTCACCGGTGAGGTCGCCGACGGGTTGCTGGTGCACCCCTTCACCACGCAGCGCTACCTGCGTGAGGTCACCCTGCCAACCCTGGCGACAGGAGCGGCCCGGGTCGGCCGTGGCGCGGACGATGTGGCGGTCGCGATGCCGGTGTTCGTGGTCACCGGTCGCGACGAGCGTGAGCGCGCGGCCAGCGAGGCGATGGTCAGGGGCCAGATCGCCTTCTACGGCTCGACCCCGGCCTACCGGGGCGTACTGGATCTGCACGGCTGGGGGGAACTGCACGAGCAGCTCCATCGGCTGTCCACGACCGACGGGTGGGAGCAGATGTCGGAGCTGATCACCGAGGAGGTGGTCGAGGCGTTCGCGATCGTCGCCGCACCCGACGAGGTCGGCGCGGCGATCGTGGAGCGCTACGGCGCGCTGGCCGACCGGGTCAGCCTCTACACCACGTTCGCCTTCGACGACCGGAGCGTCGCACGGCTGCGAGCCGACCTCGCCACCGCGTGAGCCGGGTCGTCGGCGTCGCGAGCGGTCGGGCCGCAGCGGCTGCGGTGCTCGCGGCAGCAGTGCTGTGGGGCACCGTTGGGGCGGCGCAGGAGCTCGGCGCGGCGACGGCTCAGCCGTTCACCGTCGCGGCGGTCCGCACGGTCGGAGCCGCGGTCGCGCTCGTCGCGGTGCTGCTGATCGCCCGACGTGGTCGGGACCTCGTGCTGGTGGTACGCACGGGTCGGGGGGCTGCGCTCGCCAGCGGGGTGGCGATCGCGGTGTTCCAGGTCGGGTTGCTGACCGGTGTCCGCGAGGCCGGGGTCGCACTGGGGACGCTGCTGGCGATCGGCAGCGCTCCTGCCTGGGCGGGGACCTTCGCAGTCGTGGCCGGACGCCGGCCGGGGGTGCGGTGGATGGTGGCGACCATGCTGACCGTCGCGGGGGCAGGCGTGCTGCTGCTGTTCGGCACGCAGGGGGGCGACGGTCAGGGCGTGGTGACGCCGAGCCCGGTGGGGATCGTGTCGAGCCTGGTGGCCGGTGCGGCGTACGCCGCCTACGCCACGGCGTCGAAGCGGGTGCTGGCTGCTGGCGCGACCGGCCCCGCGATGGTCGCGGTCGTCTTCATCGTGGCGGCGCTGGTGCTCTCGCCGCTGCTGTTCGTCGGTGACATCGGGTGGGTGGCGACACCCACCGGGGGGACGACGGCAGTCTGGCTGACCGTGGCGACCGTTGGTGGGTACCTGCTGTCCGCACGTGGCCTGCGGTGGCTCGACGCACCGACCGTGACCACGCTGACCCTGGCGGAGCCGTTGACGGCGACCGGACTCGCGCTGGTGGCCGTCGGGGAGCGCCTGACCGGTGCCGGGGCCGTCGGTGCGGCGCTGCTGCTCGCAGGGCTGACCCTGGTCAGCGGCCGCAGTGCACCCAACACGGTTGGTGCTCGCGGCGCGTAGGATCGCAGTGACGTGGAGGTGGCTGTGCGGACCGTCGGCATCGACCTCGGGGGAACCAACATCTACTCCGTGGTGCTCGACGGGGACACCGTCGTTGGCCGCGCCAAGCGCAAGACGCCGGGCAAGGGTGGGCGTGACCGGGTGGTGGAGGCGCTCCTCGACGCCGCCCACGAGGCGGCGGCCTCCGCCGGGCTGGACATCGGGCAGCTGGACGCCGTGGGCGTCGGCTCGCCGGGTGTGGTGATCGACGGCACGGTCGGGGGTGGCGCCAATGTGCCCGGCTTTGACGAGCGGTTCGACCTCGGTGGTCTGCTGCGGGACCCGCTCGGTCGGCCGGTGCGCATCGCCAACGACGTGACGGCCGGAGCGGTCGGTGAGCATCGGCTCGGAGGCGGCCGCGGTGTGGACGACCTGCTGTGCGTGTTCGCCGGCACGGGCGTCGGGGGAGGGTTGATCCTGCGGGGTCGACCGTTCGAAGGCAGCCACGGCGGCGCGGGAGAGCTCGGCCACCTGATCGTGCGGCAGGGCGGCGAGGTGTGTCCCTGCGGACGGCGTGGCTGCGTGGAGGCGTATGCCGGTCGGCGGGCGATGGAGCTCGCCGCCGAGCGCGGACGGGCCGCCGGCACGCCGACACTGCTGTTCGACGTGATGGCCGACAAGGGCAAGCCGCGTGCGACGTCCGGTGTCTTTCGTACGGCGTTCGAGAGCGGTGACCGGGTGGTCGCCGATCTGTTGGAGGAGGCCGCACAGGTGCTCGCGGCCGGCATCGCGAGCGCAGTGAACCTGCTCGACCTCGAACGCGTCGTGCTCGGCGGTGGGCTCGCCGATCAGCT
The DNA here is from genome assembly GCA_007122985.1 of Nitriliruptoraceae bacterium. Taxonomy (GTDB): domain Bacteria; phylum Actinomycetota; class Nitriliruptoria; order Nitriliruptorales; family Nitriliruptoraceae; genus SKTG01. Next base: position 30,911 of record SKSM01000026.1, on the reverse strand, counting down.
CGGTGCCCCGTTCCGGCGTTGGGTCGACGCCGCGCTGCAGCCGCTGCTGTTCCTCCAGCCGCCCAGGATCGAACTGGTCGCAGCCGAGCTCGGCGACGAGGGTGGTGCGATCGGAGCGGCGCTGTTGGCCCGCGAGGTCGCCTGAGCCGGCTTGGTCCCCCGGGCCCCGGGTGGCAGGCTTGCCGGCGATCCGCACCCCGGTCGTTGCGCTCCGGGGACCGCGCCCGTCGCAGGAGGCCGTCCCGCATGCATCTCGCTCATGCCAGCACGCTCGTCCCAGCGCTGCGGGAGGTGGTCGACACGGCCAGCAGCCATCTGGCTGCCGCCTGCGCCGTGGACGGCAGGATCAATGCCCGCCGGATCGACGACCACGGCTCGGTCGCCTACGACCTGGCAACGCTCGCCTCGGCAGTCACCGCTGCGGAGCGGCTGGTCGAGTGGGCCGAGCACGGCGAGGTGGAGTCGCTGCTCGCGTTGACGTTCGCGGCGGACGTCGCGGCCGACCTGCGAGGACGGGTCAGCGGCCGCGAGTCGGCGTTCGGACTGCCGACCGACGTGCTGCGGGGCCAGGCCGAGGCGATCGAGGCGGGCCGCGACCCGCAGACCCTGGCCACGCTGGGCGAGCAGGTGCTCACCAGCAACGAGGCCGGAGGGCGCCACCTGACCGAGGAGCTCGAGATGGTGCGCCAGACCTTCCGTCGCTTCGCGGAGGACCGGGTCAAGCCGGTCGCCGAGCACATCCATCGCCAGGACGACGACATTCCCGAGGAGATCATCGCCGGGCTGGCCGAGCTCGGCTGCTTCGCCCTGTCGATCCCCGAGGAGCACGGTGGGTTCGCGACCGGGGGAGAAGATGAGCTCACCAACATGGTCCTGGTGACCGAGGAGCTCTCCCGTGGGTCGCTCGGGGTCGCCGGGTCGCTGATCACCCGTCCGGAGATCATCGGTACCGCGATCCTCAAGGGCGGCACCGACGAGCAGAAGTCGCGGTGGCTGCCGGCGATCGCCTCCGGGGAGAAGATGTGCGCGGTCGCGGTCACCGAACCGGCGGTCGGATCCGATGTTGCCGGGGTCAGTTGTACGGCTCGGCGCGACGGTGACGAGTGGGTCCTGGACGGTGTGAAGACCTGGTGCACCTTTGCGGGTCGCGCGCAGTACCTGCTGGTGCTGGCCCGCACCGATCCCGACCGCAGCCTCGGGCACCGCGGGCTGAGCCTGTTCGTCGTCGAGAAGGACGCCTTCCCCGGGCATGCATGGCGGGCCGAGCAGGACAGCGGCGGGGTGATGGATGCGCGCGCGATTCCGACCCTCGGCTACCGGGGGATGCACTCGTTCGAGGTGTCGTTCGACGGGTGGCGGGTCCCGCACTCGGCGCTGATCGGCGAGGACGAGGGGATCGGCCGGGGGTTCTATCTGCAGCTCCAGGCCTTCGCCAACGGCCGGGTGCAGACGGCGGCACGCGCGCAGGGTGTGATGCAGGCCGCGCTCGAGGAGGCGGCGCGCTACAGCGGTGAGCGGCAGGTGTTCGCGGCCGCCCTCGGTGACTACGAGCTCACCCGAGCGAAGTTGGCGCGGATGGCGGCGTGGCTGGCGGCATCGCGCGTGCTCTCGATGGACGTGGCGCGCCAGCTCGCCCGCGGCGATGCGACCGCACAGCTCGCGGCCAGCCAGGTCAAGCAGCTGGCGTGCCGGGCAGCGGAGTGGGTGACCCGCGAGGCCCAGCAGATCCACGGCGGGTACGGCTACGCGGAGGAGTACACGGTCAGCCGGTTGTTCGTCGATGCACGGGTCCTGTCGATCTTCGAGGGGGCCGACGAGGTCCTGGCCCTGCGTGTCATCGCTCGTCAGCTGCTGACCGACGCCCTCGCCGAGGTCGGCTGACCGGCGACCACCGGGCGATCCGCCCGACACCCGACGACGGAGGGCCGGTCGACCGGCCCGTCCCCGGCGGTCGCGTGGCGCCACGTCGGGGCCGAAGGTCCCGGGAGCACGGAGTCGGAGGTCACCGATCGCCCTCAGGCGTCACGGACCGGGATGGCCCACCGCAGCGTCCGCGTTGGACGATATACCCCTAGGGGTATATGGCGTCCGACGATCGGGCGTCGCTGAGACCGTCACCGTCCGACGACGATTCGCGAGGTAGCACGATGACCGACACCACGACCGCCCCGACGCTCCCCGAAGACTCGACATCGACCGGGGGCAGCGACCGCACCGTGAACGGCCTGATCCGCATGTTCATCGCGGTCGCGGTGATCGGCTGGGGCGCGAGTTCGTTGCTGACCGCCATCCACTTCTGGGTCCTACCGCTCCCGGCAGGCGCGCAGCCCGAAGGACCGATGCAGGTGATGACCAGCCAGTGGGCCTATGTCGGACCCGTGCCGGTGGCGCTGATCGGTGCCCTCTACTACACGGCGATGATCGCCGCCGGTGCGACCTGGCTGCACACCAAGAGCCGGCTCATCGAGCGTCTGCTGCTACCGGTGACCGCGACGGGCGTGCTCGCGTCGGCCGTGTTCGTCTACCTGCAGCTCGGTCCGATCGGTGCGATCTGCCCGTTCTGCATGATGTCGGCCGCCGCGACCACACTGCTGTTCCTGACCGAGGTCGTGATCCGGCGCCGGGGCGGCTCGACCGCAGCACCGGCCGTGCCGGCCGAGCGCGTCTGGCCAGCCACATTCGTGGCCACCATGGCGATGACCCTGGTGGCGATGTGGTCGCTGACGGTGCTGCCGCTTCCCGGCAACTGAGGCGTCACGGAGGTCCACCGCGAGGGTCGCCGCTCGCGGCGGCCCTCGCGGTGGACGGCTGCGAACATGCGAATAGGCTCACCCTCGGACGGGAGACAGCAGCATGGACGTGCGCGAGTTGGGTGACGACCGGGTCAGGCGGGCACACAGCCGCCTGCGCCGTGTCGAAGGACAGGTGCGCGCCCTGCAGCGGATGCTGGACGAGGGTGATGACTGCGAGCAGGTGCTGCGCCAGATCGGTGCGGCCAGCAAGGCACTGCGACGCGTCGGGGTGCAGTTGGCCGTCGACGGTGTCGAGACGTGCGTCAGCGGTAGCCGGGCCGACACCGACCTCGAGCGCTTCCAACGCGCGCTCGTCGAGCTGTCCTGACCACGAGCGAGGGTCAGCGGCCCTCGAACCGCGGCGTTCGGCGTTCCCTGGCGGCAGCCAGGCCCTCGACGAGGTCGTCGGTGCCGTAGCTCACCGCCTGCGCTGCGGCTTCGGCCGCCAGGGCCTCGTCGAGATCGAGCCGTTCCACCTCGGCCAGCGTCCGCTTGAGCTGTCGGACGGTGCCGGGGGCGGCGGAGGCGATGCGGCCGGCCAGCTCGAGCGCCCGGTCGAGTACCTCTGTCGCCGGGTAGGACGCCAGGGCCAGGCCCTGGTCGGCGGCGCTGGCACCGTCGACGAGGTCGCCGGTGTAGAGCCAGGCGGCGGCACGCTGGGGACCGAGTACCCGCGGCAGGAACCAGGTGCCACCCATCCCCGGGTGGAGACCCAAGCGGGCGAAGTTGAGGCCCACCTTGGCATCGTCGGCGACGACCCGCAGATCGCATGCGAGCGCGACGCACAGGCCGGCGCCGATCGCGTGGCCGTTGACCGCGGCCACGACCGGGACCGGTAGCTCGCCGACCGAGAGGAACCGTCGGTAGAACGCCGTCATGGTGTCGGCCGCGTCGAACCCCTCGTCGCGTGTCCGCCGGCTGAGATCCTCCAGCATCCCGAGGTCACCACCGCCGGAGAACGCCGGCGGTGTGCCGGTGATCACCACCGCCCGGACGTGCTCGTCGGTGGCGAGCTCGTCACAGCGCTCGGCGAGCGCGTCGCCCATCGCGTCGGTCATGGCGTTGCGACGGTCGGGATCGTCCAGGGTGAGCACGATGACGCCGTCGTCGTGTCGGTCGAGCTGTACGGACATGGGTCGCTCCGGTTGAAGGTGGTGTTGCGGGTGGTCCGGCGCATCCCCCCATGCGTCGGCAGACGTCGGTCAGCCCTCCGGCGCAGACAGCTCCTCCGCGTCGTCGGGCAGCGGTGCCAGCTTGGGGTGGGCACGGCGGCGGCGGCGCGCGGGCACCAGGTCGCGCATCTCCTCGTAGCGGCCGAAGCACAGCAGCCGGTCGTGCGCCTCGAGCTCGCGTGTGCCCTTCGGGTTGGGGACCACCTTGGTTCCGCGCGTCAGGGTCAGCACGGTGATGTCACGCTCACGCAGCCCCGAGGTCGCAAGGGTGCGCCCGACCATCGAGGAGCCCTCCCCGATCTCGAGCTCCGCCACGCCGTAGCTGGCGCTCACCGTCAGGCGCTGGCGGACATCGAGCTCCGGGAAGGCGACCTGGTTGGCGATGAAGTCGATCACCGCGCCGGCGATGTCCAGATCGGTCGCGGTCTCGATCCCTTCGAGGCCCGGCGAGGAGTTGACCTCCATCACCAGCGGCCCCCGTTCGCTCTCGAGCATGTCGACGCCCGCGACCTTCAGCCCCATGATCTGCGCGGCCTGGACCGCGACACGCTCGGCCTCGTCGTCGAGCTCCACCACCTCGGTGCGTCCGCCCCGGTGGACGTTGGACCTGAACTCGTCGCCCTCGGCACTGCGACGCATCGCAGCGACGACCCGGTCACCGATCACGAAGGCGCGAACGTCGCTGCCCTTGCTCTCCGCGATGAACTCCTGGACCAGCACGTTCTGACGCGTCGACTGCAGGGTCTCGATGACGGCCTCGGCGACCTTGCGGTTGGGTGCCAGGATCACGCCGATGCCCTGGGTGCCCTCGAGCAGCTTGATCACGACCGGCGCCCCTCCGACCCGCTCGATCGCCGGAAGGACGTCGGCGCGGTCTCGGACGAAGGTGGTCGCAGGCATCTGCACGTCGTGTCGCGAGAGGATCTGCATGGCCCGCAGCTTGTCCCGCGAGTTGGCGATGCCTGCCGCAGTATTCGCCGTGTAGACGTCCATCTGCTCGAACTGCCGAACGACCGCGAGCCCGAAGAACGTGATCGAGGCACCGATCCGGGGCAGGATCGCGTCGTAGTCGGACAGTGCCTTGCCCCGGTACTGCAGATCGGGTTCGTCGCTGGCCAGGTCGATCGCGAACCGCAGGGTGTTGAGCACCTTGACCGTGTGGTCGCGCTCGTGGGCAGCGGCGCGGAGGCGCCGCGTGCTGTAGCTCTCGGGAGCACGCGAGAGGATGGCGAGCTTCATCCGGTATCACCGTCGATCGTCGGGTCGCTGCGGTCACCCCGTGACGCTAGCTGCTGGCGGTAGTGGCCCGGGTCCTGCGGACCGGTCGCGTGGTCGCGGGTCGTCGCGATCGCGTGGCCCCTGCGCACGTGATGCACGAGTTCGGTCGCGCGCGCTACCGTGCGGGCCGAGCAACGGCGCTCGCGTTCCCGATCCCCAGGGCTCGTGGGCGCCGTTCGTCGTGTCCACCGGTGCCTGTGGGCCCAGTGACTGTGGGTCGCTGTACTGCCACGCCCGGCGCGTCGACCGCGTTCGCGCACCGACCGGAGGTCACGTCGTGTCCGCAACACCCACCGTTCCCACCACCCCCACCGTTGCGTTCCCAGCGGCCGAACGCGACGCCTGCGGAATCGGATTCGTGGCCCACGCCGACGGTCGGGCGCGACGCAGCATCGTGCAGTTGGCGCTGGACGGCCTGGCGGGGGTCAAGCATCGTGGGGCGCTCGCCGCCGACGCGAAGACCGGCGATGGCGCCGGTGTGCTCACCCAGCTGCCCCGCGAGCTGCTGGCAGCCTGGGCGGCCGATGCCGGCACCGGGCCGGTCGATCCGGAGTCGCTCGGCCTCGCGTTCGTCTTCCTACAGCCGGGCGACGATCCACACGCCGCTGCGGCCCGCGCAACCGCGCGGGATGCGTTCGCGGCCGCGTGCCGGGACGAGGGGGTCGAGCTGATCGGCTTCCGGGACGTGCCGACCGACCCCGACGCCATCGGTGAGCTCGCCCAGCGGGCCCAGCCGTCGCTCGTCCAGGCGATCTTCGTCCGACCGGAGGGGCTGGGCGACCTGCAGGCCGAACGGGTCGCCTACCGGGTGCGTCGGCGGGCGCGAAAGGCGTGCGAAGGCGCTGGTGTGCGCTTCTATGTCGCCAGCTGCTCGTTCCGCACGGTGACCTACAAGGCAATGGCCGCCGCCGACCAGCTCGGCAGCTTCTACTCCGACCTGCGCGACGAGCGCTTCACCTCGGCGCTCGCGGTGTTCCATTCGCGGTTCTCGACCAACACCACGCCGACCTGGGAGCGGGCGCAGCCGTTCCGCATGGTCTGCCACAACGGTGAGATCAACACCATCGACGGAAACCTCAACCTGATGCGCGCTCGCGAGGGCCAATTCGTCGACGGGGCGATCTCCTTGGACGGCCAGGACTGGGCGAGCAACGAGCTGCTGCGTCCGGTGATCGACCACGACCAGTCGGACTCGGCCAAGCTCGACAGTGCGCTCGAGCTGCTGACCCTCGGTGGCCGCGACGTACGCCACGGACAGGCGATGCTCGTACCGCAGGTCTGGGAGGGGGCGCGGGATCTCGAACCCGAGGTCCGTGACTTCTACCGCTACCACTCCTGCCTGGTGGAGCCGTGGGATGGTCCCGCCGGGCTGATCTTCACCGACGGCGTGCGGGTCGGTGCCACCCTCGACCGCAACGGGCTGCGGCCGCTGCGTTACCACGTGTGCGCGGACGGCACGATCGTGGCTGCCTCCGAGGTCGGGGCAGTGGTCACTGCCCTGCCGACCGACGATCCGGCCGGCCACGGGCCGGTGCGCCGCGAGCGACTCGGGCCCGGTCAGATGCTGTGCGTCGATCCCCACGAGGGCGGCCTGCAGGAGGACCGCGAGATCAAGCGAGCGCTCGCACGGCGGGCCCCGTACGGACGGTGGCTCGGGGAGCGGCTGCGGACGATGCGCGCGGGTCGACCCGTCGACGGTGCGCCCGGCGATCTGCGGGCCCGCCAGCTCGCGTTCGGCTTCACCAAGGAGGAGGTCATCTCGATCCTGCGTCCGATGGCGACGCAGGGCAAGGAGACCACCTCCTCGATGGGGGACGACACGCCGATCGAGGCGCTCTCGCAGGTGGTCCGGCCCGTGTCGCACTTCCTCAAGCAGCGCTTCGCCCAGGTGACCAACCCACCGATCGACCACTACCGCGAGTCGGAGGTGATGAGCCTGCGCACGCTGCTGGGCCCGCGGCGGTCACTGCTGACCGAGACGCCGGAGGCGGCCGAGCTGATCGAGCTCGGGTCGTTCTTCCTCTATCCGGAGGGGCTGCAGCGCATCGTGCTGTCGTCGCAGTTGCCGTTCGCCGTGCAGGCCGTCGATGCCACCTTCCCGGTGGCCGACGGTGCCGACGGGCTCGAGGCCGCGCTCGATCGGCTCGGCGACGAAGCGGCCGCCCACGTACGTGCGGGGGCGGGCGTCGTGGTCGTCTCCGACGTCGGTGTCGACCCCGAGCGCTGCCGGGTGCCGGCCCTGCTCGCTGTGGGGGCGGTCCACCAGCGGCTGCTGCGCGAGAACCTACGCACCGCGACCTCGCTCGTCGCGGAGACCGACGAGGCGCGAGAGACCCACGACATGGCCACGCTGCTCGGCTACGGCGCCGACGCGATCGTGCCACGGCTGGTGCTGCAGACCATCGCCGATCTCGCCGACGAGGGCCGCATCGGCGGCGACAACCCGTCCGCCTCCGTCGCCCAGGAGCGGTACCGCAATGCTGTCGAGGACGGGGTGCTCAAGATCATGTCGAAGATGGGCATCTCGGTGCTCGACAGCTACCGCAGTGCGCAGACCTTCGAGGCGATCGGGCTGGGCCCGGACGTGATCGGTGCGTGCTTCGCGGGAACCACCTCGACGCTCGGTGGGGTGACCCTCGCCGATCTCGGCGAGGAGATCGTCGAGCAGCACGCCGTGGCCTACCCGGTCCAGCGCACGGGTGGTGACGGCGTCGCAGCTGGCGACGGTGTGGCGGACGAGCTGCCCGACCTGCCGAGCCCGGGGATCATCAAGTGGCGCAAGGACGGCGAGTTCCATGACATGAACAAGCCGGTCATCGACGCACTGCACGACACGCTCGGACTGGGCCGAAAGCCCCGGACCGAGCCGTTGCGCCTCGACGGGGCCCATGTCGGCGACATCGACGAGACCACCGCGGCACTGCTTCGCACCGCCGCTGGCGAGGGACGCTGGGAGCTCTACGAACGCTTCTCGGCGGCGGTACGGGCGCGTCCGGTGGCGTTTCCGCGCGACTTCCTCACGCCGATCGCCGCCGGCGAGCCGATCCCGCTGGCAGAGGTCGAGCCCGTCGAGGCCATCACCCGTCGGTTCTCGTCCGGCGCGATGTCCCACGGCGCATTGTCGTCGGAGGCTCATCAGACGCTCGCGGCCGGACTCAACCTGGTCGGTGGACGCGCCAACTCCGGGGAGGGCGGCGAGGATCCCGCCCGGTTCCGCACCCGGAACACCGAACGGGACCTCGACTGCCGCATCAAGCAGGTCGCTTCCGGACGCTTCGGCGTGACCCCCCAGTACCTGGCGAACGCACACATGCTCCAGATCAAGATGGCGCAGGGTTCCAAGCCCGGGGAGGGTGGCCAGATCCCCGGGCACAAGGTGACCGACGAGATCGCACGGCTGCGACACACCACGCCGGGGGTGACGCTGATCAGCCCGCCGCCGCATCACGACATCTACTCCATCGAGGATCTCGCCCAGCTGATCTTCGACCTGAAGCAGGTCAACCCGAACGTGGAGGTGGACGTCAAGCTGGTCGCGGAGGCCGGGATCGGAACCATCGCTGCCGGCGTCGTCAAGGCACTTGCCGACTCGATCCACATCTCCGGAAACGATGGCGGCACCGGCGCGTCACCGCTGAGCTCGATCCAGCACGCCGGTCTGCCGTGGGAGCTCGGCCTGGCCGAGGTCCAGCACACCCTGCGTGCGAACGGGTTGCGTGGCCGGGTCAAGCTGCGTGTCGACGGCGGGTTCAAGACCGGTCACGACGTCCTGCTGGCCGCGCTGCTCGGCGCCGACGAGTACTCCTTCGGGACCGCAGCGCTGTTCGCGGAAGGATGCATCATGGCCCGGGCATGCCACCGCGACACCTGCCCGGTCGGTATCGCGACCCAGCGTCGGGACCTGCGCGACAAGTTCGCAGGGACCCCGGAGATGGTCGCCGGCTACCTGACGATGGTCGCCGAAGAGGTTCGTCGCCAGCTCGCCGTGCTCGGCGCCCGGTCGCTCGATGAGCTGATCGGGCGGGTCGAACTGCTGACCCGCCGCAACGACCTGCCCGCCCGAGCCGAGCGGATCGACGTCGGTCCCCTGCTGACCGACCCTGGGGTCGGCGAGCGGCGTTTCGTCGGTCGGCTCGACGTCCAGGATCCCCGCAGCGAGCTCGGTGACTGTGTCTTCGACGATGCACTCGAGACGATCTTCCTGGGGGGCATCACCGAGTTCGCCTACCCGATCAGCAATGCCGATCGCACCGTCGGTGCCCGGATCGGTGGCGCGGTCGGCCTGGAGTTCGGCGACGAGGATCCGCCCGGGCTCGCGCGACTGAAGTTCAGCGGTGCCGCAGGGCAGTCGTTCGGTGCCTTCGCCAGTCGTGGACTCGAGCTCCTGCTCGACGGTGAGGCCAACGACTATGTCGGCAAAGGGCTCGGCGGTGGCCGAATCGTGATCCGGGCACCACAGGACGACGCTGGCGATCCGGTGCTGCTCGGCAACACCGTGCTCTACGGCGCGACCGCCGGCGAGCTGTTCGTAGCCGGCCGTGCCGGTGAACGGTTCGCGGTGCGCAACTCCGGAGCGACCGCGGTCGTGGAGGGCACCGGGGACCACCCGTGCGAGTACATGACCGGCGGCACGGTGGTCGTGCTCGGGCCGGTCGGCCACAACCTCGGTGCCGGCATGAGCGGAGGTGAGTGCTTCGTCCATGACGAGCAGGGTGACGTCCTCGCCAGGGTCAACCGGCAGTTGGTCGAGGCCCGCCGTCCCGACGGGTCGCAGCTGGCGCGCGTGCACGAACTACTGACCGAGCACGCGACCGTCACCGGCTCGAGACGGGCCGAGCGACTGCTCGCAGACTGGGACGACACCTGCGAGCGGCTGTGGCGCATCGCGCCCAAGACGGAGATGGATCGCGTGGCGACGGCCGAGGCCGCCGGAGCCACGGCTGACTGAGCACGAACCACGACCGCGGCCCGCCCCGGTGTTGGGCGGGCCGCCGTCCCGCCGGACGGACGACACGCTCACGCACGGCGGGGATAGGTGGTCGGTGGCCCGTCGAGCAGCCGCTCCGCCGCGCTGGTGAGGCGCGCTGCGAGCCACTGGCGCAGTGGCCCGGGAGGCCGCGGACGGCGGGCGAGCCGGCGTCGCTGCACGGCAGCGTGGTCCTCGGCCAGGCGCTGGCTCGCGAGCAGGACATGGGCATCAGGGTGATAGGGCATCATGGCGGCTCCGATGGTTGCGGATGGACGCGGCAGGGCGTCAGCTGCGGTCACGGAGCGGCGGTCCAGACACACGACTCGGAGCCGGCGTGAAACCGCCGGCTCCGAGTCGGGGAGAGGTGGACGTCAGTGCGTCCAGCAGGCCCGGTGACCGGCGACGGTGCCGTCGCCGATGACGGCGACGGACGGCGGGAGGGTGAGCGTGAACATCGTCCGTGCCTCCTCTCGGCGCATCGTCGTCGTCGGACCTCGGACGCGGTGACCATACGCCGCTGAGCAACGGTCGGGGAATGGCCGTTCGATGGTGGCCATGGACAGGGTTGATCGTCACCTGATCGTCGCCTGATGGGGTGACACTCCGGGCGCGCCGGCCGGTGCTGACGGATTCGACACGGTCGGTAGCCTCCGCCCTGTCGTTCGGTCGTCCACGCCGTGTCCCTGAGGTATCCGTGCGCTTGTCCCGCTCCGCGCCCGTGGTCGCGACCGTCACCGTGTCGGTGCTCGCGGTCATCGTGCTCCTGCTGCCGCCGGTCGAGGTGGTCGCCGACGAGGCCGAGCTCGACCGCATCGAGGCCGAGATCGAACAGGTCGAGCAGGCGCAGTCGGAGGTCCGACAGCGCCTGGAGCGTGCCGGCGAGGAGCAGGAGCAGCTGCGCGCACGCACGGCGGAGCTCGACACGCAGGCCGACGAGCTCGAGCGGGCGCTGGAGACGCTGCGCCACGAGCTCGAGGAGACCGAGGAGCAGGCGGAGTTCCGTGTCCGCGAGGCGTTCAAGCACGGGCCCACGCTTGATCCCATCGCGGTGTTCCTCGGCAGCGAGGACCCGACCGCGGCCCTCAACCGGGTGGAGATCATCGAGCACGTGATCACCGGCGATCAGGTGCGGTCCGAGGAGTTGGTGGCTGCACAGCAGCGCGTCGCGGCGCTCGAGGACGAGCTCGACGACCGCTTGCAGCAGCTCGCAGATGCCCGGGAGCGCCAGCGTGAGCTGGCCGACGAGCTACGGGCAGACCAGGAGGAACTCGAGACCCTGAAGGAGGAGCTCTCCGACGAGGCACGAGCCGAGCGTGCGCGCATCGAGGAGGAGCGCCGTGAGCGCGAGCGTCGCGAAGCCGCCCAGCAGCAGGCCGAGGAGGCCGCGGAGGCCGAGCAGGCCGGTGGTGGGGCGGACAGCGGATCGACGGCGGCTACCTCCGGGGGCATGGCCTGCCCGCTGGATCAGCCCCGCCACTTCGTGGACTCGTGGGGGGCTCCGCGCTCCGGGGGCCGCGCCCACCGTGGCACGGACCTCATGGGGCCGCTCGGCACGCCCGTGCGGGCGATCGTCGACGGGGTCTGGGACATCCAGTCGCCCGGACCGAACGCGGGGCTGTGGGCGATCCTCCGCGGCAGCGACGGCAACCACTACTGGTACCTCCACCTCGACAGCCACACCGTCTCCAACGGTGCGCGTGTGTCCGCCGGCGACCAGGTCGGCACCAACGGTTCCACCGGTAACGCCGTCGCCGGTGCCGAACACGTCCACTTCGAACTCCATCCCGGTGGCGGCTCCGCCATCAACCCGTATCCGACGCTTCGTCAGGTCTGTGGCTGAGGTGGTGACCGTCGTGCGGGCACCGTCTACACCCGCACCGTGTCGGCGCGATACGGTCGTGGGCAGGACCACGGCGCCCGACCGGTGGCCGTGCAGCGTGCACTCGACCCGTGCGAACCATCACCGCGGTCTGCGGTGATCAGTCCGGGGCAGCAAGGCCCCGTCCAGCCGGGGCAGCAAGGCCGCAGCCAGTCTGACCAACCAGGAGAACGACCGTGTTGACCGATCGGGGCCGCCGATGAGCGACACCGCAACCGAGGAACACCCACGCGAGCGTGTGCAGTTGCACAACGCCGTCATCCGCTTCGCCGGCGACTCCGGCGACGGCATGCAGCTGACGGGTGATCGCTTCACCGCCCAGAGCGCCCTGGCCGGCAACGACCTCGCCACGTTGCCGGACTTCCCCGCCGAGATCCGTGCACCCGCCGGCACGCTGGCCGGCGTCAGCTCCTTCCAGCTGCACTTCTCGGATCAGGACATCCACACCCCCGGCGATGCGCCGGACGTGCTGGTCGCGATGAACCCGGCGGCGCTGATGAAGCACCTCGAGGCCCTGAAGCCCGGTGGCACGGTGATCCTCAATACCGACGCGTTCACCGAGCGCAACCTGCAGAAGGCGGGCTACGAGGACGATCCGCGCTACGACGGGTCGCTCACCGATTTCCAGGTCCACGAGGTGCCGGTCACCGACCTGACCCTTCGGGCCCTCGAAGGTCACGTCGAACGAGGTGAGCTCAACAAGAAGGGGGCGGAGCGCTGCAAGAACATGCTCGCGCTCGGGCTCGTCTCGTGGATGTTCTCGCGCCGGATCGACGAGACAGAGACGTGGCTGCAGTCGAAGTTCGCGGCCAAGCCGGAGCTCGCCGATGCCAACGTGACGGCGCTGCGCGCCGGATGGAACTACGGCGAGACGACCGAGGCGTTCGTCTTCCACTACGAGGTCAAGGCGGCGCCGCTGTTGGCTGGCCGGTACCGCAACATCACCGGCAACCAGGCCGTGGCCTACGGGTTGATCGCCGCCAGCGTGCGTGCCGAGCTGCCGCTGTTCTACGGCTCCTACCCGATCACGCCCGCGTCGGACATCCTCCACGAGTTGGCGAAGCAGAAGAACTTCGGTGTGCAGACCTTCCAGGCCGAGGACGAGATCGCCGCGATCGGCTCGGTCATCGGTGCCGCGTTCGGTGGCTCGCTTGCGGTGACCGCTTCGTCCGGGCCGGGCATCGCGCTCAAGACCGAGGCGATGGGCCTCGCCGTCGCAACCGAGCTGCCGCTGCTGGTGGTCAATGTGATGCGCGGCGGGCCGTCCACGGGCCTTCCGACCAAGACCGAGCAGTCCGACCTCAACCAGGTGCTCTACGGCCGCAACGGTGAGGCGCCCCTGCCGGTCGTTGCCGCGGCCTCGCCGTCCGACTGCTTCGATGTCACCCTCGAGGCCGCGCGAATCGCGTTGACCTACCGCATACCGGTCGTGGTGCTCTCCGACGGCTACCTCGCCAACTCGGCTGAGCCCTGGCTGCTGCCGGCGGTCGACGATCTGCCGCGGCTGTCCGAGGCGTTCGAGGTCACGACCGAGCCGAACGCCGACGGTGCGTTCCAGCCGTACAAGCGTGACGAGCAGACCCTCGCCCGCCCGTGGGCACTGCCGGGGACCCCGGGTCTCGAGCACCGGATCGGCGGACTCGAGAAGGAGCTCGACAGCGGCCACATCAGCTACGACCCCGCCAACCACCACGCGATGACCGAACTGCGCCACGAGCGGGTCCGGCGCATCGCCGACGGGCTCCCGCCGCTCGAGGTCGAGGACCCTTCGGGCGAGGCGGAGGTGCTCGTCGTCGGATGGGGATCGACCTCCGGGCCGATCCGGGCGGCTTGTGCGCAGCTGCGTGAGCGCGGGCTCCAGGTCGCACGCGTTCACCTGCGTCACCTCTCACCGCTGCCCAACGATCTCGACGAACTGCTGCGCAGCTACCGGACCGTGGTCTGTCCGGAGAACAACATGGGCCAGCTGTCCACGATCCTGCGTGCGCGCACGCTGGTGGACATCAAGGGCTATCACCGCGTGACCGGCCAACCGTTCGCGTCAGACGAACTAGCCGCCGCCATCGAGGACTTCGGCTGGGGGGAGCAGGCATGACCACCAATGAGGGCAAGCTCACCAAGAAGGACTTCACCTCCGACCGTGAGGTCCGGTGGTGCCCTGGCTGCGGTGACTACGCGATCCTTGCGACCGTGCAGTCGCTGCTGCCCGAGATGGGGGCGCGGCCGGAGTCCACGGTGTTCGTGTCCGGGATCGGCTGCTCGTCGCGGTTCCCGTACTACATGGACACCTACGGCATCCATTCGATCCACGGCCGTGCGCCGGCGCTGGCGACCGGTCTGGCGATCTCGCGCCCGGATCTGGACGTCTGGGTCGTGACCGGAGACGGCGACGGGCTGTCGATCGGGGGCAACCACCTGATGCACGCGCTGCGCCGCAACGTCAACCTCAAGATCCTGTTGTTCAACAACGAGATCTACGGGCTGACCAAGGGCCAGTACTCACCGACCTCGCCACTGGGCTCCACCCACAAGTCCACACCCCTCGGGTCGTTGGACCGGCCCATCAACCCGGTCAGCCTCGCGTTGGGTGTCGAGGCCACCTACGTCGCCCGCTCGATCGACACCGATCGACAGCATCTGAGCGAGGTGCTGCGTCGCGCCTACCAGCACCGCGGCTCGGCGTTCGTGGAGATCTATCAGAACTGCAACATCTTCAACGACGGTGCCTTCGCTGCGCTCAAGGACAAGGACCGCAAGGATCACAACCAGATTCGGCTCGAATCAGGTGAGCCGATCACCTTCGGGCCCGACAACGAGCGTGCCGTGGTGGCCGAACCGGATGGGTCGATGTCGATCGTGCCGACCGAAGAGGCCGGAGACCGTGTCGTGATCCACGACCCGGCGCGTGAGGAGCCGACCACGGCGTTCGCGCTGTCGCGGCTCGCGCTCAATCCGGTGGGTCCGACCCCGATCGGGATCTTCCGGGACGTCGACCGGCCGGTCTACGACGATCTGGTACGTGAGCAGGTCGAGCAGTCCCGTGCCCAGCAGGGTGACGGCGATCTGCAGGCGCTGCTCGCCAGCGGCAACGTCTGGGACGTCGGCTGACGGCGCGACCAGGGGTGGCGACGCACCGTCAGGGGGTGGCGCCACCCCCGTCCGTCGGCGTCCGCAGGTCATCGAGGTGGGCGCTGTCCGGCACCTCGTCCGGGAGCCGTGCGCTGGGGGACCGCGATTCGAGCAGGGCCCCGACGTAGACGATCTGCGCTGCGAGCGCACCGAACCCGGCCAGGACCAGGCCGAGGGACGCCGGCAAGGAAACCACCGTCGGCACGATCGCGCCGAGCACCCAGGCCACGGAGAACACCGTCTCCGAGCGGGTGAACGCGGCCCCACGTTGGCTCGTCGGCACCGTGGCCTGGAGCAGTCCGTCGAAGGCCAGCTTCGCCACACCCCAGGCGAGCCCGGCCGCACCGGCCAGCGCGGCGGCAGCGACCAGGCCGAACCACTGACCTGCCGCGAAGGCCGCGCCGGCGGTCACGGCGAGCCCGGCGACGACCATGGGCTCTTCGGGCACGCGTCGCTCGAGAAACGGAACCAGCCGCGAGGCGATCGCGAAGCCCGCGCCGGCAGCTGCCACCAGGGCACCGAAGTCGAGCAGCCCCGCCTCGGCCTGCTGCAGCTCGAAGGCCAGCAGGAGCAGCAGGAAGCCGTTGAAGGCCCGAACCACTGCGGTCGCAAGCTGTGCCAGACGGACCGCGCGCGGCAGGTGCAGCCGGGACCTGGGGCGGGCGACCGCGAGCCTGACCGCGTGGCCGTCCGGCTCCGGGAGTCTGACGCCCAGCACCGCCGCGGTCAGCCCGGTGAGCGCAGCCAGTGCCAGGGGGCCGCGGGCATCCAGGACCGCCAACGAGCCGAAGCCGAACCCCGCAGCGACGCCGCCGGCGAGCACACTGATCCACGCCAGTCGGGCGTTCGCGGCGACGAGCGCACGGGGGTGGTCCAGGGCGAGAGGGAGCAGCGAGTTGCGGGTGATGCCGTGCACGCGTGAGAACACCAGCAGACCGAATGCTGCGGGGTAGAGCCACAGCCCGTCCAGGTGCCAGACCAGTGCCAGCGCGAGCAGCCCGCGGACCACGGCGGCGATGACCAGCATCGTGCGGATCGCCACCGGTGTCCGGTCCAGGACGCGTCCCAGGGTCGGTCCGATGACGGCGAACGGTGCGACGGTCAGCAGCAGGTAGATCGCAACGTTGCCCCGAGCCTCGGCGGAGGGCACGGAGAAGAACAGTGTTCCCGCAAGGCCGACGGCGACCAGGGTGTCCGTGGCGGTGCTGAAGACCTGGGTGACGGCCAGGTCGCGGAAGCCCGTGCCTCCGGTCTCGAACAGCGAACGCATGCTGCCGGTGAGCCGGCGAGCGCTCTTGCGCCCCAGCCGCCCGAGCGGTGTGGTGCTGGGTGCAGCACCGGACGCTGCGGTCGGCTGCTGGCTGTTTCGGTCGCCGATGTCGCCGCTCACGCCACGACGCTACCGTGCGGCCGGTGCTGCCGGCCCGCCCGGTCGGCGTGCCCGGAGCACGAAGGTGCTCGGGACCAGGTCGAGCTTGGCGGCGGACGCTTCATCGAGCCAGCCGCGCTCCACCCAGGGCTCGGCCGGTCCGGGAGCCGGCTCGAGCATCCGCTCCACGACGAGTCCGGCGTCCGATACCGCGGTGAACCAGGTCGAAGGGGACCGGAACCACGAACGCAGGCGCACCGGCTCGTCGGTCAGCCCGTCCCAGCTCCAGTCGCGTTGCTCCCGGTGGTAGGAGGTGTGCCAGCCGAACGGCGGGGTGTCCGCGGTCGACACATCGGCGGGATGGAGCACGCTCATGGCGAACACGCCGCCTGGCCGCAGTGCGCGCACGACGCCGCGCAGGCAGCGGTCGAGCTCCTCGACGTAGTCGAGCGCCTGGACCGTGACCACAAGATCCGCATGGCCAGCCGGTAGCTCGTCGAGCCGGCGGTCGTCACCGAGCAGCAGGTGCGCGCGCACGCCGGCGGTGTCCAGGCGCTGACGGGCCCGCTCCAGCTGAGCGGTGGACGGATCGAGCCCGGTGAGGCCGGTCGCCCCCAGTCGATGGAGTGCGAGCAGGTCCTGGCCACCGCCACAGCCGACGACCGTGGTGTCGGCGCCGGTGACCACGTCGCTGATCACCTGCAGCTGCGACTCGGGCGGGCAGCGGATGCCCCAGGCGAGCTCCCGGTCCGGCCAGCCGATCTCCCGGTCGTAGCTGGCGGACAGGGTGTCCCAGGCGGCGGTGTTGTCCGGTCGGTCGGGCGTTGGTTCCCTGGCCGTGCCGTCTGCCATCAACCGACTCCATCTCGCCGTACGGAAGGCACCGTAGGTGAGGCGGGCCACGGTTCCCACACCGCACGAGTGGTCGGAATTGGCCGCTCGCGCACGGGTCTGCCAGGCTGCTCGCCGACGCAGAGGGAGGATGCAAGGTGGGCGAGTTCGACGACGGTGACGCAGTTCCGGGCATCGACCGCGACCGGGTCACCCGCTGGCTCGCCGACCGGGTCGAGATCGCCGTGCCCCTGCGGTTCGACCTGATCGAGGGCGGGCGCTCCAACCTCACCTACGCGGTCACCGACGCCGATGGCCGTCGGCTTGTCCTGCGCCGCCCGCCGCTGCACGGCGTGCTCGAGTCCGCGCACGACATGGGTCGCGAGCATCGGATCATCTCGGCGCTGGCCGGGTGCGAGGTCCCGGTGCCCGCATGCGTCGGCTACGAACCGGACCCGGCGGTGACCGGCGCCCCCTTCTACGTCATGGAGTACGTCAACGGGGTGGTGCTGCGTGACGCCGACGCCGCCCGCGCCCTGACCCCGGCCACGCGAGCCACGGTCGGCGAGGATCTCGTGGACGTCCTCGTGGCCCTCCACGCCACGGACGTCGACGCCGTCGGGCTCGGTGACCTCGCACGTCGAGAGGCCTACATCGAGCGACAGCTGCGGCGGTGGCACCGTCAGCTCGAAGAGGGCCGTACCCGCGAACTGCCGTTGCTCGACGAGGTCCACGACCGCCTGGCTGCCACGATCCCGGAGCAGGGGCCGGCCGGGATCGTCCACGGCGACTACCGGTTGGACAACCTGATCGTCGACCCGGACACCGGACGGGTCACTGCCGTGCTCGACTGGGAGCTGACCACCCTCGGCGAGCCGCTGGCCGACCTCGGACTGCTGTTGGTCTACTGGGCACAGCCGGGGGACCGGACGATCCCACTGCTGGATGCTCCGAGCCTGGTCGAGGGCTTTCCCGGCCGTGACGATCTGGTGGTGCGCTACGCCGCCGGCTCCGGCCGCGACGTCGACGACGTCGGGTTCTTCGTCGCCTTCGGCTACTGGAAGCTCGCCTGCATCCTTGAGGGGGTCTACACCCGGACTCGCTCGGGCGCCTACGGCGACGACACCGCTGGCGCCGATCAGTTCGGACAACTGGTCGTCGAGCTCGGCGAGCGCGCTGCGGAGGCCGCGTCGATGGCGGGACGGTGACCGTTCCCGGCCGCGCACTGCTGCTCGACTACGTCGGCGTGCTCACCTCCGACGTCGCCGATTCGTCCGCGGTCTTCGAGCGGTCGGCCGGCATCCCTGAAGGTCGGTGCTTCGAGCTGCTGCTCGAGGACGCGTCGAACCACTCGGACGGCGGCGTCCTCGCCGCGTTCGAGCGCGGCGAGGTCGACGCGTCGGTGTTCGAACACCGGCTGCGCGACCTGTTGACCGCTGACGGAGGAGCACCGCCCCCGGGCGAGTTGTTGCCCCGGCTGTTCGCGTCCGTCCGGACGCAGGGGCAGCTGTGGGACGTTGCCGCGCAGGCACGTGCGGCGGGGGTCGCGACGGCCCTGGTCTCCAACTCGTGGGGGATGGAGATCTATGACTTCGATCGGATCGACGCCCACTTCGATGCACAGCTGATCTCGGGGCAGGTCGGCGTACGCAAGCCCGATCCTGCGATCTTCGAACTGGCGGCGCAGCAGGTCGGGGTCGAACCGTCGCGCTGTGTGTTCGTCGACGACCACGAGCGCAACGTGGTCGCGGCGCGCGGAGTGGGCATGGAGGCGGTGCTGCATCAGGGCGACGATGTCGCGACCATCGCGCGTGTGGCTGCGCTCCTGGACATCGAGGTGGTGCTCGACCGGCCCTGAGCCGGGGCCCGCACCGGGGCGCTCGTGGTCCGGTCACAGACCACTAGATGCCGTGGTCCCCAGCCAGATCCGGCGGATGATCCAGGGCGATCAGCTCGGCGGTGCGGGAGCGGACCGTCCAGCCCACCAGGGCCGCGAGCAGGATCACGCCGCCGCCCGCGGCGTAGGCGGTCGGGGTACCGGCGACGTCCGCCAACGCTGCCAGGGACAGCGATCCCACCCCTTCGGCGACCGCGAGCCCGGCGACCATCGTGCCGGTGATCTGTCCCATCCGCAGGCTCGGGGCGCGGTGCAGGAAGGTGATCTGCGGGCCGATGATCCAGGCGGTCCCGGCCCCGATGAGCAGATTGACGACCGCGACCGCTGCCGGGGTGCCGGCCAGTGCGGCCAGGAGCAGGATGACCCCGAGCAGCGTCAGGTGCAGCAGCTGGATGCGGGGACGGCGCATCTGGCGGGTGCGTCCGAGCAGGGTCATCGCGATCACCTGTCCGGCAGGGGCGGCCGCCAGGACCACCGGCCGCAGTGGGTCGTCTGGACCGGCGACGGTGGGGGCGAGCACCTCGGGAAGTGACGCGACGAGCCCGGTGACCAGCACGAGCGCGGCCAACGGCCGCAGGACGGGATCGCGCCGGATGTCGGCGATGCCGGCGCCGACGGGTCGACGCTCCTCGCGGTGCTCGGGTTCTGGAAGCCCGAGGCGGGCGAGGATCACCGCGGCGACGACAAAGCTGGCGGCGTCGAGGAGCAGGGCCGACTCGGCACCGACCAGGACGTAGAGGGCGCCACCGGTCAGGTAGCCGGCGACCTGGGAACCCTGGTCGGTGGAGCTCAGCAGCGCGACCAGTGGGCCGCGGTGGGCGTCGTCGATCCCTTCGGCCATCGCACCGGATCGCACCGCCACGGTCGCGATCCGGACACAGGCGAGCAGGCCGGCCGTCACGAACACCACGACCGACCCCTCGATCACCACGGGCAGGCAGATCACCGCCGCGCCGATCAGCTGGAGGGCGGACAGCGTGCGCGTCCGGTTGAACCGGTCCAGCCACGGACCGGCGACGACCCCGGTCAGCAGCGACGGGATCACGCCGACGGCCAGCACTCCTGCGGCGCCCACCGCGACGCCGGTGCGGTCGGCAGCCAGGAACAACAGCGCACCGAGCCCGACGTAGTCGCCGACCGTGGAGGTCACCGCAGCGATCCACAGTCGTCGGACGGTCGGCGAGCGCAGCGCGCTGCGGTACCCGCTTGCGGGCATCCGGGCTCCTCGGCAGGTGGTCGCGGCGGGGGGAAAGAGATCGGCCGTGGTCACGGCAGTGCCGTCGGCAGGGTCAAGCCCTCGGCGCGAGCGCAACCCGGATCAACCCCGATGGGCCCGTCACCGTCCGTGCGCGGACCGCTGCCGTGCGTTCCCGACGGGGATGCTAGACGGTCGTCGCTGCCCGGGAGCACGGATGCGATGGTCGCACGTGTGGCCGCCGGCGCCGGTGGGTGCGGTCTGGTCGCCGCGCGGTCCAGTATGGTCGCGGTATGACCACTCCTGATGCTTCAGAAGAACGCCTGGCGATGTTCATCGACCACGAGAACGTGGCCATCGGTGCCCGCGACATCGGCTTCCGCTTCGACCCCCAGCCCCTGCTGGATGCGCTCGCCGAACGTGGGCGCCTGATCACCCGCCGCGCCTATGCGGACTGGAACCTGTTCAAGGAGGACCGCCGTGGGATGGTCGACGCCACGGTCGAGCTGATCGAGATCCCGCAGCGGTCCGACTCGGTGCGCAAGAACGCGGCCGACATCCAGATGGCGGTCGACGCGATGGAGCTCGCGCTGACCCGCGAGTTCGTCTCGACCTTCGTCGTGGTCTCCGGTGACTCCGACTTCACCCCGCTGGTCAGCAAGCTGCGCCAGCTGAACAAGCGGGTCATCGGCGTCGGGCTGAAGGGCTCCACCTCGGCGATGCTGCCGCCGTCCTGCGACGAGTTCATCTTCTACGACCGCCTGGAGGGTGCCCCTCGACGTGAGTCGCAGAAGGGCCCGGCGCAGCGCCGTCCCGCCAAGCCCGCCAAGCCCGCGACCCCCGCCACCGACGGTGGGCAGCCGCCAGAAGCGCTGGCTGAGTCGGGGTCCTCGCAGAAGCAGGACCTGCGCAAGCTCGAGCGGCTCATCACCCGCACCCTGGCGGGCGTGCAGTCATCGGCGGCCGGTTCGGTCCAGGCCTCCAACCTCAAGCGTGCACTGCTGCGCAAGGACCCGACGTTCACCGAGGAGGAGTTCGGCTTCCGTGGCTTCCGGGAGCTGCTGCGCCACCTCGCCGACAACGGCGTGCTCACCCTCACCGACGGCACCGCGCCCGGCGACCCGGAGGTCGACCTGCCGACGGCGCCCAAGGACGAGGACGCCGCCTTCGACCTGCTCCGACGCACCGTGCGTGAGCTGATGGTGGAGCTGGGAGGAGACCCGCCGCTGTCGGGGCTCAAGGACCAGCTGCGCAAGCGCGACGAGAACTTCTCGGAGAAGGACTTCGGCTACTCAGGGTTCCTGCAGTTCTGCAAGGCGGCCGTCACCAAGGACGTCGTGGAGATGGACTGGGAGGAAGAGGACCAGGAGTACTACCTCTACGTGGACGATCCCGATGCGCAGCCGGCTGCCGACGCCTCCTGATCACCGCCGCAGCCACGGGTCGACCCCGTACGGCAGCGGCACGGGGTCACGTGGCGGCAGCGGCGTTCAGCTGCCGGCACCTGGCGCGGTGACCTCGTCGATCAGCCCGTAGTCGCGGGCCTCCTGAGCGGTCATCCAGAAGTCGCGGTCGGTGTCCTGCCGCACCTTCTCCACCGACTGCCCGGAGCGCTCGGCGAGGATTTCGTTGATGCGCTCGCGCATCCACACGATGTTCTTGGCCTGGATCTCGATGTCCTTGGCCGTGCCGCGGGCGCCACCGAGCGGCTGGTGGATCATGATCCGTGCGTTCTCGGTCGCGGCACGGGTGCCGGTCCCGGTGGCGAGGAGGAACGCCGCAGCGGAGGCGGCCAGACCGATGCAGCGGGTGTTCACCTTGCTGCGCAGCAGCGCCATGGTGTCGTACAGGGCGAACATCCCGGTGATGATCCCCCCGGGTGAGTTGACATACAGCGTGATGTCGTCGTCGCTCTCCGCATCCAGTGCGAGCAGCTGGGCGACGATCTGGTCGCCGTTCTCGTCCTCGAGCGGTCCTTTGAGGAACAGGATCCGTGAATCGAACAGCGTGTCGAACGCCCGGCGGGAGCTGCCGATCAGCTTCTCGATCTCGTCGGCCACGTGCATGCCTTCAGTCGTCGGTCGCGGCGGGTCCGCGGGGGCGCAGATGGTAGCGACGGCGCCGGTTCGGACCCGCAGGCTTCGCCGAACCGCCGAAGAGGCTGCGCCAATAGGGGCCGGTGACCGAGGTGGATCCGGGGTGCCGGGCAGTTGCTGGTCACCGACGGACGGGCAGTGTGGCACTTGACCGTGCGCGGGTCGCGCAGCACACTCACGCGACTACCGCACCTTGGTGTGCGATGCTGCGGCCGTCGGAGTCGGTCGATGGTGATCGGGCGCCCGGCTGCGGTGCAGATGCCGGGAGAGAGAGGATCCACGGTGAGCGAGGACGACGACAGCAAGCGGGGACGACGCTCGAGCGGCTCGCGGACGCTGTCTCGCGGGCTGTCGTTGCTCAATGCCCTCGGTGAGCACAGCGACGGCGCCACGGTGTCCGGACTGGCGGAGGCCACCGGGCTCGACCGCGCCGTGCTCTACCGGCTGCTGGACACGTTGGTCGCCGAAGGGTTCGTGACCCGCGACCACGAGACCCGTCGCTACCGGCTCGGACTGTCGATGCTCGAGCTCGGTGTCCGGGCCGCCCAGGGGCTCGAGGTCCGGCGCCTGGCAGGGCCACCGCTGCGGTCACTGTCGGACGACACCAACGAGACCGCCTGCCTGGCGGTGCGCGACCGCAACGACCTGGTGGTCGTGGAGGTCATCGAGCCGGGCGACCGGTTCGTCCAAGTCAACTACCGGGTGGGCTTTCGCCACGAGCTGGGCGTGGCCGCTCACGGCAAGGCACTGCTCGCCTTCCTGCCGGAGGGTGCGCGCAACCCCGACCTGCAGACCGTCCGTCAGCGGGGTGTCGCCTATACCCGCGACGAGCTCGAGCCCGGCGCCTCCGGGGTCGCGGCCCCGGTGTTCGACCACACCGGCAAGGCGGTTGCGGCGGTGGGGATCGTGGCGCCGACCGCGCGGCTGCCCGAGCCGGAGTCGATCGCGCTGCGGGTGCTGCGTTCGGCGCGCGAGATCTCCGAGCGTCTCGGCTGGCGGCCGCGGCGAGCCACCTGACATGGGCGGTTCGACGGTGCCCGACGATCCGGCCGGACTGGCCACGGTCGAGCTTCTCGGTGCCTTGGCCTACGGACAGCTGCGAGCGGTCGAAGCCGCTGCGCGGCTGATCGCGGTCGCGCCCGATGCCCGCGCCGCCGACCAGGTCACCGAGGTGGTCGCCCACGAACTCGCGGCGTACCGGCAGCTGCGCGACCACCTCGCCGACCGCACCGAGCTGCCGACGGCGGTGATGGATCGCCAGAAGCCGCACTTCGACGCCTACTTCGATCGGGCGCCGCTCGATGACTGGCTGGGTGCGTCGGTGTTCTACGCGCTCGGGCTGCCGATGGCCGCCGACTTCGCCAACGCGGTCGCGCCGGTGCTCGAGCAGCGCACCGCGCAGGTCGTCACCGACGCGATCGCCCGTCGTGACCGCTTCGAACGGGCCGCGATCGAACAGCTCGCCGAGCAGCTGGTGGATGACGACGCACGCGAAGACGCCCGCCGCCTCGCTGCGGACCTGCTCGGTCGAGCGTTGACCAGCTACCAGGCGGCCGTCAGCGACACCGACGCACTGAGCGTGCTGTTGACCGCCAGTGACGATGACGACCGCAGCCCGGAGCGGCGTGTCAAGGAACTGGCCATCGAGGTGCTCGGTGGGCATCGCAGGCGCACGATCGAGCTCGGACTCGAGGACCTCGACGACGTGCGTTGATCGCGGGCGCCCGATGCCGGGCGCCCGGTCATGCGGTTGCGGTCATGCGGTTGCGGTCAGGCGGTCGCGGTCACGTCGGGATCGTCGGCCCCCGGCCACGATGCGGTGCGCTCGGCCAGCGTGCGCTGGACGGTCGCGGAGTTGGTGACCAGTTCGCCGAACCCCTCCGGGTCGGCCAGCAGCCACGAGTGACCGGCGTCGGTGATGATGTCGCCCGGCGACCCCGCGGCCTCGCACAGCGCCAGGAAGGTCGCCTCCGGCACGACCTTGTCGGCCGAGCCCCACAGGATCGACACGGGCAGTCCCCGCTCGGCCAGCGACCGCAGCTCCTCGCGGAGGTCGGCGGTACGCGCGAGTTCGGCGGCCCGTCGCAGCGCCCTCGGGTTCGACAGGGCGTTGGTGACCAGGTCCCCGAGCACGACCGGGAGCACCTTGCGGTAGTCGCGGCCGGAGAACTCGCCCGGCAGCCGCAGTCCCCAGTCCCACCACGGGCGGTCGGCCAGCGTGCGCTCGCCACGGCGGCTGTGCTTCCACACTGACCCGCCGACCGAGTTGACCAGCACCAGTGACCGCACCCGGTCGGGGTGCTGCCAGGCCAGCGCGACGGCGACCGCGCCGCCGAACGAGTGGCCGACGACCGCGACCGGTGCGCGCAGGTCGAGGGTGTCGAGCAGTTCGATGACCCACGCGACCAGGCCGTCGAAGGTGTAGTCGCCCTCGAGCGGGTCACTGCGACCGAAGCCGGGCAGTGCCGGCGCGATCACGCGTGAACCGGTCGCCGCGATGCTCGGTAGCGCGTCGGCGTACGGCCGCGCCGACAGGCCCCAGCCGTGGAGGAACAGCACCGTCGGACCGTCGCCCGCGTCTCCGTAGCCGACCGCACGGCCATGGATCTGCGTCCGGTGCCACCGCAGCCGGACGTCGTAGGGGCGTGCCACCTCCACCTCCGACGATCGTCGGGGCGACGACCCTGACCGCATGGTCGTGGCCTTCACCAGTGCTGACGAGTCTACCGACGGGTGGGCGCAGCCCGGCGGAGCCGCTGCGGTCCACGCCGACGGGACCTGCGATGGCTGCGACGGCGCCACCGGGTTCTGCTGCGAGGGGGGTGGTGTGGCAGCATGCGTCGTCCACGAGATCATGGAGCGCACGATGGTGGAGTTGATTGGGATCGCCGGTGGAACCGGGGACCTGGGGCGGGGCCTGGCGGCACGCTGGGCGATCGCCGGGCTGCCGGTACGGATCGGCTCACGATCCGCCGAGCGAGGCCAGACTGCGGCCGAGGAGCTCGCCGCGGAGCTGCCGTCCGGTGCGGCCCCGGTGACCGGTGGACAGCTCGCGGAGCTCGAGGGCTGCGACATCATCGTGCTGTCGGTCCCGTTCGAGAGCGTCGACGGGACCGTCGAGGCCGTCGCCGACGCCGCGGACGGGTGCACGGTCGTCTCTGCGCTCAACCCCCTGGCGTTCGACGCGGCGGGCCCGTACGTCGTGCCGGTCGATGGTGGCAGTGTCGCTGAGCAGGTGGCGGCCAGGCTGCCCACGGCCCGGGTCGTCGCGGGATTCCACACCGTGTCCAACCGGCAGCTCTCGCAGATCGACCGGCCGATGGACGAGGACGTACCGGTGGTCGGTGACGACGAGGAGGCGGTCGCCACCGTGGTCGACCTGGCCAACCGGATCGAGGGCTGCCGCGGCGTCGCGGTCGGTCCGCTGCGACTGGCCTCGACCCTCGAGTCGATCACGCCGGTGCTGATCTCGCTCAACAAGCGGCACAAGGCGCACACCGGGATCCGCTTCAGCGGCCTGCACCTGGACTAGGCGTCGTCACCCGCATCGGTGGCGGCCGCGGCCCGTTCGCGGGCGACCTCGGCGCGGTAGGCCGCGAGCAGTTCGGCTGCGCCGGGCCCGGGACGCCCCGTTCCGATCGACCGGCCGTCGACCACCACGAGCGGGAAGACCTGTCGACTCGAGGAGGTCAGTACGGCTTCGTCGGCTGCCAGCAGCTCATGCAGTGGCAGCGAGCGCTCGACGACCTGCCACCCGGCTGTCGGTGCCACCTCCAGCAGCACCTGCCGAGCGATCCCGGCCAGCAGCCCGGCGTCGGTCGGAGGCGTCACCAGGGTCCGGTCGTGCAGGGCGGCGACGTTGGCGGTTGCGGCTTCGAGGACCCGGTCGTGCTCGTCGATGAGCAGGGCCTCGTCCGCCCCACGCTCGCGCGCGGCGCGGCGGGCGACGAGCACCGGCAGGTAGGAGACGGCCTTGACCTGGGGCAGCGCTCGCGGCATCCGCACGGTCGCGGCCGACACCGGTGGCGGGATCGCCGCCGGATCGGACCGCAGCGGATGGACGGTCGCCACGATCGTCGGTCTGCCAGCCGCTCCCTGCGCCGGCTGTCCCGGGATGGGGGCCTCGGGGTCCAGCTCACCGGCGGAGACGGTCAGCCGAACCGAGCCCGCGGCGAGGCGGTCGCGGTTGGCTGCCACCACCTCGGTGATGCTGCGTCGCAGCGTGAGCCGGTCGAGGACGAGGCCGACCTCGGCAGCGCCGGCGAGAGCGCGGTCGAGGTGGGCGTCGAGCCGGAACGGGTGTCCCGCGTCGAACCGCAGCGTCTCGAACACACCCTCGCCGTTGCGAAAGGCACGGTCGTAGACCGATACCCGCGCTTCGGAGGCAGCAAGCAGCATGCCGTCGAGCCAGACGATCGGTTCCGTCCCGCTCATGACAGCCCGCTGTCGGCGGTCGCGCCCGGCACGCCGGCGGCGCCGGCAGGTGGTGGGACCACGTGGGTTCCGCCGATCGCACGCATGAATGCCGTCGCCTTGTCGAGTGCCTCGGCATGCTCCTCGGCGGGGTCCGAGTCGGCGACGATGCCCCCACCCGCTCCGTAGTCGACCGTGCCGTCGGGTTGGCAGGACGCGGTGCGGATCGCCACCGACAGGTGTGCCGCGCCGGGGCCGAGGAAGCCGATCGCGCCGCAGTACCAGCCGCGCCGAACCTGCTCGAGCCGATCGATCAGTTCCATCGCCGCGATCTTGGGGGCACCGGTGATCGAGCCGCACGGAAAGGTCGCGCGCAGGAGGTCGCCGTAGCCCGTGCCCGGACGCAGCTGACCGCCGACGGTCGACACCAGGTGCCACACGGTCGGATACGCCTCGAGCTCGGCCAGCTGGTGCACCCGGATGCTGCCGGGCCGGCACACACGGCCCAGATCGTTGCGCTGGAGATCGACGATCATGACGTTCTCGGCGCGGTCCTTCGCGGCGGTCGCAAGGTCGTCGGCGAGTGCCGCGTCGACGCGTGGGTCGGGGTGACGCGGTCGCGTGCCCTTGATCGGGCGACTGGTCACCGTGGAACCTCGGACCTCGAGGAACGTCTCCGGCGAGATCGAGGCCACACCGACATCGGGCAGGACAGCGCCGTACGCCGCGGGGGAGACCGCGCGCAGCCGTCGGTAGAGGCTGCTGGCGTCGCCGTCCCAGCGGGCCGTCAGCCGCTGGGTCACGTTGACCTGGAAGGCGTCGCCGGCGGCGATCGCCGCCTGCACCGCGCGCACGGCGGCCAGGTGGCCGTCACGCCCCAGTGAGCTGTGCACCGGACGTGGCGTCGGTGCCGTCGGGGGCGGCACGTCCACGGTGCCGGCACCGGCCAGCCGCGTGAGCACGGCGCTGGTCCGCTCGGCCGGCGACGCCCCCGACAGGCTGGCAGGTCGGGCGACCACCACGGCGTCGTCACCGTCCGGCGGGACGGCGACGACGACCTCCGCGACCCGCATCGACAGCTGCGGCAGCGCCCGGTCGGGGACTGCGATGCGGGGCAGCTGCTCGAGTCGTCGCGCCAGGTCGTAGGCGACGGCGCCGACCAGCCCTCCCGGGAACGGTGGCAGTCCGGCGTCCGGCGTCGTCGCGGGATCGACGGCCAGCCGGTCGGCGACCGCGTCAAGCGCGTCGAGCGGATCGTGGCCGAGCTCCACCGGCGGGCCGTCGTTCGCCAGCAGGCGCGTCCGGCGGCCGTCGTCCACCAGCCGCGCTCCGGTCTGGGGCACGACGTAGCTCCAGCCTCGCCCCGTGGCAGACTCGAGCAGGTCCGCCGGGCCGAGCGACGCGGCCACTCGGTCGAGGTCAACACGTCCGTCCGCGCGACGCGGTGGAGCCGGCACCGCGACGCAGTGGGCATCGTCGGGAGCAGCGGTCATGGTCGTCATGCGCCGTGATCCGACGCCGCGGTCGCGGCCGGGACGGTTGACCGGTCGCCGCACAGCGCGCATGGCAGGGGCGGTGCGCCCGGATCCTGGGACACGGTGGCTCCTGGGCAGGCTCGCCGCTGGTCCGCAGCGGTGCCGGGTGCGGACGTCGGCGGGTGGACGGTGACGGTAGCCGGCCGGTCGCCCGGGGCGCAGCGAGGCACCCCGGTAGGCTCGTCGTCGACCAGCGGTCCACGGGAGGCACGCCGGTGAAGGTCTACACCAAGACGGGGGACGACGGCACGACCGGCCTGCTCTACGGTGGCAGGGTCGACAAGCACGACCTGAGGACGACCGCCTACGGCACGGTCGACGAGACCTGCAGCGCGCTGGGGCTCGCCAGGGCCGAACTCGATGGTCACCTCCATGACGAGGTGCTGGCCGTGCAGCGCGAGTTGTTCGTCGTCGGGGCGCAGCTTGCGACCCTCGACGAGCACTGGGACCGGCTCGACCCCGGCGTCAGCCGCGTCGACGTGTCGATGGTCGACGCCCTCGACGGCCGGATCGACGCCTGCGTCGAGCGCCACCCCCTGCCGCAGCACTTCGTGGTCCCGGGCGGCACCCGTGCCGCGGCCGCACTCGACCTGGCACGGACGGTGTGTCGGCGCGCCGAGCGCTACGCGGTCGCCATGGACCGTGCCGGCATGCTCCCGGACGACACGCCCGTGAGATACCTCAACCGCTGCGCCGACCTGCTGTACGTGCTCGCCCGCGAGGCGGAGGGGACCCACCTGCCCTCCCGTGAGGACCAGGCAGGTGCCTGAACTGGTCGATGACCTCGGTCGGACGGTCGAGGTCCCCGACGATCCCGGGCGGATCGTGTCACTGGTTCCCAACCTCACCGAGACGCTGTGGTGGTGGCACCTGGCTGACCGGCTCGTCGGGGTGACGACCTACTGTGTCGCTCCACCGGCGGCCTACCGCCATACCGAGCGTGTCCGCGGGACCAAGAACCCGGACGTGGCGCGGATCGTCGCCCTCGCCCCCGATCTGGTGGTCGCCAGCGAGGAGGAGAACCGCGCCCACGATGTCGCCCAGCTCACGGAGGCAGGCATCGCGGTCTACGTCACCCGTGTGCGCACCGTGCGTGACGCGGCCGAGTCACTGGGTCGGCTGGGTGTCGCGGTCAACCGTGCGGCGTCGGGCAGCGCGCTGCGACAGTCGCTGCTGCGTGCGCTCGACCAGGCGCGGCTGCCCGCGACCCCGCCGAGCTTCGTCTGCCCGATCTGGCGTGACGGCGACCACCGTGGCGATGCGGAGACGTGGTGGTTGGTCGGCGGCGACACCTTCGCCGGAGACCTGCTGGTGCGGTCGGGCTTCAGGCCGGCGCTTGCCGGACAGGCCGAGGCCCGCTATCCGCGGCATCGGTTGGCTGCGCTGGCCGAGGCATGTCCCGACGTCGTGCTGCTGCCGGACGAGCCCTATGCGTTCGGCGACGGGGACGCCGAGGTGTTCGCGGCCTGGCCGGCACGGGTGCGCCACCTCGACGGCACCGCCCTGTCGTGGTGGGGACCCCGGACGCCGTCGGCCATCGGTGACCTCGCCCGCTTGGCGCGCCAGCTTGGCCGACCGCCCAGACGACCACGGGCGGGCACGGTGCCGACGGGGCACGTTGGGGAGCCCGGACCGTCACCGGTCCGGGGCTGAGGGCGCGGCACGACGTTCGGGGCGGCGCGCGGTGAGGAGGTCGGCATGGGATACGGCTCCGGCCATCCCGACCTGGTCGTCTTCCACCCGGCGGCACGCCAGGCGCGGTCCACGATCGAGCGGCTGTCGCGCGCGGGTGTCGACGGCGGGTCGATCGTGCTCCTCGGCGGCTCGGAGGTGGTGACCGCAGGTCGTTACGGCGACCGTCAGACCGACCTGGGTTCGAGCCTGGCACTGGGTGGGCTGGTCCTGCGCGGTGCGGTGTGGGGCAGTGTGCCGGGTGCCGCCTTCGGGGCGGTCCTGCTGGCTGTGGTCAGATCCGTCGAGGTGTCGGTCGTGCTCGCGGGTGCCGGGGGAGGGGCGTTCTTTGGCGCGGCCGTCGGCATCCTGACGGGTCTGCTGACCGCACCGACCATGGCAGCGTCCTGGGAGCGGACGTTCGCGCCGATGGTCCCCGGTCCGGTGGTCATCGGGATCCGCATCGACGACGAGCGGTCGGCTGGACGGGCCTACCGCACCTTGCGTCGCTGCGGCGACATCGAACTGCGTGCCGTCGCGGATCTGGACGACCTGCCCGATCGGCCGCTGCGTCCGGAGGACCTGTCCTGACCGTCCGGACGTGCGTCGCACGACGCATGTATGGTACACACAATCGTATGACATCTTCGGTGACCGACGCCACGACCGACGCCACGACCGACGC
>SKSM01000275.1 GCA_007122985.1 Nitriliruptoraceae bacterium | reverse complement strand
CGGCATGCTCGAGTCGCTCGATCGGGTCATGGACCGGGTGGAGCTGCGCTCGGATGATGAGCTGGAGCGCGTGTCTCGCATACTCGAAAGCACCGCGGTAATCGTCGAGCGATTCGAAAACGTAATGGACCTGCATGAACGCGATCTATCCGCTTCGATCCTGGCGGTGCGGCGCTCGGCCGATACCTTATCCAGTACGATGGAATCGGTCTCGCTCTCGGCGGCCGATGTCTCCGAGATTACCGGTACCGTTCGGCGCGGCGAAGGAACGGTCGGACGGGCGGTGTACGACGAGGAGTTGTACGAACGCGTCAGCCGGATTGCCGAAGACGCGGAGGAGCTCGTCGGCGGGATGGTCGGCCTCGGTATAGAGGTCGGTTATCACGGTTCGTATCTTGCCCGGCAGGAGGCGGTGCGAAACGAGGTGGGCCTGCGGCTGATGCCGCGCACGCGGGACCGTTACTACGAGCTGGGGGTCGTGGACACGCCGCGGGGAGCGGACTCCGGGCGGCGACGACGCGGAGGCTACCGCACCCGCTGCCGCCGTGGGCACGATCCGGTCCGGCCCGAAACGGTCCGGCACGGGCGCCGCCGGTCGGGGCATCCCACCGAGACGGCCCGCACGGTCACAGCCGGTGCACTCAGCGGCTCTTGCCCTTCTTCGGAGCGGGCTGGAGCCCGGAGAACCCACCGAGTCCGCCGGGGCCGCCCGCGCCGCCGCTGCCGAGCTGCTGCTGCATCTGGCGCATCGCGGCCGCCTGGCCCTTGGCGCTCTGGCGCCCCTGGCCGCCCTTGCCGGTCGGTCCCCCGGCCTGCTTGGCCGCGGTCTTCATGACCTTCTGCATCTCGGTGAACTGCTTGACCAGCCGGTTGACGTCGGTGACGGTCGTGCCCGAGCCGGCGGCGATGCGCTTGCGCCGGCGGCCGTTGAGCACGCCCTTGGGGTCGCGACGCTCCTGTGGGGTCATCGAGCGGATGATCGCCTCGACCCGGCTGAACTGCCGGTCGTCGAGATCGACGTCCTTGAGCTGCTTGTCCATCCCCGGGAGCATGCCGAGCAGCCCCTGCAGCGGCCCCATCTTCTTGAGCATCTGCATCTGCTGGAGGAAGTCCTCGAGGGTGAACTCCCCCGACATCAGTGCCTGCTCGGCCTGCTGCTGCTCCTGCTCGGTGTAGGTGGACTCGGCCTTCTCGATCAGCGACATGACATCGCCCATCCCGAGGATGCGCGAGGCCATGCGGTCCGGGTGGAACGCCTCGAAGTCGTCGGGGCTCTCCCCGACCGACGCGAACAGGATCGGTGAGCCGGTCACCTCACGCACGCTCAGCGCGGCACCGCCCCGGGCGTCGCCGTCGAGCTTGGACAGGACCACGCCGTCGAAGCCCACCCGGTCGGCGAACGCCTTGGCGACGTTGACCGCCTCCTGACCGATCATCGCATCGATCACGAACAGGGTGTGCACCACCCCGCCGTGCTCGCCGACCACCTCGGTGATCGCCGAGGCCTGGTCGAGCAGCTCCTCGTCGACGTGCAGCCGGCCGGCGGTGTCGACGATGACGGTGTCGCAGCCGGTGTCACGCGCCTTGCCGATGCTGTCTCGCGCGACCGGCACCGGATCACCCGAGGTCTGCGGTGCGTAGACGTGCACACCGACGCGCTCGGCACCGAGCTTGAGCTGCTCCACGGCGGCCGGCCGCTGCAGGTCGCACGCCACCAGCATCGGGGTGCGTCCCTTGCCCTTCAGGTGCTTGGCGAGCTTGGAGGCGGCGGTCGTCTTGCCGGAGCCCTGCAGCCCGGCCAGGACGATCACCGACGGTGCAGGTCCCTTGAGGTCAAGCGTGGCCGACTCGCCGCCGAGCGCGCGGGTCAACTCCGCGTCGACGGCCTTGATGACGGTCTGGGACGGGTTGAGGGCCTTGTTGACCTCCTCGCCGACCAGCTGCTCTCGCAGCCGCTCGACGATGCCCTTGACGACCTTGAAGTTGACGTCCGCCTCGAGCAGCGCGAGCCGGATCTCCTTGAGGGTCGCATCGACGGTCTTCTCGTCCAGCCGTCCACGGCCCTTGACCTTGTCAAGGGCCGCCTCGAGCTTGCTGGAGAGCTGATCGAACACGTGCGGATCCCCGTCTCGACGCGGAGCAGGTGGTGGCCCGCGAGCGTAGCGTCCCCTGGCCGGTGTCCGGGGCGCCTGCCACCTCGCCGGGGGCCCGCAACGCAGGTCGCGCAGCCCTCGACGGCGGCGTCGCCGTCAGCCGGCGAGCTCGGCGAACAACCCCCGGACGAACAGCTCGGGATCGAACACCGCCAGGTCGTCGATGCCCTCACCGAGCCCGACGAGCTTTACCGGCAGGTCCAGCTCGCGCTGCACCGCGACGACGATGCCGCCCCGCGACGATCCGTCGAGCTTGGTGAGCGCGATCCCGGTCACGTCCACCGCCTCGAGGAAGGCCCGTGCCTGCGCGATCCCGTTCTGGCCCGTGGTCGCGTCCAGCACCAGCAGCGTCTCCTCCAACGGACCGGCCCGCTTCTCGAGCACGCGCTTGACCTT
>SKSM01000299.1 GCA_007122985.1 Nitriliruptoraceae bacterium | reverse complement strand
GACCGAGAAGCTCCATGCGGTCTGTCGGGCCCGCGGGACACCGGTGATCACCTTCGTCAACAAGATGGACCGGCCGAGCCCCGAGCCGCTCGAGATCCTCGACGACCTCGAGGACAAGCTCGGGCTCGACGCCCATCCGGTGACCTGGCCGGTCAAGCCAGAGGGCAGGTTCGAAGGTGTCGTCGACCGCCGTGCACAGCGGACCTACCGCTACCGCTCCGAGGTCGCGGCCGGTGCCCGCATCGCCCAGGAGGACGAGGGCGGCGTCGACGAGGTGGCCCCGGTGGTGCGCGAGGAGCTCGAGCTGCTCGACGCGATCGGGGCCGACCTCGACCGCGAGGCGTTCCTCGCGGGCAGGGCGACGCCGGTGTTCTTCGGCTCGGCGCTGTCGAACTTCGGGATCCGGCTGCTGCTCGACGCGATCGTCGAGCTCGCACCGCCGCCCGGCGCCCGCGTCGACGCGGCTGGTGACCTGCGGGCGGTCGACACACCGTTCAGCGGGCTGGTGTTCAAGGTCCAGGCCAACCTCGATCCGCGTCACCGCGACCGGCTCGCGTTCGTCCGGGTGTGCTCCGGCCGGTTCGAACGCGGTGTGAGCATGGTCAACGCACGCACCGGCAAGCGGGTCACCGCCAAGTACGCGCACGCCGTGTTCGGACGCGACCGCGAGACCCTCGACGAGGCGTTCCCCGGGGACGTCGTCGGCCTGGTCAACGCCACAGACCTGCGTGCCGGCGACACCCTGCACGAGGAGTCGACGCCGGTGGCCTTCCCGCCGCTGCCGACCTTCACCCCTGAGCACTTCACCACCGCCCACCCGCTCGACCGCAGCCGCGTCAAGCAGTTTCGGCGGGGACTCCAGCAGCTGGACGAGGAAGGGGTCGTGCAGGTGCTGCGCCACCCCGACCTGGGCGACCAGGCGCCGATCCTGGCGGCTGTCGGGCAGCTGCAGTTCGACGTCGCCGCCTGGCGCATGGAGCATGAGTTCGGTGCCCCCGCCCGGTTCGAGAGCACCCGGTTCGAGGTGGCGCGCGCCACCGACGAGCACGGTGCCGGCGCCCTGGACGCGATGCGCGACGTGGAGGTCTACCGGCGCGAGAACGGGGCACCCCTCGCGCTGTTCCGCAGCCGGTACGTCGCCGAACGCATCGCACGCGATCACCCCGAACTGACCCTCGACACCCTCATCCTGAACTGACCGACCAGCGCCGAGCATCGGTTAGGACGACCCGCCCGATCGCTCCGGCAGCACCGCCCGCCGTCCGATGCGGCGTCCCGCCGCCACTGCGAGCCTCGCCGTGTTCCTGCACCTGCTGCCACAGCCGCATCCGCCGCGGCGGACCACCCGGTTCTCCGGGTGGCGCATCGTCGCGGTCGCCGCGATCGCGCTCGGGATGACAGGGCCCGGCCAGACGGTCGGCGTCAGCGTGTTCGTCGACCCGATGATGGCCACGCTGGACCTGACCCGGTCACAGGTCTCGACCGCCTACCTGGTCGGGACCCTGACCGGGTCGCTGGCGCTGCCTCGGCTCGGCCGGCTGATCGACGAGCGGGGGGCGCGGATGGCGATGGCCATCGTCGGCGGCGCCTTCGGGCTGGTGCTGATGGGGATGGCCGGTGTCACCGGGCTGGTGACCCTGGTCCTCGGGTTCGTCGGGATCCGGATGTTCGGGCAGGGCGCGCTCGGGCTGGTCGCCACCACCAGTGTTGCGCCGTGGTTCGACCGCCGCCGCGGGTTCGCGATCGGGGTGACGACGGCCGTCGGCTCCGCCCTGCTGTCACTGCTGCCGGTGCTCGTCAGCGGGGCGATCCTGCCGCTGACGAGCTGGCGTGGCGCGTGGGTGGTGCTCGGCATCGCGGTGTGGCTGATCGTCGTACCGCTGGCGGTCCGTGGCCTGATCGACCGACCGAGCGACGTCGGACAGCAGCCGGACGGGGCGCGGGCGCTGAGCGAGGAGGAGACCGCCGCCGCGGACGCCGAGGTGGCGGCGACGTCGTTCACGCGCAGCGAGGCGGTGCGCACCCCGATGTTCTGGGCGGTGGCCGGTGGGGTCGCGGCGACCGGGATGATCGGCACGGGTCTCGCGTTCCACCAGATCGACCTGCTCGGCGAGCAGGGGCTGACCTCGGTCGAGGCGGCGGCCAACTTCGTGCCGCAGACCGTCGCGGCGCTCACCGCGACGCTGCTGGTCGGGACGATGGTCGACCGGTTCGCCTCGCGTTGGGTGCTGGCAACCTCGATGGGGATGCTGGTGGCCGCGATGGTGATGGTCCCGCTGGTGTCACCGGGCCTGCTGGCGATCACCTACGGGATGCTGGTCGGCGCCGCGGGCGCCGCAACCCGGGCGTTGGAGGCGGCGTCGTTCCCCAAGCTGTTCGGGCTCGCGCACGTGGGGTCGATCCGCGGCGTGATCACCGCGATCAGTGTCGCCTCGACCGCCTTCGGGCCGTTGGCGCTGTCGGTGGGTCGTGACCTCACCGGCTCCTACGTCCAGGTGCTGCTGGTGCTGCTGATCTTCCCCGTCGCGGTGACGATCCTCGGGCTGGTGGCCAAGGTGCCGACCCGTCCGGCGCGGACGGCCGGCTGAGGCCAACGACCGCCGCGAGCGTCGGTGCCGGGATCGGTGGTTCGGCGAGGATCCTGGTCGGTGGCGTCTGTGTCGTGACCGGTGGTCGGTGTCTGTAGGTGCCGCACGGTTGAGTGTGGCCTTCCATCCGCCCCGCGGCGGACGGCGACCAGCGAGGCCCGAGGCCCGTGCGGCCAGCGGTTCTGCTCCAAAGGTTGCTGCGCTTGACGGGGACGTCCCGTCGGGTGCCTGGAGGCCCATCGTCCCTGTCGATGAGACCAGGTTGTGTCACACCATCGGGTGCACAGCCGAGGTTCGCGATCTCGACGTGCTGCTGCGGCGGGCGTCGGCTTGATGGTGGGATGAGGGCTGCCTCACCGTGAACGGCTCGATCGCTCGCTGCCGCTCTACGCGGACGGGTGACGGACGCCGACGGACACCGACGGACACCGCAGGCAGATCTGTGGTGGTGACAGCCCAACGAGCGGCCTGACGGCGCAGCTCCTGTGTCGACCCTGGCATGGATCACTGTCGGCGGGATCGTGATGAGCCTGCTGGCGCTGGTCGGCGCTGTAACGTTGCTGCTGTCCGAGCCACTGTTCTCGCGGGTCGTTCCCCACTGGTCGCGCTGGCCGCCGGCACGCTGATCGGTGGCGCCATTCTGCACGGGCATCACCGGGCGGTCAGCCAGCACGGCTCGCTCGGCAACGTGATCCTGGTCGCCGACGGGGTGCACAATGTCGTCGGCAGGCGCGCTGTAGCCGGGGCGTTCCTCGTCGACATCCGGATCGGCTGCTGGCCTTCGCCGCCGGCAACTTCATCTCCATCGGGGCTGCTCATGGCTGTTGCGACCCTCATCTGACACAGCTCGCCACGCCGGCTGACCACCTACAACACCCGTCGCCACAACCACGGCGACTTCGTGGCCGGCTGCACCCCGACCGGAGCCCTCGACACCCATCTCGACGACAAGGCGGCATGACGTCCACACGGGGCACTCTCGCGACCACAGCTCCCGACCGGGTAGGAAACGACATCAACGGTCACGGGGAGGACCTCCTTCTCAATTTCGACACCCCGAAGGGGTCTCTCCGTGGCGACCCAAGTCGCGGACCTGTCACCGTCATCTGTGAACTTCCTAGGACTAGGTCCACAAGCGGGCCAGCTGATCCTGGATCAGCAGCTCGCACTGGCTGTCCATCTGGTGCAGGGAGTTGCGGTGCCAGTCGTCGCGTGAGGTCGCGACGCAGTCGGTGACGATGCTGGCGTAGAAGTCGAGGTGCAGCGCGTGGCGCACGGTGCTCTCCACGCAGCCCTCGGTCATGCAACCCGCGGCCAGGACGCACTCGATCCCGTTGCCCCGCAGCAGACCTGCCAGCGGTGTCCTGATGAACGCGCTCGACCGGGTCTTCTGCACGATCGGCTCGTCCTCACGTGGTGCGAGGGGCGCTGAGAACTGCTGCCCCCACGTCCCAGTCAGGGTGTACTCCGAACTCATGCCGCCGCGGGTCTTGAACGCGTGCCATGCGGGCGACTCCCCGAGCCCGTGGGGCAGGGTGTTGTTCTGGATCCACACCACCAGCACACCGGCCGAACGGGCGAGGTCGACCAACCCCTCTACCTTCCCCGGGAGTTGGCTGAGGGCGCTCATGTTCGTGCCACACGAGGCCAGCACGCCGTCCGGATGGGTGAAGTCGTTCTGCACATCGACGACGACGAGGGCCGTCGCGCCCGGCTCGGTGAGCTCCTCGTCGGTGTCACGGATCTCCATGTCGAATGCGCGTCGCATGCTGGATCAGCCTTTCTGGGCAGAATCCGCCGCCACCGCGACGAACTGGCTGCTCGTGTCGGGTCGGAGGCGGGAGTCGATGCCGGCTTCGAGCTCACTGGCCGGGACCGGCAGCCCGTCGTGGTCGCATGCCGGTCTGGAGGGAGGTGGCCACCGTACGAGGCTCGTGGTCATCGCCCTTGGCCACCTCGCGGGGGGACGCTATCAACCCCCGCAGCGGGTTCCCGGCGGCGGTTCGCGGTCGCTGCGGATCGGCCGTGCCGGGTGTGCGGCCCGTGGTGGCAGACACGAGCCTTGTGGATGCGGGACGGGTTGGAGGTCGCTGTCGTGGACGGTGCAAGCGTCGCTGGTGCGGGCCTGGCAAGTGGTCGGGGCCGCGGGCCGGGCAGTCGTCCGTCGCGCAGAGCGGTCAGGGGGTCAGTGGTCCTGGCCGGGATACAGCCAGCGCCAGGCGAGCCGGGTGATCGCCGGCATGACCAGCCATGCCATCGCCGCCACCGCGAGGGGTGTGGTCGCCAGCAGCCGGGCCCACACCGGCAGGTCGGCGAGCAGCCGTCCGAGCGTGACATCGATCAGCAACAGCAGCGGGATCAGGCCGACGGCGGTGAGGATGGCCTGCTTCCAGCGCGGCGGCGGGCCGGTCGGCGTGGCGCGCCGGCTGAGCACGAACCAGGTCTCGAGCCCCGACTGCTCCTGCCACGCACCGACGTCCACGGTCAGCTCGGGCAGCTTCGAGATCCACCGGCGTCGCGCCTCGGAGCGCTTCCAGCGGCGCATCGAGGTGTAGTCGGAGAACCGCAGGACCAGCACGTGTTCGGGGCCGGTGTGGTGCTGACCGGGTGGCAGCGCGGTCAGCCCCTGGAAGCCGTCGTGGCCGGACAGCAGCCGTGCGGCCTCGTGGATCCAGTCCTCGTAGGCCTGCTCGTAGCCGGGCCGGACCAGTCGGCTGATCACGACGGTCACCGGCTCGTCCGGGTCGGTGCTGACCGACGGCCCGACCTGCGCCGGAGCGCCGGGCATGGCCGACGGCAGCTCGCCCGTGTCGATGTCGGCAAGGTCCGGGTCGGCGGCCGGTGGCCGGTCCGGAACGCTGCCGGCATCCGGTCCGTCGTCGGTCGCCGGGTCGTCCGGCGGCCCGCTCGACGTCCAGCGCTCGTCGTCGGGCGGACCGGCGCTCATCCCGCCCGCCCGCCAGGTCGGCACCGCGCACACCAACCGGTGACCACCAGTTCGATGTCGAAGACCTCGAAGCCGTGATCGCCCTCGAGGTGCTCGCGAATCCGCGTCACCAGCGGGCCGGCGTGGTGGTCGACCTCGCCGCAGGAGGCGCAGACCAGGTGGAAGTGCTCGTCGGGATGGGCGACCTCCCAGCTCGCCGCGCCGGTCTCGTGGAGCCGGCTCTGACGTGCGAGCCCGAGCTCCTCGAACACCGCCAGCGTGCGGTAGATCGAGGCCTGGTCTGCGTCACCGCCGATGTCGGCGACCCGGGCGCTGAGCTCCTCCACGGTCACGTGCCCGTCGGCGACACACAGGGCCTCCCACACCGCACGGCGAGGTCCGGTCACGCGGTAGCCCGCGGCACGCAGCTGCTCGGCGAGGTCGACCCGCTCGTCCACGCTCATGGCCCAGAGTCTACGTCGTCGCCGAGGTCCATCGCCGTGTGGTGCTCGCGGCCGGCCGGCCCGGGGCGATGTCGGGAGGCGCCGGTCGCGGCGGGACCGGCCGCGCGTAGCCGTGCGGGCGCGGCGTCGGTCCGAGGCACGACCACGACCCCGGAGCGCAGCTTGGGGACGAGGTAGGTGCTCTTGAACGGCATGGCGGCGCCGGCGGCGGCGACCGCGAGCAGTTCGTCGATGCTCGGCGGGTGCAGTGCCACACCGACACCGCCGGGCTCGGCCAGTGGCTCGGCCCCGGCGGTGGCGGGCACCGGCTGGATGGTGACGGCGTCGGGGTCGGTGGCCAGCGCCCGGAGCGGATCGATCACCGAGGTCTGCGCACGGGCGGCATCGAGCGTCGCCACGGGGTCGTCGGCTGCGTCCATCGGCAGTTCGAGTGCGAACCACCGACCGTCGACGGCCAGGTGCACCGTGCCGCGGGTGGGGGCGGCATCGGGGCCGTCGAGCGGACGCAGCGGTGCTGGCAGCGCCGCACGGACCGACGCCACCTCGACGTCGTCGAGGCCCACGATCCGGCGGTGGAAGGCCAGGACGTCGAGGTGGTCCGCCGGTGACGCTGCCGTGAGGACCGGGCCGTCGTCGCCGAGCGCGGCCCCGACTGCCGCGGCACGGTGGTGGCCGTCCGCGACGGTCAGCGGTCCGGCGGCGGCCAGCGCCCCAGCGAGCGTCGCCTGCGCGTCCGGGTCGGTCACCGCCCAGACCCGCAGACGCGTGCCGTCGGCGAGCACCGCGTCGACGGCGGGAGGCGCCGTCACGTGCGCGTCGGTGAGACGTGTGACCCGCGGATCGGGTGGATGGATGACGCTGACGGGGCTGGAGACGACCCCGACGCAGCGAAGGTGGTCGGCCAGCGCACGGACGCGGTCGGCCCGGACGGACTCGTGCGGTCGCACCCGACCGTCGCGGTAGGCGAGCGCCGGCAGGTCGCCGAGGACGGCCCGGATACGGCCGTGCTGCGTCGTGAGCTCCTGGATGAGCAGGGCCGGGGCCGGCAACGGCTCGAAGCAGCCGGCGGTCACGAGGCGGGCGAGTGCGTCGCAGTTGGCGTCGCGGTCGTCGAACCGGTCGCCGGCGGCGGGCAGCACCGCGAGGTAGCTGTCTGGTTCGTCGGCCACGTAGGCGCGCCGCTGCTGTGGGGTCAGCGCGTCGTACGGTGGAGCCACGACCCGGTGGGCGTGCTCGTCGGTGACCAGGTGACCGTTGATCGGTGTGAGCTCCACGGTCAGGCCCGATCCACCCAGCGGTCGGCGAGCGCGAGCCGTCGCTCGAGCTCGGCGAGGCTCGCCTCGCTGATCGACGTGAGCCCGGCCTCCTGGTTCAGCCGCGCATTGACGATCTCCGGTGTGAGGCCGGTGAGATGGGTGAGCATGCGGACCCGGTCGGTGTTGGCCTGACGCAGTTCGCGCTTGCGCTGTGCGCGGCTGACGGTGAGTGTGCCACCGGTACCGGGTGGGGGCGCGTCGGCAGCGTCGTGCGCCGCACCGCCGCGGGGCGGCGGCACCGCCAGC
This sequence comes from Nitriliruptoraceae bacterium, assembly GCA_007122985.1. GTDB lineage: Bacteria > Actinomycetota > Nitriliruptoria > Nitriliruptorales > Nitriliruptoraceae > SKTG01. The sequence continues at coordinate 2,396 of SKSM01000299.1, read as the reverse complement.
TCGATCTCCAGGGTCAGCGCCTCGGCGTCGTCGACGATCACGTCCTCGGGATAGGCGGGGTCGAACACGCTGGTCGCGTCGCCGTTGCTGGTGCGCTCGCCGTCACCGAGCGGTGTCGCGGAGATGGCCTCGAACAGCGAGAGCTGGCCCTCGTCGTCGATGGTGACTTCGTCGAGCTCCACCGGCGGCTGGTCACCGTCCTCCTCGCGCTTGGCGATGGAGTGGGTGCGCGCCTCGGCGAGCTGTGCTGCGAAGGTGCGCAGGCGGACGTCGTCGGGGACGAACATGAACGCCTTCTGGCGGCGCAGAGGGCCGCTCCAGCGGACGAGCCGACCGACGGCCTGGCGGAAGAACAATTCGGTGACGGTGTTGGTCGCGTAGACGCCGACCCGCAGCCGCGGGACGTCGACCCCCTCGGAGACCATCCTCACCGCGACGATCCACGGCTCGGTCGAGCCTGCGAACGCTGCGATGCGCGCGGTCGCGTCGGGATCGTCCGAGACGGTGACGACGGGGTCGACGCCGTGACGTTCGGACAGCAGCCGTGCGACCGCGTGGGCATGGTCGACGTCCATGGTGATCGCAAGTCCCCCGGCGTCGGGCTGGGTCTCGCGCAGGAACAGCAGCTGCTCGTGCGCCTGGTCGATCACGGTCGGCAGCCACTCGCCGTCGGCTGACAGGGCGGTGCGCAGGCGCTGCGAGGCGTGCGTACGTCCCATCGGGTCGTCGAACGTCGCATGGACATGGTCGCCGTCCGGCGTGGTCCACTCCATGTGGCCGTTGAGCGCCGGGAAGAACACCGGTCGCACGACACCCCCGTCGCGCAGCGCGTCGTCGTAGCCGTAGACGTGGTGGGCGACCGCCTGGCCCCACGCGTCGTACTCGACGAACGGGATCGGGTTGCGGTCGCTGCGGAACGGGGTTCCCGACAGCGCCAGCCGTCGGGCGGCCAGCTCCAGGCCGTGGGCGACGCCGTCGCCCCAGGCGCGATCGGCGCCGGCGTGGTGGATCTCGTCGAGCACCGCGAACGCGTCGTCGGCGATCGGGCGAAGCGCCCTGGCTGCGCTGGCCGCCTGCTGGAAGCTGACCACGATGCCGTGCATGTCGACAGGGAACCCCTCCGCGGGACGCCAGTCCGGTTCGAGGTGCAGGCCCAGCTCGCTGCCGGCGGCGGCCCACTGGTGCTTGAGGTGCTGGGTCGGCGTGACGACCACGACACGTCGGTGCGGATGCCGCACGAGGTCACGGGACGCCGCGGTCAGCGCGAAGCGCGTCTTGCCGGCACCGGGGGTCGCAACCGCCAGGAAGTCGCGGTCGGCGTGGGCCTCGAACCGGTCCAAGGCGTCCTTCTGCCAACGGCGCAGCCGCAGTCGGTGGCGCACGGGTCGACGTCTCCTTCCGGGTGCGGGGCATCGAGCCGCGCGACGGTAGCGGGCCGGGGTCCCGCGGTGTTCGTCCCCGCTGTGCTGGGTGGACCTCGGCCACGGACTGGTCTTCACCCGTGGGCTCCACGGGTCAGACGAGTTGGAGCGCGACCACCGTGACCGCGACGCCGGCGGCGAGGATGGCGCACGCCCGGATGGCCACCGCGCGGCGGCGCTCGGGCGGCACCGCGCCGAGCGTGGTCAGGCTCGCGCCCGCGACCAGCCCGGTGGCGGCGCCGAACACCGTGCCGAGGGTGATCTGGCCGATCAGGATGCCGGCGACCACGCCGAACCCTGCCCCGACCCCGACACCGATGGGCAGCGCCCATCCGGTGGGCGGCGTGGCCGGTCGACCGCTGCGGGTCGCGTCGGCGCCCGTCGGAGTCCGTCGCCTGGACATCGCCACGCTCCTGTCGGTGTCCGTGGAGTTCGTGCCCGAGGTCGGTGGATGCCTCCCCCGCGTGCCCATCGCAGAGCGTCCGGGTCGCACGGCGGCCGCGACAGAGCCGACCGGCCCGGTGTGCCTCGGCCGGCGGGCCCTGCCGGGGTCAGCGGTCGGTGGGGTCGGTGGAGTCAGGGGGGTCGGTGGAGCCAGGGGGGTCGGTGGAGCCAGGGGGGTCGGTGGAGTCAGGGGCGTCGGTGTGCTCGGCGACCAGGGCGAGGAGGTCGTCGCCGTAGCGCTCGAGCTTGGTCGGGCCGACGCCGGGACAGCCGGCGAGCTCGCGCAGTGAGGAGGGCTTGCGTCCCGCGATCAGCTGGAGATGGCGGTCGTGGAAGACCACGTACGGCGGCACAGCGGTCTGCGAGGCCACCTCCGCGCGCCAGCGGCGCAGCGACTCGAACAGCGCGTCGTCGACCGTCGGCTCGACGGACCCGCCGCCGGCAGCACCGAGGGCCGGGTGCCGGGCCCCGCCCCGGCCGTCGCCCGCGACACGGGCGTCGCTGGTCGGCGCAGCCCCGGGCGGCGGGGTC
>SKSM01000166.1 GCA_007122985.1 Nitriliruptoraceae bacterium | reverse complement strand
TGTGCCACCTCGCCGTTGTCGGCGTCGGCGATGCGCTGTTCGAGTTCCTGGACCCGCGGATCGGCGTCCGTGCGCCGGTTCACCTCGCCCGGTCCGTCCGGGCGGTCCGGGTGCGCCGCGCGGGCGGACGACCCCGTTAGGCTCGCTCGACACCGGGCACTGCCGTGTCCGCGCCGCTGCGCCCACGTGTGCTGCGGATCCCGGTCGTTCGTCGCACCCGCTGCCGTGACCGCCCCGAGGAGCCCCGTGACCGCGCTGCTGTCCGACGTGGTGGAGGCCGTACCGCGTGCCGAGCGCCACGGTCACGACGTCCGGCTGCTCGACGCCACGCACGACAGCCGCCAGGCGACGGCGGGATCGCTGTTCTGCGCGATTCCCGGCACCCGGGCCGACGGCCACGACCACGCGGCCGACGCGGTCGGGCGTGGCGCCGTGGCGCTGCTGGTCGAGCGCTGGCTGCCCCTTAACGTCCCGCAGGTCCGGGTGCCCTCCGTGCGGGCGGCGACCGGGCGGGCGGCGGCGGTGGTCCACGGGCGTCCGAGCGACGAGCTGGCCGTGATCGGGGTCACCGGCACCAACGGCAAGACGACGGTCACCTACCTGCTCGAGAGCGCGATCGCCGCGGCGGCGCTCGGCTCGGGGGTCGTCGGCACGGTCGAGACCCGTATCCACGGCACCCCGGAACCCGGGGTGCGCACCACGCCGGAGGGCACCGACCTCCAGCGCCTGCTACGGACGATGCGTACCCGTGGCGTCGACGTGGTGGCCATGGAGGTGTCGTCGCACGGGCTCGATCTGCGCCGCGTCGACGGCACCCGGTTCCGGGTCGCGGTCTACACCAACCTCTCCCAGGACCACCTCGACTGGCACGGCTCGATGGACGCCTACCTGGGAGCCAAGGCCCGGCTGTTCCAGCCCGATCTCAGCGAGCGCGGGGTGGTGTTCCTCGACGGACCGTGGGCGTCGCGCCTGCTCGTCGAGGTCCAGATCCCGGTGACCACGCTCGGTCGGACCGACGTGGCCGATCTGCAACTGGTCGACGAGCGGATCACGCTGCACGGTGGCAGCGGTCGGCTGGTCGGACGCCATCCGCTGGCCGGCGTCGACCCCGACCTGCCCGACGAGGTCGATCTGGTCGTGGACACCACCCTGCCCGGGGCGTTCAACCTGGCCAATGCCGCGACCGCGCTCGCAGCGGCGCTCGCAGCCGGCCTGCCGGCGTCCGCTGCGGTCCCGGGGATCGCCGCCTGCCCGGGCGCGCCGGGCCGACTGGAGCTGGTCACCGATGCCGGGCCGACGGTGCTCGTCGACTACGCCCACACCCCCGATGCGCTCGGGCACGTCGTCGACACCGTGCGCGAGCTGCTGCCGGCCGGCGCCCGCCTGACGCTGGTGATCGGCTGCGGCGGTGACCGCGACCGGGTCAAGCGCGGCCCCATGGGGGCGGCCGCGGCAGCGGCCGACCGGGTCGTGCTCACCTCGGACAATCCCCGCTCCGAGGATCCGGCCTTGATCCTGGCCGCGGTGGAGGCCGGTGCCCGCCGGGCGATCGCCGACGGCGCCCCGGCACAGCTCGAGGTCGAGCAGGACCGTCGCCGCGCGATCGGCCGGGCGCTCACCGGCGCGGGCGCGGACGACGTCGTGGTGATCGCGGGCAAGGGCCACGAGACGACCCAGGAGCTCGCCGACCGCGTCGTGCCGTTCGACGACCGCGTCGTCGCCCGGGAGCTGCTCACCGCCGATCCGTCCGGGGGTGCGCGGTGATCGCCACCTCGCTCGAGCACCTCGCCGAGGTCACCGGCGGCCACCTCGACGTCCCCGCGGACGCCGCGGTGGGCGACCTGGACGCGGTGACGACCGACTCGCGAACCGTGCCCGACGGGGCCGCGCTGTTCGTCGCGCTGCGGGGCGAGACCCGCGACGGACACGACCACGCCGCCGACGCGGTCGCTGCCGGCGCCGTGGCCGTGCTCGCCGAACGCCACCTGCCCGGGCTCTCGGTCCCCACGGTCGTGGTCGACGACACCTGGCGGGCACTGCGCGAGCTCGGCCGTGACGTCCGGGCACGCGTCGCGCCGACGGCCGTCGCGATCACCGGCTCGGTCGGCAAGACCACCGTCAAGGACCTCACCGCGGCCGCCGTCGGTGCCGGCCGTCGGACCCATGCGGCGCGCGGGTCGTTCAACAACGAGCTCGGCGTGCCCCTGACCCTGTGCGGGCTGGAGGCCGGCACGCAAGTGCTGGTCGCGGAGATCGGCGCCCGCCACGTCGGCGACATCGCCGACCTCGCACCGCTCGTCGCCCCGGACATCGCCGTGGTGACCGCGGTCGCCCCGGCTCACCTGGAGGTGTTCGGCACGGTGGAGGCGGTCGCGCGCGCCAAGGCCGAGCTGGTCGATGCGCTGCGCCCCGACGGGACCGCGGTGCTGCACCTGGCCGACCACAGGGTCGCAGCGATGGCCCCGCGCGCCGGCCACGTGCTGAGCGTCGCCACCGACCTCGCCCACGCCGACGTCCACGCCGTCGACGTCGTGCTCGACCGGCACGCCCGGGCACGCGCCACCGCCGTCACGCCGTGGGGACGCGTCGCGC
>SKSM01000017.1 GCA_007122985.1 Nitriliruptoraceae bacterium | reverse complement strand
CGCGCCCCCGGGCTTGCCCTTGCCCACCGGGGTCCGGACGGCATCGACGATCACGGCTTCGCGCATGGGCGCTCCTCCCAGGACGTGCGGCGGACCCGATGCTACCGGTGGATCGCCGACCGGAACGACTCGGCCGGAGCCGTATCGCACGCCCCGTCGGCCGCGGACCGCCGAGTCGGCGTGCCACGGTCGATCGCCTACCCTGCGCGCGGTCGCACCGACGCGGGCCCGTAGCTCAGCCTGGCAGAGCACCTGCTTTGCAAGCAGGAAGTCAGGGGTTCGAATCCCCTCGGGTCCACCCTGCGACGGCCCGAGACACGGCCGACACCGGTCTCGGGCCGGAGCGCAACGAGCTCAGGGCCGGGCGTAGCCGACCGGGGTCCGCCGCGACAGGCTCGCGGTGCGCACCGGGATGCCGGCACGGGAGGCCTCGACGATCGTGTCGCCGCCGACGTACATCGCGACGTGGCTGATCGGCGAGTTGTAGAAGACCAGGTCCCCCGGCTGCAGCTGGGAGCGCGACACCCGCGTCAGGCCGGCGAACTGCGCGCCGGAGGTCCGCGGGATCGTGACCCCGGCCGCCGCCCACGCATACGAGGTCAGACCGGAGCAGTCGAAGGCGTTGGGTCCGGTGGCCCCCCACCGGTAGGGCTTGCCGACCTGCGCCAGGGCGGTGTCGACCGCCACCTGCGCCGAACGTCGCGGCGCACGGGACGAGGACTGGTCAGAGGCGGATCCGCCCGAGCCACTGCCCGCCGACCCCCCGGACGAAGATCCCCCAGACGAAGACCCGCCGGACGCGGCTGCGTCGGAGCGCTCCGCTGCGAGCCGGTCTCGCTGCGCCTGGACGCTCGCCCGTTCGTCCTCGAGGGCGCCCCGCAGCTCGGCGAGCTCCTCCTCGTCCGACTCGAGGGCGGCGCGCTGCGCAGCCTCGTCGGACTCGACCTCGGCGAGCACGGCCGTGAGCTGCTCGAGCTCGGCCTCATGCCGCTCGTAGGTGGCTGTCACCTCGGCGAGCTCCGCCTCGACCCGGGCGGCCGCGAGCTCGGCTGCGGCCTCCTGCTCGGCGAGGCGGCGCTCGAGGGCGTCGACGCGCTCCTGGGCGGCCGACAGCTGCTCGAGGTCGGCCTGCTCGCCGCTGAGGATCAGCCGCAGGGTGGTGGTCTGGTAGCCGAGATCGGCCGGGTCGCCGCCACCGAGCAACGTGGCGATCTCGACCGACGGCCCGACCTTGTGCAGGCGCACCGCATGGTTCGCCACGGCATCGGCGAGCGCCGCCACCTCGTCGTTGAGCTGATCGAGCTCGTCGACGGTCGCGGCGCGCTCGGCCTGGATCGTCTCGAGCTCGACCACCGCCTCGTTGTAGCGCTCGACCGCGAGGCTCAACTCGGCCTCGATCTCCTCGAGCCGCGCCTGCGCCCGCGCCTCGTCGTCGCGCAGCTCACGCGCCTGGTCGTCGAGCTCCTCGAGCTCGGCCTCGCGCCGCTCGATGGAGGCCTCGAGCCGGTCGATCTGCGATTCGAGGTGGTCGAGCTCGGAGGTGTCGACCCGGGGATCGGCCTGCACCGGTGACACCACGAGCAGCATCGCGACCATCGCGAGCAGGGTGGGACGGACACCGACCATGCGCCGTCGCAACGATCACCTCACTGCCGTCGGGACTGCCGTCAGGACTACCGTCGGGACGGCCGGCACACCGGCTGGCTCCAGCGAGCCCGGCCCAGAGCGACCAACCACCACCCCGGCGACCATAGTCGCCACGGGGCGTGGGCGTGCGACCGGCCGTGGTGGGCGCGCGGCCCGGGTCACCGGCACTGCTCAGGGTGACCACACGGAACTTCGAGCACGCTCGGGACGTACCCGGTGCCAGGAGCGACGCAGCGCGTTTACACTGTTCCCCCTGCCAGACCGGCGGGTGACGTCGCTGCTGCTCGTAGCGTCCCGCCCGCACATCCCGTCGCCGGGCGCAGCCGGCCGAGGCCGACCCGGCCCGCCGCTCGCCGCCCCCATCCGCCAGGAGCCGTCCGTGAGCCACCACGACCCGTCCGGCTGGTCCTTCGCCACCCGCCAGATCCATGCCGGTGCCGCGCCGGACCCGACCACCGGCGCGCGCGCGACGCCGGTCTACCAGACGACCTCGTTCACGCTCGGCGACACCGCGCGGGCCGAGCGGCTGTTCTCCCTGGCCGAGCCGGGCAACATCTACACCCGCATCATGAACCCGACCACCGACGTGGTCGAGCAGCGGGTGGCCGCCCTCGAAGGCGGGGTCGCGGCGCTGGCGGTCGCGTCGGGGCAGGCCGCGGAATCGCTGGCCATCCTCAACATCGCAGAGGCGGGCGACCACCTGGTCTCGTCCGCCTCGTTGTACGGCGGGACCTACAACCTGTTCGCCTACACCCTGCCCAAGTTGGGCGTCGACGTCTCGTTCGTCGAGGACCCCGACGACATGGACGCCTGGCGCGCCGCGATCCAGCCCAACACCAAGGCCCTGTTCGCCGAGTCGATCGGCAACCCCAAGATCGACGTGCTCGACATCACCGCGGTCGCAGACGTCGCCCACGCCGCGGGCGTGCCCCTGATCGTCGACAACACCGTCGCCACCCCCTACCTCATCCGCCCGCTGGAGCACGGCGCCGACATCGTGGTCCACTCGGCGACCAAGTTCCTCGGCGGCCACGGCACCGCGATCGCGGGGGTCGTGGTCGACGGCGGCCGCTTCGACTTCGGCGCGCACGCCGACCGCTTCCCCGGGCTGACCCAGCCAGACCCCTCCTACAACGGCCTCAACTACTGGGAGGTGCTCGGCAACGAAGGCGGCGCCTACGCCATCAAGCTGCGGGTGCAGCTGCTGCGCGACCTCGGCCCGGCGCTCAGCCCGCACAACGCCTTCCTGCTCCTGCAGGGCATCGAGACCCTCGACCTGCGCATGGAGCGCCACGTCGCCAACGCACAGGCGATCGCCGAGTGGCTCGAGGACCGCGACGAGGTGGAGACGGTCTGGTATGCGGGGCTGTCCTCGAGCCCGTGGTTCGCCGCGGCCCAGACCTACGCACCGCGGGGTCCGGGAGCGGTGCTCTCGTTCGAGCTGCGCGGCGGGATCGAGGCCGGCCGTCGGTTCGTCGACGGTGTCGAGCTGTTCAGCCACCTCGCCAACATCGGCGACGTGCGCAGCCTGATCATCCATCCCGCCTCGACGACCCACTCGCAGCTCACGCCCGAGCAGCAGGCCGCGACCGGCACCACGCCAGGGCTCGTGCGCCTCTCGGTCGGGCTCGAGGGCGTCGACGATCTCATCGCCGATCTCGAGGCCGGCTTCCGGGCCGCGAAGGCCAGCGATCCCACGTGAATCGTCCGGCGACCGGCGCGTGGCGCGACGGCGACCCTCCGGGTCGCCGTCGCTTCGTCGATATCGGGTGCGTCAAGCTCGAACGCAACGGCGAACTACCCGACGTCACGATCGCCTACGAGACCTGGGGGCAGCTCAACGCCCTGGGGGACAACGCCGTGTTGGTGCTGCACGCGCTGACCGGGGACAGCCACGTGGTCGGTCCCGTCGAGCCCGGCCACCCCACGCCCGGCTGGTGGGACGGTCTGATCGGCCCCGGCTGTCCGATCGACACCGACCGCTGGTTCGTGGTCGCGCCCAACGTGCTGGGCGGCTGCCAGGGCTCGACGGGTCCGGCCTCGCCGGCACCGGACGGGCGTCCGTGGGCGTCACGCTTCCCGGCCATCACGGTCCGCGACCAGGTGACCGCCGAGGTGGCACTGGCCGACCATCTCGGCATCGACAGCTGGGCGGCGGCGATCGGGGGCTCGATGGGCGCGATGCGCGTGCTCGAGTGGGCGGTGATGGCGCCCGGCCGCGTGCGCGGCATCGCGCCGATCGCGGTGTCGGCGACGGCCACCCCCGACCAGATCGCGCTCCAGTCGATCCAGATCCACGCGATCCGCAACGATCCCAACTACCGCGACGGCGGCTACCTCGACGACGCACACCTCGACCCGTACGCACCCGGTCCGCACAACGGCCTGGCCCTGGCGCGGCGGCTCGCCCACTGGAGCTACCGCAGCCGCGAGGAGTTCTCGCTGCGCTTCGGTCGGGATCCGCAGGGCGAGGAGGATCCGTTCAGCGGCGGCCGGTTCGCCGTCGAGTCCTACCTCGACCACCACGGCGAGAAGCTGACCCACCGCTTCGACGCGGCCAGCTACGTGGTGCTCACCGGGGCGATGAACAGCCACGACATCGGCCGTGACCGCGGGGGGGTCCGGGCCGCGCTCTCCGAGGTGGAGGCGGCGGTGCTCGTGGCCGGGGTCGACAGCGACCGCCTCTACCCGCTCGAGGAGCAGCACGCGCTGGCCCACCACCTGCGGGTTCCGGGTGAGCGCGCAGAGCTGATCCGCTCCCCCTACGGCCACGACGGCTTCCTCATCGAGCTGCCGCAGGTCGGCCGGCTCATCGAGCGGCTGCTCGACCGGACCGCCTGACGCACCGGCCCGGGCGCCGGCGCAGCCTTTCAGGCCAGCAGGGCGGTGCGCACCAGGTCGAGCCGGTCGGGTGGCACCGAGCCGAGCGGTGGCCGGCACCACCGCTCGGTGATCACCCCCTCGAGCTGCAGCGCGGCCTTGAGCGCAGCGGGCATCGACGTGCCGACCTTGGCGAGCCCGTCGCTGATCGTCGCCAGCCGCCGCTGGAGCTCTGCGGCGCCCACCTCGTCCGCGGCCGCAACCGCCGCGTGCAGCGCAACGACCTGGCGCTGACGGACGTTGGCGATCGCCAGGATGGACCCGGACGCACCTGCCTCGAGCGCAGACCTCAGGCTGGGTGCGTGACCTGTGACCACACCGAACCGGCCCTCGGCCGCGGCCGCCGCCGCGATGAACGCTGCCCGTCGTTCGGTGTCCGGCGAGGAGTCCTTCATCCCGACGATCCGCTCGTGGCCCGCCAGGGTGTGCACCGCAGCGGGCTCCAGGGCGGCGTTGGTCACCTGGGGGATGTGGTAGACGAGCGTCGGGGTAGCTGCGGCCTCGGCGACGTCGAGGTGGAGCTCGACCAGCTCCTCGCTGCGCAGCGGGTAGGTCGCCGGGGCCAGGACGAGCAGCAGGTCGGCGCCGGCGGCGCCCAGTCGCGCCACATCGGCGTGCAGCCCGTTGACGGTGGGCGCGCACGCACCGGCGACCAGCAACGACCGGCTGCCGGTGTGATCGTCGCCGAGCCCGTCGAGTGCGCGGCGGGCATGCCCGGTCAGGACCGCGCGCTGTTCGGGCTCGAGCAGCGCGCCTTCACCCGTGGTCCCTGCCACGAGCACCCCGGTCGCGCCGTCGTCGACCGCACGGCGCACCAGTGTCGTCACCTCGTCGGCCGCGAGCTCGCGCTGCGCGGTCAAGGGCGTGACCAGCGCAGGGAGGCTGCCGCTCAGTGTCGGCGGAGGGGACGCGGGCGTGGTCATGCCGGCCTCGTTGATCGACGGTGGATGGGCAGCGGCGACGGTGCCAGACAGGATGGCCGGCCCGGGAGTCGTCACGCGGATGTCACGGTCGCCGGTGCGGGACGGAGCCGCGGTCCCGCATAGCCTGCCGTACGCACGCGCAGGACACGAACACCGCGGAGCGGGGAGTCGACGAGGTGGGTGCGCTCTACACGGTCGGCAGTCGCGTGTTCGAGGCCGGCTTCAAGGCGATGGCGGTCGACCTGCGCTCCTCCGGCCACCACCACCTGCCGGCGTCGGGCCCGGCGGTCCTGGCGACCAACCACATCGGCTATCTGGACTTCTGCTTCGTGATGCTCGCACCGCCACGCCCGCGCCGCGAGGTCCGGTTCCTGGCGCGGCGCGAGTTCTTCGAGCTCGCCGTGGTCGGGCCTGCGCTGCGTGAGCTCGGCCAGATCCCGGTCGACGTCCACGGCGACGCCCGGGCCGCGGCCGCGGACGCGACCGACGCCCTCGAGCGCGGTGAGATCATCGGTGTCCATCCGGAGGGGACGATCAGCCCCTCCTTCGTGCCACGGCGGGGCAAGAGCGGTGCGGTACGTCTCGCCGACAGCGTCGAGGCACCGATCGTCCCGGCCGCGATCTGGGGAAGCCAGCGGCTGCTGACCAAGGGCCGTCAGCCGCGCCCGCCGCGCGGGGTGACGGTCATGGTCCGCTACGGCGAGCCGTTCCGCCCGATCAGCCGCACGGGCGCGGCACGGACCCGCGAGGTGATGGAGCGCATCACCTCGCTGCTCGACGACCTGCAACGCGCGTATCCACAACGGCCCGGCCCCCCACCAAACGACTGGTGGCTGCCGGCGCACCTCGGCGGCTCCGCACCGACCCCGGAGGAGGCCGAGGAGCTGCTGCGAACGCAGGACGAGCTGCGACGGCAGCGCCGCAGGGACGAGCTTGCCAGCTGAGGTCTCCGTCGCAGCCACGGGTCGGGGAGGGTGGGGTCGTCCCAGGTCGGCAGCGTCCACGTCGCGGGGTCTGTGGACAAGTGTGTGGAATTGTGCGGATCACACCCGTGAAACTCCACACCTGTGTTCACACGTGTGGAGTCGGACGCCCGATCCACGGGGGGTTGTCCACAGCCGATGTCGTCGCTGCGCCCTGCCGCGACCGCCGGGCTGCCGCAAACACGACAACGCGGTGACCCGTGCCGCGGCTGCGGCGGGCCACCGCGCAGGTGGCAGGTGCGCGGCCCGTCGGGCCGCGCACAACCCGTCCGGTCAGATCGAGCGGGGCTCTTCCCAGAGCGCCTCGTCGAGCTCCTGGTCGCGCTTCTTCTTGAGCACGAACGCCGTCGCCGCGCCAGCCACGGCCATCAGCAGCATCACCAGCCCCTTCTTGCTGCTCTTCTCCTCCTTGCGGAGGTCGTCGATGCGGTCGGACGCATCGGAGCTGAGCTGCTTGCCCTTCTTCTCGGCCTGCTTGCGCAGGCGGTCGGCTTCCTGCTCGAGCTTGTCGATCTTCTTGGCGACCTTGGACTTGCCCATCGGCATCTCCTGACCAACCGTTGACGTCCCCACCAACCCTAGCGGCCGTCAGGCGCCGGCGACCCGGCCAAGCGTCGGCATCCGGGCGATGCGCCGCCGCAGCGGTGGTTCCGGGGCCGCTACCGGCGGCACGGTCACCGGGCCGGGTCACCCACGAGGGTCGTGCCGACCACGGACCTGAGCCGGTCACCCCCGCGATCTGAGCCCCTGCCCAATGCGTACCCGGCCGGCTTAGGCGCATGGTTGCTCCCACGACGTCCCCGAAGTCGATGGAGGCAACATCATGGATCCGATGCTCAACCCCGACGCCCTGCGTGCGGTGCACGAGTACCGCAGCGCCGAACTGCTCCGCGACGGACAACGCATTCCACACCCGGCACGTCCCGGCCGGCTCCGGGGGCTCGTGTCACGACTCGTCGAAGCTCCTCGCCCGCCGAAGCGGGGCGAGGTCGTCAGCCACCGCCGCCCCGTCGAGCAACCCACACGCTGACCTCGGCGCTCGCCGGCACGGTCACGACACATCGAGATCAACGATGCCTTCCCGCACGGCCCAGGCCGCCAGGTCCGCTCGGCTGTCCCGACCGGTCTTCGTCAGCAGGTTCGACACGTGCACGCTGGCCGTCTTGCGGCTGATGAACAGCCGCGCTCCGATCTCGACGTTCGAACAGCCCAGTGCGACGAGGCCGAGGACTTCCCGTTCGCGGGAGGTGAGGCCGAGGTCACCCGGGGCCTCCGCCCGGACACCGGGAAGGTGGAGGCGCGCACGACGGGCCAGTGCCTCGATGTCCTCACGTAGCCCGTCCGCTCCCATCTGCTGCGCCTGGCTGTGCGCAGCTAGCAGTTCCTCGGCCGCTGCATCGCGCTCGTCGCCGGCGAGGAGCGCCTCGGCCAGCCGCAGGCGGGCATAGGTGCGCCAGTAGGTCCCGTCGACCGCGTCCAGCGATGCCCGCCACCGGTCCGGGTCCGGACCCACCAGCCGGGACAGCTCCGCCTCGGCGAGCAGGACCCAGGTGCTGGGTGTCTCGAGCTGCACCGCCCCACCAGGCGGCGGGGGGAAGCGATCCACGAGTTCGCGCATGCGCGACAGGGTCTGCTTGGCAGACCGCTCGTGCTCCTCACGGACGCCACCGCGTGACGCGAGTGCGTGATCGACTTCCGAACGCACCAGCGGCAGCAGCACGCCGGTCTTCATGGCCTCGACGGACGAGTCGACCTGCGCTGCCAGGTACTGGGCCGCCAGCTCGCGCACGTCGGCGAGGCGGCCCTGCTCCGCCGCGATCTGAGCCTCGAGCGGGTACTGGTCGTGCTGGAATCGCGCCGCCGCGAGCTCCCGCATGCGCTGTACGTCGGCCGACGCCTCGGACAGCCGGCCCCGCATCCAGTACATCGTCCCACGCACGTGGTAGTACAACGCGAGATAGATCCCCTCGAGCCCGCCCTCGGCCATAGAGTCGAGCGCTTCTTCGACGCGTTCGAGGTCTCCCGCGCGCAGGTAGGCATAGCCCAGCCACTCGGCGACGTGCCGTGCTTCTCGCAGCCATCGGTGCCCATCCGACTGCAGCCACGACGCCAACTCCGCCGCGACCGATTGCGCCTCGTCCTCACGCCGAGCGCACACGAAGAGCACGACGAACCGCGCGCGGGCCACCCGCACCTGACGAAGGTCGTCCCCGAGCTCGTCGGCCACGACCCGCGCCTGGTCGAGGGCGGCCAACGACTCGTCGAACTCCCCGATCCAGCCCAGCGCCCGGGCGAGCCCGATGAGCACGTCGGCCTCGACCTCGCGTTCGCCGGCTGCACGTGCTGCGGCCACCGCTTCACGCGCCGGCGCGATCGCTGCGTCCGGGGCCCGGGCGGGGTCGAGTATGAGCTCCTGTGCGTAGACCGCGAGCGCCCGGGCCCTGATCGCAGACGGACCGAGGTCGCCGACGAGGTCGCGGGCGCGTTCGGCCTCCTCGAGTGCGCCCTCACGGTCGATCGCCGAGAGCACGCCAGCGAGCTGCCGGCGAAGGTCCGCCTCGAGTTCACCCCCGTCGGCTCCGCCGACCTCCAGCGCCTTTCGAAGGTGCTGCGCACCACGATGGAGCTCGCCGGCGTCCTCGGCACAGCCCGCGGCAGCTCGCAGCACCTCGATGTGGTCGCGGTCACCTGGGTCAGCCGCATCCCACAGCGCGAGCACACGTTCGTAGTGGGCCAACGCGGCGCCGTACGCTGCGGTTCGCTGCGCCTGTTCGGCAGCGTCGAACGACGACGCGAACGCCCGCTCGACCTCCCCCGCCTCGTGCCAATGGCGAGCGACCTCGGCGACGATCTGCTCGGCGCCTGCCGTTCCCAACTGAGGCTGATCCGTCAGGACCTCGGCCGCGCGACGGTGCAGTTCGGTGCGTTCCGCCGGCAGCAGCTGCTGCTCGGCCACCTCGCGAACCAGTGCGTGGCGGAACCGGTAGCGGTCCCCGTACGCGACCAGCACGTGATGATCGACAGCCGACCGCAGCGCGCGCACCAGGTCGTCGTGGGTCAGGCCGGTGAGCGAGGCCAGCAGCTCGTGTGACAGGTCCTGTCCGATGATCGCGGCGGTGGCAACGACCTCGCGTGTCGCCCCGGGCAGCCCGGCCAGGCGCGCGGCGATCACCTCGCTGACCATGGGGGGGCACCGGTCCGCCCCCGTCACGGGTGGCGCCGCTCGCCACCAGCTCCTCGACGAAGAACGGGTTGCCGCCCGAGCGCTCTGCGATCCGGGACAGCTGCTCCGGCTCCGGCGGCGAGCCCTCGATCGCGGCCACCTGGTCGGCGACCTCCCGGCGACGCAGGGCTCGCAGGTCGAACCGTGTCACGTGCGGGAGCCGGGCCAGTTCACCGAGCAGCGAACGCACCGGGTCCGACGTTCTCACCGCGTCATCGCGGACGGTGACCATGATCCCGATCGGATCGTCGCGCAGGGTGCGGGCGAGGTACGAGACCACGTCCAGGGTGGACTGATCCGCCCAGTGCAGATCCTCGACACACACCAGCAGCGGTCGATCACCCGCCACCCCACGCAGCGCCTCCTGCAGCGCGGCGAACAGCCGCGCGTGCGCCCGCTCTCGTCCGTCGTCCCTGCGGTG
>SKSM01000239.1 GCA_007122985.1 Nitriliruptoraceae bacterium | reverse complement strand
CGGCGCTGCCCGGCCTGGGCGCCGGCCACGGGGCGCGCGTGGCCGTGCTGGCGGACAACCGCCCGGAGACGGTCGAGGTGCTGTTCGCCTGCGCCATGGCCGGGGCGATGCTGCTGCCGCTCAACCGCCGCCTGGCCCCGGCCGAGCTCGCCTACCAGCTCGATGACGCCGAGGTGGATCTGCTGCTGGTGGGTCCGGACCACGACGCACTGGCCGATGCGGCCCTGGGCGAGGCGCGCGTGCGGCCGCAGCGGCGTGCGCTGACCCGCGACGGGCTGGACACGTTGGCGGCCGCCGACGGCGACAGCGCCACCACCTCGGTGTCCGACGACGACCCGCTGCTGCTGATCTACACCTCCGGCACGACCGGACGGCCGAAGGGTGCGCTGCTGACCCACGCCAACTGCTTCTGGACCAACCTCTCGCTCGACCGCACGATCGACGTGACCACCACCGACGTGGTCCTGCAGGTCCTGCCGCAGTTCCACGTCGGGGGCTGGAACGTCCAACCGCTGCTCGCCTGGTGGAAGGGCGCCATGGTGGTGCTCGAGGCCGACTTCGACCCGGCCCGGGTGCTCGAGCTGATCCAGTCCAAGCGGGTCACCACGATGATGGGGGTGCCGGCGATCTACCAGCAGCTGGCGGCCACGTCCGGCTTCGACGCGGCCGACCTGACCAGCCTGCGGCAGGCGGTCGTCGGCGGTGCACCCATGCCCGAGCCGCTGATCCACACCTGGCTGGAGCGCGGGGTCACGCTGGTGCAGGGCTACGGACTGACCGAGGCCGCCCCCAACGTGCTGGGCCTGCCCGCCGAGCACGTCACCGACCGGGTCGGCTTCGCTGGCCGCCCCTACCCCCATGTCGAGGTGGCGCTGGCCGACACCGACACCGGCGAGCACCTCGACGGCCCCGGGACCGGCGAGCTGCTGGTGCGCGGCCCCAACGTGTTCGCCGGCTACTGGCGCGATCCGGAGGCGACCGCCGCCGCGTTCGCTGACGGGTGGCTGGCCACCGGCGACGTCGCCGAGCGTGACGCGGACGGCTTCTACCGCATCCGCGACCGCACCAAGGACATGTACGTCTCCGGTGGGGAGAACGTCTACCCGGCCGAGGTCGAGTCGGTCCTGCACGCCCACCCCGCGGTCGCCGACGCGGCCGTGATCGGCGTGCCCGACGACCGGTGGGGCGAGGCCGGCCTCGCGGTGGTGGTGCCCGCGCCGGACGCGCAGGCCGACGGCGAGCAGCTCCGTGCGCACTGCGCCGAGCGGCTGGCACGGTTCAAGGTGCCGCGCGAGGTGGTCTTCGTCGACGGCCTGCCCCGCTCGTCGGTGAACAAGGTGCTCAAGACCGAGCTCGCCGACCGGTTCGCCGGCCCGGCGCGATGAGGGCGCCGGACGAGGTCCTATCCTGCCCCTGGTTGGCGCGAGGAGACCATGCACGCCCACGAGGATGATGCCGAGGCGGTCGCCGAACCCGCTGCGCCGCAGCGGGCGGTCGACGGCCGTGCGCTGTCGGCCAAGGGCGAGCGGACCCGCAAGCGGCTGCTGGACGCCGCCGAGCAGGTGTTCGCGGACCTCGGCTACCACGAGGCCTCGATCGTCAAGATCACCGAGGCGGCGGGGGTCGCCCAGGGCACCTTCTACCGCTACTTCGCCTCCAAGCAGGCCGTCTTCGACGAGCTGATCCGCGACCTCAACCGCCGGGTGCGACGGGCGATGAGCGAGGGCGCCGCGCGCGGCACTACCCGGGCGGAGAAGGAGCGCTACGGCTTCGAGGGCTACTTCCGGTTCACCGCCGAGCACCCGGCGCTCTACCGGGTGATCCGTCAGGCGGAGTTCGTCAGTCCGCGGATGCTCGAGTACCACTACTCGCGCATCGTCGACGGCTACCGCGACGGGCTGACCGGCGCGATGGCCAGCGGTGAGATCATCGACAACGATCCGGACGTGCTCGCCTGGGCGCTGATGGGCGTCGGCGAGATGATCGGGCTGCGCTGGATCCTGTGGCACGACCGCTCGGAGGTGCCCCCCGAGATCCTGGATGCGTTGATGCTGTTCGTGGCCCGGGGGCTCGGGACGCAGCCGGCCGACGGCACCGCCACCATGCAGGGGAGGGGCCATGAGCCTCGATGACCTCCGGGCGGACCTCGAGTCCCAGCACATCGAGGGGTTCGCCGTCCACGGCGACACGCCGTTCTCGATGCCGCTGGTCTCGCACATCACCGGCAACCTGTGGACCGGAGGCTGCCGCGACGGGGTCGTGCTGCCAGACGAGTTCCGCTACGTCATCTCGCTCTACCCGTGGGAGCGCTACGAGCTCGGGCCGGACACCGCGCGGGTCGAGGTCACGATGTACGACTCGACCGCCGACCTCGGCGACGGCGAACAGCTCTACCAGCTCGCTGCGCACGTCAATTCCTGCCGCGCCGCCGGCCGGACGCTGGTCCACTGCCAGGCGGGCCTGAACCGCTCCTCACTGGTCGCCGGGCTCGCGCTGGTCGAGGACGGCATGACGCCGGACGACGCCATCGACCTGCTGCGCGAGCGGCGCTCGCCCGCGGTGCTGTGCAACCACGCCTTCGAGCGGTGGCTGCGCGCGCAGGGTG
>SKSM01000106.1 GCA_007122985.1 Nitriliruptoraceae bacterium | reverse complement strand
ATCCGCGACCTGCGCGACGAGTCGTCACGCGACGGCATGCGCATCGTCGTCGAACTCAAGCGCGGCGAGGATCCGGCCGCGATCCTCGCCAAGCTCTACGCCCAGACCGAGCTGCGCAGCAACCTCAACGTCAACATGGTCGCCCTGGTCGACGGCGCACCTCGCACCGTCGGGCTGGTCGAAGCGCTCACCCACTACCTCGACCACCAACGCATCGTGCTCACCCGCCGCACCGAGCACCGGCTCGCCAAGGCCCGCGCCCGCGCGCACGTGCTCGAGGGCCTGCTGACCGCGCTGGACCACCTCGACGAGGTCATCGCGCTGATCCGCGGCGCCGACTCGGCTTCCGCCGCCAAGCAGCAGCTGATGGACCGCTTCGAGCTCTCGGAGATCCAGGCGCAGGCCGTGCTGGACATGCAGCTGCGTCGCCTCGCCGCGATGGAGCGGGCTGAGCTCGAGGACGAGTACCAGCAACTCCAGGAGCGCATCGCCGGGCTCGAGGAGATCCTCGGCGACCGCAACGTCCTCGACCAGGTGCTCACCGACGAACTGTCCGAGCTCAAGCGCATCCACGCCACCCCCCGCCGCTCACGCATCGTCGCCGACGGCATCGACACGCAGGACGTGCTCGCCGGCGGCTCGCAGGCCGGGTTCGACGCGCAGGACGTCACCGTGCTCGTCACCCGCGGCGGCTACGTCAAGCCGCTCGCCCGGCGTCGGACCACCCCCGCCCACAAGCACAGCCACGACGCGGTCGTCGCCGTGGTCCGCGCCACCACCGACGACACGCTGCTGCTCGTCGACGTCGACGGGACCGGCTACCGGCTCCCCCTGGCCGATGTCCCCGTCGTCCCCGCCAAGCAGCGCGGCACGCACGCCGGCGGCGTGCTCGGCTCCGGCCCGGACGCGCCGCTGGCCGGCGCCGTCGCCCTTCCGTCGACACCGGAGGGCCGCACGGTGGTCACCGTCTCCGCCGGCGGCCAGGTCAAGCGCACCGACGCGACCGAGTTCGTCCACGCCCGCCAGCGCAGCCTGCAGACCGCCGGGCTGCGGGACGGCGACCGGCTGGTCGCCGCGCTCGTCGCGACCGACGACGACCACCTGGTCATCGCCAACGACCAGGCCCTGGTGGCCCGCTTCGCGCTCGCCGACGTCCGCCCGATGGGTCGCTCCGCCGCTGGCGTGGTCGGCATGAACCTCCCCGACGGCGCGAGCGTCGTCAGCGCCAGCCTGCTGCCTGGCGGCCAGGAGGACGCCGAGGTGGTGACCGTCGACGCCGACGGGCGAGCGAAACGTGCCAGCGTCACCGAGTACCCGGCCAAGGGGCGCGGCGGCAAGGGCGTCAAGACCGGCGACCACGCGACCTTGCGCTTCTGCGGGATCGCGACCGACCTGCACCTGGGCACCGAACCCCCGTCGGTGCTCCGGCCGATCGACGTCGGCGAAGGTCGCCGCGCCGGGCCGATGACCACCACGGTCGAACGCGGCCCCATCCCCGGCCTGGTGGTGGCGGAGCAGGCACCCCACGACGCTTGAACCGTGGCGCGCGTGGTGCACGATGTCCACGTGGGCGCCACGACGGACCCGTGCCGGTGCGGGCACCACGCCGGCACGGGACCGTTCGCACGCGGACGACCTCACACGCGGCGCGGTCGCAGCGGTACGTTCCGTGATCATGTGGGAGACCGGCAACGGCGGTGCACCATCCACGAGCCGGGTGTCGCGGCGGTGACCGACGACGACCGGTTCGCGGAGGTCCTCGCGCGCGCCCGCTCGGGCGAGGCGACCGCGTGGTCGCAGCTCTACCACGAGGTCGCGCCGATCCTGATCGGCTACCTGCGCGCGCAGCACCTGCCGGACGCGGAAGATGTGGCCGGTGAGGTCCTGCTCGAGGTCGTCCGCGACATCCACCGGTTCGAGGGGCCACGTGAGCGGTTCCGCTCGTGGGTGTTGGCCATCGCCCACCACCGGTTGCTGGATGCTCGCCGCAGAGCCAACCGGCGGCCCGCCGACCCGACACCGCACGAGGCGCTCGACGCGCCACCGTCGGACGACGACCCGGAGGCGGATGCGCTGGCCACGCTCGGCTTCGGCGAGCTCGAACCGGCGTTGGACACGCTGACCTCCGACCAACGGTCCGTGCTGTTGCTACGCGTCATCGGTGACCTGCCCATCGCCGAGGTCGCCCGGATCACGGGCCGACGCCCCGGCGCGGTCAAACAGCTCCAGCGCCGTGCGACGACCGCGCTGCGACGACAGCTCGACGCGGAAGCGTCGGAGGCGAGCGGCGAGGAGGCGTCGAAGGCGCGCGGCGCGGCCCCGTCGCCGACCACCTCGAGCGGCGAGCCCACCACGCAGCGAGCGCAGCCCGCACACCCCGTGACCCCGCCGCCCAGCCCGACGCTCTCCGAGTGTGATGGTTCCCACGATGCACGCTGACCACACCGAGCGCCTCGCCTCGGAGTTCGGCGACCCCACGGTCGCCGAACGGCTCGTCGCGGCTCGGGAGGCCACGGTCCAACCGGTGCCCGACGCGGTCGCGGAGCGCCACCTGGCCGCCATCACCGCCGCCGTCCGCGAGGGCGGCCCGACGCGCCGAGCGTCGGTCGCGCCCT
>SKSM01000272.1 GCA_007122985.1 Nitriliruptoraceae bacterium | reverse complement strand
GCGGGGGGGCTGCGGGCGGGGCCGGTGAGCGGGGTCACAGGCGTGGGTGTGCCGGCAACGGGTGAGATGACGCTAACGCGTCTGCGACGCCGGACGCACGGCGGGCCGCGGGATCGCGGTCTGCGTCGCGGTCGCGGTCGCGGGCGCGGTCGCGGTCGCGGGACCGGTTGACCACGGGTCCCTCCCGTCGAGCCGACCGGGCGGCCATCGCCCACCAGTCCACGCATGCCGCACGCCCCGTTGCGAATCGAACACCTGTTCGTATAGTCTCGACGGCGAAGGCACACACCACACCCACTACCTACTACCCACCACCCACTGCCTGCCAGTGTCGGACGCACGACGGGGATCCCATGACGCGCAGTCACCGCTGTAGCCGGCTCGAAGGCCGGCTCGCTGCTGCATCGGGTCTGCACGTCTGCCCTGTGCACGTCCCCCCGATCCCGCCAGCCCTGGACTGGGGTGCGAGCGTCTGCACCTGGGGCGCTATCCCCGCGCTGAGCACGGGCGCCGACGTCTGCACGTGGGTGGCCACCCGGCCAGCGGGGGCGTGGCAGCCGACGCCGGCGCACAGCCTGGCTGCGGAGCTACCGGCTGCCTACGACGCGGGCGGCACGACGGCCGACGACGCCAGCTCGACCGTCGAGCCCACGTCACCGGCCGCTGCCGCCCCCAGCGAACCGTCCGCCGACCCGGAGGACCCCGCCCACCCCTCTGAGACTGCCGACCCCGCCTCCGCCGTGCTCGCCCGCCTCAGGGCCATCGCCGAGGAGACCGCTCGGCTCGACCTCGACGCCTGCTCCGACGAGCAGCTCCGGCGCAGCCTCGACGAGCTGCGGCGCCCACTGGCGATGCTGGAGGCGACCCGTGCCCGTCTGATGGCGGCACTCGAGGATCGCGCGACGCGACAGGTACGTCCGGGCGGCAGCACCCGCGGAGCGAAGGACGAGGAACGCCGCAGGTCCGCGGAACGCCAGCGGATGACCCGCTCCCGCGCCAAGCGCGAGGCGGAGGCCGGGCACGCCGCCCGCGAGCACGTTGAGACCGGCCTGGCCTTCACCAAGGGCGACGTCGGCCCGGAACACGT
This sequence comes from Nitriliruptoraceae bacterium, assembly GCA_007122985.1. Lineage (GTDB taxonomy): Bacteria > Actinomycetota > Nitriliruptoria > Nitriliruptorales > Nitriliruptoraceae > SKTG01. The sequence continues at coordinate 1,533 of SKSM01000272.1, read as the reverse complement.
GCGCCTCATCGCAGAGCTGCTCACCCACGTCGCTGACGACCATCGGGCTGAGGTGGAGGGGCGGCTGCTCGCCCTCGCCTACGAGCACGAGCCGGTCAGCTTCGGCCGCCGGGCGCGCGCGCTGCTCCACGAGCTGGCGCCGGATCGCACGGCGGAAGCCGACCAGCGCGAGGAGTCTCGTCGCGAGCTCCGCATGGCCGATACCCCCGACGGCAGCCTCGTGCTGTCGGGGCGACTGCACGGGACCTCAGCGGAGCTGGTCCGCGTCGCCCTCGACGCCTTCAAGCGGTTCGACGCGCCCGACCGTCCCCGCACGACCGAGCAACGTAACGCCGACGCCCTCCTGCAACTGTGCGAGGTCGCCCTCAAGGCCGACAAGGCGCCCGCCCGGCATGGCGCTCGCCCGCACGTGGTGGTGCTGGTCCGCGCGGAGGACCTGGACGGCGGGGCGGGGCCGGCGCGTTTCGGGTTCTCCGGTCAACCGGTCAACCTCGAGCAGGCACGGCGGCTGTTCTCGGACTGCGTGGTCAGCCGCGTCGCCTTCGCCGCCAACGGCGCCCTCATCGAAGCCTCGGCCGGCCTGCGCACCGTCCCTCCCGCCCTGTACCGGGCCCTGGTCGCCCGCGACGGTGGCTGCACCTGGGATGGCTGCGACGCCCCGCCATCGTGGTGCGAGGTCGCCCACGGCAACGTCCCCTTCCGCGCCAACGAGCCCCTGCACAGCGGCGATGCCGCCCTGCTGTGCCGCCGGCACCACAGCCGGTTCGACAACGGCCCCTACCGGATGGTGATCGAGGGCAAGCAGGTCCGCTACCTGCGGCTCGACGCCGCTGGACGCCCGCTCGGCGAGCCGAACCCCGGCGCCAACGGCCCCGTGCGCCCGACGGGTCCCCCGGGATCGAACGGCATGCCTGGCTCGACACCCACGCGCGGCGCCGCAACGGCGAGGCATCAGCCAGACCGCACCGACCGTGGCGCAGCCGACGATGCCGGTTGTGGTGCTGCGCCTGGAACGGCGCCGGGGCGTGGGGATCCCGGCTGGGAACCCGCGAGCCGTCGACCCGGGGTCGCACCGCCCCGGGCGGCACCGAACGCACCGCCGGACGCTGCTCCGGACACCCAGCGGACCCAGGCTGGCATCACCTCCGGCACCGAGGCGGAGACCGAGGTGGGCAACGACCCTGCCCGGGACAGCTCGACGACGCACCCGACCGAGGACCAGGCCACACTGTTCGCCGATGACACCGGCTGAGCCCTGGTGGCGGTCGCAGGGGCTCCCAGGCGGGTGCTGTCCGGGACGGCTTGTCGGGCGGGACCGGCTGGGCCAGGTCCTGGGTCGGCGACCGGCGGTGCCCTACCTTCCCGGCGCGTTGAGTTCGCGCTCAGCCCGCGTCCGCACCCACCACCTCGGAGTCGCACAAACGTGGCCAGTCAACCTGCCCTGACCGCCGGAGAGATCCGCGATGTCTCCCTGGAGTCGCGGATGGAGCAGTCCTTCCTCGACTACTCGATGTCGGTGATCGTCGGCCGCGC
>SKSM01000064.1 GCA_007122985.1 Nitriliruptoraceae bacterium | reverse complement strand
GTGTTGGAGTAGCCGTCGGCCCAGCCGCTGACGGCCATGACCGGGCACTGGATCGCGTCGTAGTCCTCGCACACCGAGCCGTGCTGCCAGTAGTCGTCGCGGCGCTGGTGGCGCAGCCATTCGGCCAGCCACAGCCCGCTGCCCTCGAGCCGCTCGTGCCACATCGCGCGCCAGCGCTCGCCCACCACGGCGGGATCGGGCGGGAGGCTGTTCTGCCACAGCATCGTCGACGCCCACGACAGGTTGTCGCCCAGCAGGCAGCCGCCCATGTGGTGGACGTCGTCGGCGTAGCGGTCGTCGGTCGAGGACAGCGTGATCACCGCCCCGAGCTCGGGCGGCCGCAGCGCCGCGACCTGCAGACCGTTGAAACCGCCCCAGGAGATCCCGATCATCCCCACCGGCCCGGCGCACCACGGCTGCTCGGAGATCCAGCGCAGCACCTCGAGTCCGTCGTCGAGCTCCTGCTGGAGGTACTCATCGGTGAGCACCCCGTCGGACTCACCGCTGCCGCGCAGGTCGACCCGCACGCAGGCGTAGCCGTGGCCGGCGACGTACGTGTGGTGCGGCACGTCACGTGCGGCGGTCAGGTCGTTCTTGCGGTAGGGGATGAATTCGAGCACGCCGGGGACAGGGTCGTCCTCGGCATCCTCGGGCAGCCAGATGCGCGCGGCCAACCGCGTCCCGTCCGACAGGGGGATCCAGGTGTTGAAGATCTCGCGCACCGGTCGCGGGAGCTCGGCCACCACCCGCGGACCCGTGGACTGCTTCGCTCCCGGCGAGTCGCCGCGGCTCAACCCGCACCCGACGCGAACTCGAACGGCAGCAGCTCACGGCACTCGACGTACTTGTCGAGCAGGTCCTTGGTGTCGTCACCGCCGAGGTAGAGCTCACAGATCACGAAGCTGTAGCTGTCCTGCTCGAGCAGATCACCGAGCCTGGTGCTCACCTCCACCTGCGGCTTGACGACGGTGGCGGGGAACCGCCCGGCCACCGCGTCGATCTCGTCCACCGTCGGCACCCGGGTCACCTCGGTGTCGACATCGGCATCGAAGACGCGCCAGAAGAACTTGGCGGCGCAGGCGTACCGCCCCTGCCCGCGGGGGAAGTCGGGCCGTTGTCCGCAGGCGACCTGGATGGTGATCTGCTGGTTGGACTGGCCGTCGACCTTCTCGAAGATGTCGCTGTGCGACTGCGACACCCGGGTGTTGATCTCCAGCAGCCAGACGTGGTTCAACTCCCGGTCCCAGAAGAACTCGATGTTGAACGCGCAGTCGTCGAAGCCGATGTGCGCGATCACCGCCCGGGTGATCTCGCTCATCTTCTCCCGGACCCGGTCGGGGAGGTTCGAGGGGTACTCGTAGCGGAAGAAGCTGCTGCCGTTTTGGTATCGGACGGAGTCGATGATGCCGAAGTCGTGCACCTCGCCCCCGAACGCGTAGCCCTCGAGGGTGCACTGGCGCCCACCGATGATCCCCTCGGCCAGGCAGAAGTGGCCGTCGACGGCGGCGACCTCCTCGGGCAGGGACGCCTGGTCGAGCACGAAGTTGAACGGTCCGGAGATCAGGTGAATCTGGTCACGGATCTCGACCATCGCCGCCTCGAAGTCCTCGCGGCTGGCGATGTGGAACCCGAGCATCGAACCCGACGACTTGATCGGCTTGACCCAGAACGGCAACGGGATGTCGATGGCGTCGAAGGCGGACTCGTCGAACGGGTCGAAGGCCACGAACGGCGGGATGTGCTCGGGCACGACCTCGCGCTGGACGAGTCGGCTCCAGTACTTGTGCTCGCACTTGAGCAGGCTCTGCAGCGAGGCGGAGCGCACCCCGAACCGCTCGCACAGCAGCGGCAGCATGGTGCTGACGGGGAAGTCCATGTAGCCGGTGATCGCGTCGACACCGCCGCCGGTGTCGGCCTGCCAGGCACGGATCTGCTGCTCCGCACGATCCAGCATCTGCTCGATCGGGAAGTCGTAGGTCTCGAGCACCTCCGCGGGGTCGAGCACACCGTGGAAGGCGTAGTCGTCGGCGTCGCGGATCGACCGCAGCTTGTCGCGGTTGAAGTCGTCGAGCCCGACGAGGAAGACGTTCTTCGTGGCGGGCTTCGTGGCTGGATTCGTGGCTTGATTCGTGGCTGGCAGCGGCATACCTCCGGGACCGGGACACGGCCCATCGCCCACACTACGGCCCCCGCACGACCGGAGCCAACGTCAACCGGTGCTCGCACAGCGGTCACCACGGCATCGCGGAGCCCTGCGCCAAGGGGCCCCCGCCGGGACCACCGCCAGGCTGGGCGCCCGGAACTAGAAGCTGACCGTCACCTCGGTGGAGCAGCTCGGCGAGTCGCCGACTTCGCACACCTGGTAGGTGTAGGTGCCGCCACCGCGGCTGCCGATGTCGTCGGTGTACTCGACGCTGCCCGTCTGCGTGCCCGCGACCGCTTCGTCGTTGACCTGAACGTCGTCGCGGAAGACGTCGTAGGTCGCCGATCCGGTCCAGGTGAGATCGGCCTTCTGCAAGCCACGCACCTTGTAGACCGAGACCTCGAGCCCGAACCCATCGACGGGCGCCTGCTCCGACGCACTGACCGTGACCTGCGCAGAGGTGCTGTCGGCCCCACCGTTGGTGTCGGTCACCGTGAGCGTGACGGTGTAGGTCCCATCGTCCGAGTAGATGTGCTCCGGATCCGCGACCGATGCAGTGGAGCCGTCACCCAGGTCCCAGCCCCACGAAGTGATCGACACGTCGCCGTCGGTCGTGCTGGTGTCCGTGAAGCTGCAGGTGAGGTCCGTGCAGGAGTAGGTGAAGCTCGCGACCGGATCGGCAGCGCCGGGATCAGGGTCGCTCGGTGCGGGAGCCTCACCCGCGGCGGCAGCCGCACGGGGCGCGTTGATCAACGGCTCAGGGATCCCGTCAGGATCCGCGAACCACCCGCCCTGGCCCGAGCACGCCCCGCTCTCCGCGGTGTTCTGCGTTCCGTCCGGACATTCACCGGTGCCCTGGAGCAGCACCCGCAGTTGGTCAGGGCCGAGCTCGGGCGCGACCGAGCGCATCAGCGCCGTCACGCCTGCGACGTGTGGCGCCGCCATCGACGTCCCGCTCTTGGTGCCGTACCCGCCGCCGGGCAGCGTGGAGTAGATGCTCACCCCGGGGGCGATGACGTCGACGCCCACGCCGTAGTTACTGAAGGACGCGAGCCCCTCGCCGCACTCGGTGCGCTGCGGTCCACCCCCGACGTAGCGGATGCACCGGTGCTCGTCCAGGGCGGAGACGGTGATGACCTCGGGATAGGCGGCCGGCACCGAGTTGGCCACGTCTGCCCCGTTGTTGCCGGCAGCGACCGTGTAGAGGTTGCCGGCGTCGACGGAGGTGCAGATCGCCCTGCGCAGTGCGCTCGCGGTGTCGGTCGTACAGTCGTCACCGGCGGTTCCCGACCCACTGAGGCTCATGTTCGCCACGCTGATCGTCTCGTTGCCAGTGACGTGGTCGATGCCGCAGATCACCGACTCCCAGCTGCCCGAGCCGCTGTCGGCCAGGACCTTGACCGGCACCACCTGCGCGCGGGTGGCGGCGCCCACGAACGTGCTGCCCTCGAGCGACGCCGATGCCGTGCCGGCGACGTGGGTGCCGTGGCTGTTGGCGTCTTCAGTGGAGGTGGAGCCCGCGTCGATGCAGTTGACGCCAGCGGCGACATCGACGTCCAGTGCCGGGTGGGACGAGTCGATGCCGGTGTCCAGGACGGCGATCCTCACCCCCTGCCCGTCGTAGCCGTCGGCGTGGGCCTGCGGCGCTGCGATGCGCTGCACACCGCTGGGAGTCACGTGGCCGGCGGCCCGGACGGGCTGGTCGGCCTCCACCCGCACGACTCTGGAGCTTCGCTCCATCGAGAGCGCGGCCTGCGCGGAACCGCTGAAGGAGAAGCCGTTCAGGGCATGGGCATAGACCTGGCGAAGCTGGCCGCCGTGGCGCTGCACCAACGGCCCGGCGTGGCGAGCCGACGGGTGGTCGTCATCGAGCGTGACGATCCACACCTGGGCGGGCTCCGGCGGCGTCGCCGCCGCGGGCACCACCATCGTCGCGACCAGCATCCCCGCACAGACCACCACGGCACCGCGGCGCCAGATCATCACGCTCCCTTTGCTCCCGTCGTCCACGGACGTCGGTGGACTGGGATCAGCATCCTCCGCTGACCGCCGCTTGTCCGAGAACCCCCGAACATGGGCGGAAAGCGCACACTCGGGGGCGACGTCCTCTTTGACGAACGTGCCCGTACGCTCGTCGGAACCCGTCACAGGATCCGCCAGGCGGGGGTCACCGCCGCTGCTGCAACCCGGGGGGAGACGGTGCTCTGCACGATCGGCTACGCGCAACGCGACGTCGATGCGCTGATCGCGGCACTCGGACGCCACGGGGTCGAGGAGGTCGTCGACGTGCGCGACAGCCCCTCGTCACGCAAGCCCGGCTTCTCGAAGACACCGCTGGCAGCGGCACTGGCAGAGGCCGGCATCGGCTATCGCCACGTCAAGGAGCTCGGTGTCCCCCGTGAGCACCGTGCGGCGTTCCGCGCCGGTGAGCCTCACGCCATCGCGCGGTACCGGGCGAAGCTCGATGACGAGTCACGCCCTGCGGTGGAGGCGGTGGTTCGCACCGCTCGGCTGCGCACCATCGCGCTGCTGTGCCTCGAACGCGACGTGGCCTCGTGCCACCGCCAGTTCATCACCGCGGCTGCACAGCGGATCGATTCAGACCTGCCGGTGCGGCACATCGACTAGACCCGTCGCCCACCGGGTCTGCGTCACGCTCGGACCTCACCGGCACGGGGCTCGCTCACGGTCGAGGCGTCCAGGGTGCAGGTCGCGAGGAACAGCGGATAGCTGCCCTGTTCCTCCACGATGCGAAAGCAGGGCTCGAATCGCACGTCGATGAACCCGGCCGCCTCGAGCTCCCGGGCGAGCGCGGTCCGTGCAAAGCCGTGGTGGCCGTCGAAGTCCGGGTTGTGCGCATGGAACGTCCCATCCTCCTCCTCCAGATCGACGATGCACAGCTGGCCACCGTCGACCAGCAGGTCGGCGAATGCGCGCAGCACCGGCGCGAGGACGTGGATGTGGTGCAGGGTCATGACGGTGACGATCAGGTCGAACTGCGCGTCCGGTGGCTCGTCGACGCTCAGGTCGAGATCCCAGATGCGAGTGCCCCCGGGCAGCGTCCCTGCGGCGAGCTTGTCGGCCAGCACCGCGCGCATGCCGGTAGAAGGCTCTGCGAGCGTGATGGCCCCGACGTCATCGGCCAGGGCCTGTGAGGTCAGGCCCGTTCCCGCCCCGTACTCGAGTAGTCGGGTGGAGCGCTGCGGCGACACGGCCGCGCGGATCGCGTCGGCCGCGGCCCGCGCATGCTGGACGGTGTCGGGGTCGTCGTCCCACGTCGCCGCGCGCTCGTCGAAGTCGTCGGGCATGGTGTATCCGCTGAGGTGTCGGCGTGCGTGCGGGTCGGCGGCGCCGTCACCAGCTGCCGCGCGGCGCCGCCGTCAGGCGGATCGCCGCGTCGGTACCGAGGAACTGCCGTGCGTTGTCTGCCAACGGCACGTGGACCCGCCACGTGTCGGCATCGGCGTCCTCGTCGGTCAACGCCGGCCCCTCCGGCCGGTAGTCGCGCAACGGGACGGGGATCTGCGACTTCCACGCCGCCCAGGCCGAGAAGCCCTCGTCGCGGTGGGCGACGTCGACGACGAGCACGTCATCGAAGTCAGCCGCCTGCTCGAGATGGTCGAAGAACCGGAACGACGCCCCGTGCTGGCGCAGCGACAGCACCCGCACCTGCAGCATGTAGCGCATCGCCTCCGTCGGGCGGTGCACCGCACTCGACAGGTAGGTGGTGATCAGCGGGACCGGCGGATCAGCGGCCCCCGGATCGGCGGGCACGTCCAACAGGATCGGGCAGTGGTGGGCGGCGAGCTGCTCGTGCATGACGATCGGCAGCCCGCGCACCGACAGCCGGGTCTCGGCCTGCCAGATGACCTCCGCATCGTCGCGGGGCAGCTGCAGCCCGACGAGCGCAGCCCGGACGGCGAGGTCCCCGAAGAGGAAGCGGCGCAGGTTCTGGTAGCCCTCCTCGGAGTTGACCAGCCCGTAGCGGCCACTGTGGCTGCGGTGGACGAAGCCGGAGCGCGCTCCGCGCAGATAGGCGTTGTCGATCTGTACCAGGCCGTCGCTCTTCTCGCCCACGGCCTTCGCCGACAGGCCGAACGCGGCGCCGTAGTCCTGCGGGTTGGTGCCGACCAGGCAGAAGATCCGGTCGTTGGGGAACACCTCGTCAGGGATCACCAGCGGGCTCCACCCCTCGGGCGGACCTGCGGGGTCGAACTCGGCGTCCGGGGTCAGGTACTCATACATGCGGCTCGGCCCGAACACGTCCGCGCCGGCGAACCCGGTCGCGTCGCGCAGCCGTTCCAGCAGCCCGAAGCCGAGCTCGAACTCGATCCCACCGTGTGGGGTCCCGTAGGTGAACAACCGGCTCACGTAGTCGCTCGCCGACCGGTCCGGACGTCGGTCCGGGATGATCTTCTGGATCAGGCTGCGACAGATCAGCCCACCCATGGAATGCGCGACCAAGTGCACGCGCGGGGCACCGGTCTTGCGCTGCAGCAGCTCGATGAGCTCGAGCAGGTCCTCTGCGGCGCGCTCGAGGCGGAAGGTCTGTGGCTCATGCTCCCACGTGGATGCGGAGACGTCGTAGAAGCGGTGGATCCAGATGCTCGCCGAGGGGACCGAGCGATCGTCCTGGGCGTCGAGGTAGTCGGCCTGGCTGCCCTCCACCAGCAGGTGGTACTCCTCGTCGAGGATCAGACGCAGCAGCGGGCTCTCGAACTGGTGGAACAACGGCTCGCCGCTGCCACCCACCCGGACGTGCGTCGAGCCCAGGTTGAAGCCGTAGAACGGGTCGTCGACCTGTTCGTTGATGCCCGAGGTGGTGCCCGCAAACCCGCGGACGTAGACCACCGGCAGCTTGTCTGCACCCACAACGTCCTCCCCCACGACGCCTTCTCCCACGACGCCTTCTCCGACGACGGGCTCCCCCTCGGCTCCCGACGTCGGCGCCGTCGTCTGACAATAGCGCAGCGGCGTCGCCGGCTCACGGCCCGAGCGTGGGCTCCTCGACGGCGGCCTCGATGTCCTCGAAGGACGGCTCGGCGCCCGCACGCAGCAGCTCGAGATTGGCGGCCACGTCACTGCGCTCACGCAGCCGGATCAGCAACAGGCCCGCGCTCATCCACGCGCCCGGTCGCAGCACGAGCCCGCCGACGCGCGCGACGCGTCGGTCGCGCTCCTCGATCGCCGCCGGCCACCTCGACGTCGGAGCATCGGCGAGTTCGACGGCGAACTGCCACGCACCGGCGCGGGCGGCGACGATGCTGAAGCGAACCAGCTCGGTCCGCGTCCGGCCGCCGATGTGGTCGAGCAGACCCATCCACGGCGAGACCGTGCGCAGGTCGGACTCCAGCCTGGTGATCATCGCCGCGAGCACCGCGTTGACGCGGTCGAAGTCGCGCCGGAGCCCTGCCAGCTCGGCACCGGGAGCGCACCGGGCGGCAGCGATGCCGAGGTCGAGATTGATGTGGGCGTTGATGCCGACCAGCAGGTGCTGGAGCACCAGCGGCCGCCACCGCTGCCCCGCATCGAAGGTGAGCGCCCACGAGTCCGTCGGTCGCCCGCCGCCACGATGGGCCGCCACGGCGTCGAGATACCGCGCGGCGAACAGCACGTCCAACCGCTCCATGCGCTCGGCGTCGTCGAAGAACCCGGCAGCCAGGCCGTCCTTGATCTTCGCGGTGACCTTGCGGTAGAGGACGGCGAAGTAGCCGCACGCGTCGCCCTCGCTGATCGAGCGCTCCACCACCGCGTCCAGCTCGGCGATCACGTCGTCGACCGTGTCCATGGCCATCGTCGCTCCGAATCAACCTCTGGCGCCCCACCGCCCCCGACGGTCGACGGAGCATCCGCAGCGCCCATCATGCCGCTTCGCGGCGGCGCGCGTCACCGACACCGCGTCGCAGCCCGTCCTCGGCCGGTCAGTTGCTGCCCAGGTCGAGCTCGCGGTCGAGCTCCCGGTCGAGCTCCCGGTCGAGTACTGCACGCACCGTGGCCCCGTCGTGGCCTTCGTCGAGGGCAGCCCGAACGGCACGCTCGCACACGCCACGCTCCAGGCGCGCGAGGGTGTCCTTGACCTCCGGGATGGCCACGCGGGTCATGGACAGCTCGTCGACGCCGAGCCCGACCAGCGCCGCGGCGATCGTGGGATCGCTGGCGGCCTCCCCGCAGACGCCGACCCACGCGCCGTTGGCATGGCCCGCCTCGATGACCGAGGCCATCAGCGCGAGCGCGTCCGGCTCGAGCGGGTCGGCGAGGTCGGCCACCCCGCCATGGAGCCGGTCGACCGCGAAGAGGTACTGCAGCAGGTCGTTGGTGCCGATCGACAGGAAGTCGGCCTGCCGGGCGAGCCGGGCGGCCCCCAGTGCCGCCGAGGGCACCTCGACCATCACCCCGACCTCGAACTGTCCGGCGTCGACGCCGTCCTCGGTCGCGACCGCCGCGAGGTGTTCACGGGCGGCCTCGAGCTCGGCGCTGGTGGCCACCAGCGGGAACATGATCGCCAGCCGACCCGCGTCCTCCTGCGCCGCGGTGGCCCCGGCCCGCAGCAGCGCACGCAGCTGGTCTCGCAACAGCTCCGGTCGCGCCAGGTGCAGACGGATGCCGCGCAGCCCGAGCGCCGGGTTGTCCTCCGGGTCGCGGTCGACGAACGGCAGCGGCTTGTCCGCTCCGACGTCCATGGTGCGAAACACCACCCGCTGGCCGGGGAACGCCCGCAGGACCTCGAGGTAGAAGCCGACCTGGTCGTCGACCGTCGGGGCGGTGCGACGGTCCTGGAAGAGGAACTCGGTGCGGACCAGCCCCGACCCCTCCGCGCCAGCCTCGACCGCCGCTGGCAGGTCCTCCGGGCTGCCGATGTTGGCGGCGAGTTCGACCCGGTGGCCGTCGGCCGTGCGACCCTCGCGGTCACGCAGCGCCTCGAGCTCTGCGCGGCGCTGCTCCTCCTCGGCCAGGCGCTGCTCGATCGTCGCCCGCACGTCGTCGTCGGGAGCGACCACGACCTCCCCGCGTCGGCCGTCGACGGCGAGGTCGACGTCACCGTCACCGGCCGAGGCGACGGCGTCCAGCAGGCCCTCACAGGCGACCACGGCGGGGATGCCCAACGAGCGGGCCAGGATCGCGGCATGGCTGGTGGGCGAGCCGGTCTCTGTGACCAACGCGGCGATCAGCGGCCGCGGCAGGCCGGCGGTCTGTGAGGGCGTCAGCTCGCGCGCCACGATGATCGAGCGCTGCTCTGGCGCGGCGACCACGACCTCCCGGCCCTGGAGGATGGCGACCACGCGGTCGCGGACGTCGACCAGGTCCTCGGCCCGGGCGGACAGGTACTCGCTCGACGAGGCGAGCAGCAGCTCGCGGAACTGGTCGAACGCGTCGATCGCGGCCCGTTCGGCAGACGCCCCCTCACGAATCGCCTCACCGGCGATCGACGCGAGCTCCGGGTCGGCGGCGAACTCGGCGTGTGCCTCGAAGATCTCCGCGTCGGCCTCGCCGACCGTCTCTGCAACCGTCTCGGCCAGCTCACGCAGCTGGGACTCGGCGGTGCGCAGCGCCTGGTGAAGTCGTGCGAGCTCGTCCTCTGCGCTGTTGCTGCGGGTCTCGGGCGGCGGGCTCCCGGCGGCGTCGGTCTCCAGCACGAACGCCGGCGCCAGCGCCACCCCCGGGGCGGCGCCACGTCCGGTCAGCTGCCGGGTCACGCCGGCTCCTCCCCGAGGCCGGACTCGATCAGGCCGACGAGCTCGTCGAGGGTCGATTCGGCCTCCTCGCCGTCGGTGCGCACGAGGATCTCGTCGCCCTGGTGGCAGTCGAGCGTCAGCACCGACAGCACCGAACTGGCGTTGACCTCGCGACCGTCCTTGACGAGCGTGACGGTCGCCGGTGCCGCGGCCGCTGCCTGGGCGAAGACCTTGGCGGGGCGGGCATGCAGGCCGCTGGGGTTGGGAAGGGTGACGGTGCGCTCGGGCATGGTGGCTCCTGGTGGCCGGGGCCGGTCGTGGTCGCCGACGGCGTCG
>SKSM01000314.1 GCA_007122985.1 Nitriliruptoraceae bacterium | reverse complement strand
TGCCGGTGGCGCGGCTGCTGGCGCCGTCGTTGCAGCTGCCGCCGCGGTCGTCGCGGCGGGCGGCACCGGCGGCCGACGGCGGGGCGTCGGGCCGGAGATCGGCTGCGGGGGTCGTTGGCATCAGGGCAGCAGTATCGCCCCTGGTGGCGGGGCGGAGCCGTTGGATGTGTCAGCAGGTGTGGACAACCGCGGGCGCGGTGGCCGCGGAGGTGTGCGGGCCCGCCTCAGGTCAGCTCACCGGGTCGCAGCCCCCACAGGTTCGCGTCCCCGCGGACCCCCGCGGCGGGGTCGCCGGTCGGTCCGATCAGCATCGCGTCACGGCAGGCGCCCTCGTGGGTGAACCCGAGCGAGCGTGCGACGGCGTTGGAGGCCGCGTTGTCCGCACCGGCCCACAGTGCGACGTAGGCGAGGCCGAGGTCCTCGAGCCCGAACCGCAGCAGCAGCCGGCAGGACCGGGTCGCGACCCCGCGCCGGCGGGCGTCGGGAGCCACCCAGTAGCCGATCTCGCCGGTGACATCACGCTGGTCGATCGTGAGACCGACCGCGCCCAGGACGCGATCGGCGGTCCCGTCGGGCTCGACGGCGAGCAGGTGGAGTCCGCTCGCCCCGCGCCACGCGTCCGCGGCGAAGCGGACGAACGCCCGCGCGTCGTCCTCGGTGTAGGGCGACGGGACGCGCGTCCAGCGCTGTACCTCGACGTCCCGGCAGATCGCCGTGATCCGTGGCACGTCCGCGTCGGCGGGTGGGCGCAGGCGCAGGCCGGCGTCGGCCAGCGCGGGCAGCTGGGCGGGGAGTTCGATGGTGGCCACGCACGCCCTCCGGGTGGCGGTGCCGGTGCCCGTGCCGGCCGCTGCGGCGGGTGGCGGCCCGGGGCAGCCGGCGACGGCGACTCGGCCGCCGACGCTACCGTTGCGCTGCGTGAGTCCAGCGACCATCCGAACCGACCATCCGAACCGACCATCCGACGAGCCACGCAGCGAGGCCGACCGTGACCCGCGTCTTCTCCGGCATGCAGCCGTCCGGCGACCCACATCTGGGCAACCTGCTGGGGGCGTGGGTCAACTGGGTGCGGATGCAGCAGGACCGCGACTGCGTCTACTGCGTGGTCGACCTCCACGCGATCACCAGCCCCGCCGAGCACGAGCCGGACCGGCTGCGCGAGCGCACCGTGGAGCTCGCCACCGGCATGCTCGCGGTCGGGGTGGACCCGGAGCGCTCGATCCTGTTCGTCCAGTCGCACGTGCACGAGCACGCTGAATGCACCTGGCTGCTCAACTGCGTGTCGGGCTTCGGTGAGCTGCGCAAGATGCCGCAGTTCAGGGAGAAGTCGACCGGGCAGGGCGAGTCGGTCAGCATCGGGCTGTTCGACTACCCGGTGCTGCAGGCAGCCGACATCCTGCTCTACCACACCGACGAGGTGCCGGTCGGCGAGGACCAGCGCCACCACATCGAGCTCGCCCGAGACCTCGGCCAGCGGTTCAACCATCGCTTCGGTGAGGTGTTCACCCTGCCCAAGGCGGTGCATCCCCCGGCCGGCGCGCGGGTGATGGACCTGCAGGACCCGACCGTCAAGATGTCCAAGTCGGCGTCCAGCGAGAAGGGCATCGTCTACGTGCTCGACGAGCCCAAGCGCATCGAGAAGAAGATCAAGAGCGCGGTGACCGACTCCGCCGACGACATCCGCCACGACCGCGTGGACAAGCCGGGCGTCTCCAACCTGCTGGAGATCTTCGCCGCGGTCACCGACCGGCCCGTCGACGAGCTCGCGGCCGAGTACGACGGGCACGGCTACGGCACGTTCAAGACGGCGGTCGCCGACGCGGTGATCGAGCGGCTGCGGCCGGTGCAGGAACGCTATGCGCAGCTCGCGTCTGACCCGGGCGAGGTCGCCCGACTGCTGGCGGTCGGTGCCGACCGGGCGCGGGCGATCAGCACGCCGACACTCGAGCGGGCCAAGCAGGCGATGGGGCTGCTGCCGCCGGGCAGCGCCTGAAGGGCCCGGTGGTGGTCTCGATGCGGCTGCAGACCCACATCTGGAACCCGGGCGGGACCCGGCGGGCACTGCTGCTGCACGGGTTGGGCTCGGACGGCACGACGTGGTGGCGGCTGGCCTCGGAGCTCGCGGAGGCCGGCTGGATGGTGGTCGCGCCGGATCTGCGCGGTCACGGCCGCAGCCCGACGGCGGCCGGCTTCCACCTCGACGAGCTGGCCGCGGACGTCGCCGCGCTCGGCGACGGCTGGCAGCTGATCGTCGGCCACTCGGTCGGCGGTGCGGTGGCGGCCACGCTGCTGGCCGGCGATGTCGAGGCCGACGTGGCCGTGCTCGTCGATCCGGTGCTCACCCTGTCGGCGCAGGTTCGCGAGGAGCTGCGGGCCTCGCTGCGCGCCCAGGCGGGCGGGGTCACCGCCCATCAGGTCGCTGCGGTCCAGCCGCAGTGGGACGAGCGCGACGTGTGGCGAAAGGTCCTCGCGACACGGCAGCTCTCGCCGGACGTGGTGGACGGGGTGCTCGACGACACCGATCCGTGGGACCTGACCGACACGGCATCGAGGTGGCGCACCCGGGTGGTGCTGCTGGCCGCCGACCCGGCCCGTGGGGACGCGCTGCTCGACGTGTCGCTGGCGGCGCAGCTCGCCGAGTGGCCGAACGTGACGGCGCAGACCGTG
>SKSM01000331.1 GCA_007122985.1 Nitriliruptoraceae bacterium | reverse complement strand
GGGCGCACTGGTTCGCCGTGCCACGGGAACGCGTCGCTCCCGGGTGGTTGTTCCCTGTCGGCCGCTGCGGCGCCGAGCCGACAGCGGCCGTCGCCGGCCGGCCGCGCAGGGCACCGTCCGCACACCGCAGGGTGGCGGCGGTGCGCTGCCACGTCACGCAGCCTGCGCCCGCACGCACCCCGCGATCTGCGCCGCAGCGGCGCAGATCACGACCCCACCGCCGCGGGCGCCCGGTCAGCACCACGTGTCAGCACCACGTGTCAGGACCACGTCCCAGCACCACGTGTCAGTCCCACTTGGCGGGGAGCTCGACCTCGTCCGGGGTGTCGAGGTGGGCGACGAGCTCATCGAGGTCCTGTGCGACCCGGTAGAGCGCGGCGTACGCCGGCTTGGCGAACCGCTGGTCGTAGAGGTGCTGGAAGGTCGCGAGCAGCGGCTGGTAGAAGCCGAGGACGTCGAAGAGCACGATCGGGCGGTCGTGCTCGCCGAGCTGCTTGAGCGTGAGGACCTCGAGCAGCTCCTCCAACGTCCCGAAGCCGCCGGGCAGGGCGACGAAGGCGTCCGCCCGCGCGATCATGACCTGCTTGCGGCCGGACATGCCGTCGGTGACGATCAGCTCGTCGCAGTCCTCGTCGGCGAGGCCCCGCTCGACCAGCAGCTGCGGCAGCACCCCGGTGACCCGCCCGCCACCGCGGCGCACGCTCTGCGCCAGCACGCGCATCAGCCCCACGGCGGTGCCGCCGTAGACCAGCTCGTCACCGCGGGCGGCCAGCCGCGCACCGAACGCCGCTGCGGCCGCGGCGTAGCGCTCGTCGACCGCGCTGGCGGACGAGGCGAAGACCGTCACCTGCACGTGGCCTCCTCTCCGTTCGGGCGCCCGGGCCGATCAGCGCCCGGGCCGATCAGCGCCCGGGCCGATCAGCGCCCGGGCCGGTCAGCGCTCGGGCCGCAGGGTCGGAAACAGCACCGCGTCGCGGATGTTGGCGACGTCGGCGAGCAGCATCACCAACCGGTCGACGCCGACCCCGAGCCCGCCGGTCGGCGGCAGGCCGAGCTCCATCGCCCGCAGGTACGGCTCGTCGACCGCCATCGCCTCCTCGTCGCCGGCGGCCCTGGCCGCAGCCTGCTGCTCGAGCCGCTGGCGCTGATCGTCGGGGTCGGTCAGCTCCGAGAAGGCGTTGGCGAACTCCCGCCCGGTGACGATCAGCTCGAAGCGCTCGGTGACGTGCGGCTCGCTGCGGTGCCGCCGTGCCAGGGGCGAGACCTCGACGGGGTAGTCGAGCACGAAGGTCGGCTCCCAGAGGGTGTGCTCGACCAGCGCCTCGTAGAGCTCGAGCACCAGCTTGCCGGCGCCCCAGTCGTCGCTGTGGGCGACGTCGTGGCGCTCGCACAGGGCCCGCAGGTCGTCGAGGTGGTGGTCGTAGGCCAGGTCCGGCTCGCCGGTCGCCTCGCGCACGAGGTCCAGCAGGGCCACGCGGCGGAACGGCCCGGCCAACGACACCTCCCGGCCCTGGTAGGACAGCTCGAGGGTGCCGAGCGCGTCCACGGCCGCACGCTGCAGCAGGGCCTCGGTCAGCTCCATCACGTCGTGGTAGTCGTCGTAGGCCGCGTAGGACTCGAGGATCGTGAACTCCGGGTTGTGCCGGGGGCTGACCCCCTCGTTGCGGAACACCCGACCGAGCTCGAACACCCGGGGCATCCCCCCGGCGATCAGCCGCTTGAGGTAGAGCTCCGGGGCGATGCGCAGGTAGAGGTCCTCGTCGAGCGCGTTGTGGTGGGTGACGAACGGCTTGGCCGCGGCACCGCCGGGGATGGGGTGGAGGATCGGGGTCTCGACCTCGACGAAGCCGCGCCGGGTCATCTCCTCGCGCAGGGCGGCGACGACGCGTGGCCGCAGCGCGAACACCCGCCGGGCGTCCTCGTTGACGGTGAGATCGAGCTCACGCTGCCGGAACCGGATCTCGGTGTCGGCGAGACCGTGCCACTTGGGCAGGGGTCGCAGGCCCTTGCCGAGCAGCGTGAGCTGTCCGGGCCGGACGGAGAGCTCACCGGTCTTGGTGGCCAGTACCTCGCCGCTGGCGCCCAGCCAGTCACCGACGTCGAGCTGCTCGAGCAGCTCGCGGGCCGGCTCGTCCAACGCCTTGACGGGGCAGAACAGCTGCAGCTCGACCCCGTCCTCGAGCAGGACCAGGAAGGTCAGCCGGCCGAGGTCGCGCCGACCGACCAGCCGGCCGGCGACGGTGACGTGCTCACCGGTCTCGGTGCCCGCCGCGAGCCCCTCGTGGGCCGCGCGGACGGCCGCCAGGCTGTGGGTCGGACGGAAGCGCACCGGGTAGGGGTCGACGCCGGCCTCGCGCAGCCGCTCGACCTTCGCACGCCGGGTCGCGACGATCTCGGCCAGCTTGGAGGCATCCTCCGGCGCGGTGTCCGGATCGGGATCGGGGTGGTCGTCGGTCACGGCGGCCTCACGGGCGTCGGGCGGTGGCGCGGCAGGGGCCCGGCAACGCTAGTCGTCCGCGCGCGACGCCCCGGGCGTGGGGTCGGCGGCCAGGCGGGTGAGCTCCAGCGCCTGCCGGTAGGCGTCGGCGAGCGGGGGCACGTCAGCTGCGACGACGTCGAGGTTGCGCTCCCCGGCGTGCCCGTCGGGCCGGGCGGCTGCGGCCTCCAGCG
>SKSM01000234.1 GCA_007122985.1 Nitriliruptoraceae bacterium | reverse complement strand
GGGGGCGGGGAACGGGTGGGGGCGGGGAACAGGCGGCGACTGGCCGGGCGGGGGTGGGGGCCGGCCAGGCTCAGCTGCGCTTGGGGGCGGCGAAGAGGTCGCGCAGGGTCGCGGCGACCCAGGAGACGAGGTCGTCGGGGCGCGGCCGGGGCAGGGGGATCAGCGCCACGCCCTGGTCGCGCTTGAGCTTGTAGCCCGGGTGGTTGCGCTCGAGGCGCACCAGCTGGCTGTCGCGCAGGTCGACCGGGGAGATCCGCAGCTGGTCACGCGGTGTGAGCACCACCTCGCTCACCCCCCAGCGACGCAGCGCGGCGCGCAGGGCCGCGATGGTCAACAGCCGGTCGGCGGGCGCGGGCAGCTCGCCGAACCGGTCGGCGAGCTCCTCACGCACGTCCTTGACGCCGGCCGCGTCACGGACCGCGGAGATGCGCTGGTAGAGCTCGAGCCGTTGGGTCGCGTCCTCGACGTAGTCGTGGGGCAGGTGCGCGTCGACCGGGAGCTCGACCTTGATGTCCACCTCCTCCTCGACCGGCTCGCCGGAGAGCTCACCGATCTCCTCCTTGAGCAGCTGGGAGTACATGTCGAAGCCGACCGCCGCGACGTGCCCCGACTGCTCGGCACCGACGACGTTGCCGGCGCCGCGGATCTCGAGGTCACGCATCGCGATCGACAGCCCCGAGCCGAGCCGGGCGTGCTCGGCGATGGTCTTGAGCCGCTCGTAGGCGGGCTCGGTGACGCTGGCGCCCTCCGGGAACAAAAAGTAGGCGTAGCCACGCTCCGAGGAGCGCCCCACCCTGCCGCGCAGCTGGTGGAGCTGGCCGAGGCCGAGCAGGTCGGCGCGTTCGATGATCAGGGTGTTGGCGTTGGGCACGTCCAGGCCCGACTCGATGATGGTGGTGCACACCAGCACGTCGAACTCTCGCTCCCAGAACTCCACCATCACTTGTTCGAGCTGGCGTTCGTCCATCTGTCCGTGGGCGATGCGGATACGGGCGTCGGGCACGAGCTCGCCGAGGTGGGCGGCGACCCGGTCGATGGTGTCGATCTGGTTGTGGACGTAGAACACCTGCCCGTCGCGCAGCAGCTCGCGGCGGATGGCCAGCGCCACCTGCGCCTCGTCGTACTCCTGGACGGAGGTGAGCACGGGCTGGCGGTCCTCCGGCGGGGTCTCGATCACCGAGAGGTCACGGATGCCGGAGACCGCCATCTCCAGTGTGCGCGGGATCGGCGTCGCCGACATCGACAGCACGTCGACCGAGGTGCGCAGCTGCTTGAGCCGCTCCTTCTGCGACACCCCGAACCGCTGCTCCTCGTCGACGAGCACCAGGCCGAGGTCCTTCCACTGCACGCGGTTGCCGAGCAGTGTGTGCGTTCCGATCACGATGTCCACGGTGCCGGCCGCCAGGCCGTCCAGTACCTGCCGCCGATGCCGGTCGGTGACGAACCGGCTCAGCTCCTCGACCCGGACCGGAAAGCCCGAGAAGCGCTCCTTGAAGGTCTCGAAGTGCTGCTGGGCGAGGATCGTGGTCGGCACGAGCACGGCGACCTGCTTGCCGTGGAACACCGCTTTGCCGGCGGCACGCACCGCGACCTCGGTCTTGCCGAAGCCGACGTCGCCTGCCAGCAGCCGATCCATCGGCAGCGGCGCCTCCATGTCGCGCTTGATCTCGTCGGCGACGGTCAACTGGTCCTGGGTCTCCACGTGGGCGAAGGCGTCCTCGAGCTCGCTCTGCATCTCGCCGTCTGGAGCGAAGGCCGTGCCCGGGGAGTGCATCCGCGCGGCGTAGAGCCGGATGAGCTCCGCAGCGATGTCCCGCACGGCCTTGCGGACCCGGTTCTTGGCCCGCTCCCATTGGGCGCCGCCGAGGCTCATCACCGACGGGGTCTCGCCACCCTGGTAGCGGCTGATCGCGTCGACCTGGTCGGAGGGCACGTAGAGGGTGTCGCCGTCGGCGTACGCGAGCAGCACGTAGTCGCGCCTGGCCACCGAGCCGTCGGCGCCGGGGAACTCGCGGGTGATCATGCCCTTGTAGCGGCCGACGCCGTGGGTGCGGTGGACCACCGGGTCGTCGACCTCGAGCTGCAGGGCGGTGTCCGCGGCGGCGGTTCGGGTCCCCAGACGGCGCCCGGCACGCCGGCGTCTGGGGCCGAACACGTCCAAGACCCCGAGCACGGCCAGGCCGAGCTCGTCGGCACGGAAGCCGGTGCGCAGCCGGCTGACCACCACCTCGACCCGCGCGCCGGGGGGCTCGACCTCCAGCCGGTCGCCGACCGCGGCCGCGACCCCCTGCTCGCGCAGGACGTCACCGACGCGCCGGGCGGGCCCGTCGGCGTCGACCGAGATCACCACCCGGGTGCCCTCGCGCAGCATCCGGCCGACGCGGTCGGCCAGGGCCACGATGTCGCCGCGGAAGGAGTCCCAGGCCTCGGCCGGCAGCCGGGTGGCGTCGTCGGCCCCGAACGGCATGATCCGCCAGCTGCGCTCCGGGCCACGCGCGAGCAACTGGCCCGGGGCAGCAAATCCGTCGGACGACCGGGACGTCGAGGTGGCAGCCTGCTCGCCGGTCCCGGAATCGCCGCCCTCAGGCGAGGCCGCAGCGCCCGCCCCGGGAACGGGCGCACCAGATCCGACGCTGGCGGCCGTGCGCCAGGCGGTGTCGGCCAGGATCTGCGCCTCCTCGCGCAGCTTGACGGCGCGCTCCTCGAGCATGAGCGGATCGACCAGCGCGAGCCCGGCGGTGTCGGGCAGGAAGTCCACCAGCAGCGCGGGGTCGGGCTCGAGCAGGCCAGCCAGGGCCTCCGCACCCTGGAACGCCTGACCGCCGGCGAGCTGGTCGAGCTCGGAGGCGAGCTCGGGCAGGCGGGGGATCGCGGCGCGGGCGCGCTCGCGCACGTCGTCGTCGAGCACCAGCTCACGGGCCGGATCGAGCGTGACCGCCTCGACCCGCTCGACCGACCGCTGGTCGGCGACGGCGAACGACCGCAGCGACTCGATGTCGTCGCCGAAGAAGTCCAGCCGCACTGCGTGGTCGGCGGCGGTCGGGAACACGTCGACGATGCCGCCGCGGACCGCGAACTCACCGCGTGCCTCCACCTGAGCGACCCGGCTGTAGCCGAGGGCGGCCAGCCCGTCGACCAGCCGTTCGAAGCCGGTGAACCGTGCGTCGACGTGGATCGGGCGCTGGCGGCCGAGCCGCGGGTCCATCGGCTGCAGCGCGGCGCGCACCGGGGCCACGACCGCCAGCAGCGGCTGCTCGTGCGATCCGGGGTGACACAGCCGGTCGATAACCGACAGCCGCCGCCCGACGGTGGCCGGCTGGGGCGACAACCGCTCGTTCGGCAGCGTCTCCCACGCCGGGAAGACCGCGACGCGCTGCTCACCGAGGAAGCCGGCCAGCCCGTCGACCAGAGCTTCCGCGTCCGAGGTGCGCGGCGCGAGCACCAGCAGCGGCGCCGCCTGCTCCGCCAGCAGGCTCAGGACGTACGGTCGGGCCGCCGGGGTCACGGTCAGGCTCTCCGCCGCCACCTCGACGTCCCAGGCGCTGCGGCCGGGACGCAGCGTCGGCGCCAGCGGTCCGGCGGCCAACCCGGGGTCCAGC
This sequence comes from Nitriliruptoraceae bacterium, assembly GCA_007122985.1. Taxonomy (GTDB): domain Bacteria; phylum Actinomycetota; class Nitriliruptoria; order Nitriliruptorales; family Nitriliruptoraceae; genus SKTG01. The sequence goes on along the minus strand of SKSM01000234.1, from coordinate 25,223 downwards.
ACGTCGTCGACGGAGGACGGTGCCGAGCGCTCGGTCGCGGACGCGGACGGGCTGGCGCCTCCCCCGGGTGTCGCGGGGGAGCCGGCGGACGGCGAGGTGGTGGTCACAGCAGACTCGTCACAGCAGACTCGTCGGGGCACGCGGCGTGAGCCGAGCCACGACACGACCAGGGGTCGGCGCGGCTCGGCGGAGCGGATGGGTGTGGCCTGCGGGTTGCAGGGTGGCGTCTACGGGAGGCTGTTGCGAACCGTCGCGCCGGCTCAGCGGGGCTTCGGGCGCCGGCCGGCGACCGCGAACGGATCGATGCCCTTTGGCACCGGCGGGTTCTTGTCCAGAGGCTTGAGTTTGCGCTCGAGCTTGGGCACCTCGCCCTTCTTGAGCTTGCGCGGGAGCTTCGAGAGCCGCATCTGCAGCTTGGTCAGCGGGACCTCACCCTCCCGGTCGCCCACGATCATGGTGGTGACCGGAACGTCGCCGGCGACCCGACCGAGCCGCTTGCGCTCCTTGGCGAGCAGCCCCTTGACCCGCTGGGGGCTGCCCTCGCCGACCAGCACGATGCCGCACTTGCCGACGACACGGTGGACCATGTCCTGCTTGCTGTTGACCGCGACGGCCGGGTTGACGAACCACTGTCCCCGCATCTGCTGCAGCACGGCCGCGCCGGCACCGGGCTGACCCTCGATGGCGGCGTACTGGGCCTTCTTAGCGCGGCGGGCGAAGACCATCATGGCGCCGAGCACCGCGAAGCTCAGGCCGAACACGACCATGAACACCTCGGTCAGCACCGGGGAGAGCAGGCCGGCGCCGACACCGACGAGCAGGCCGACCAGCCCGCCGAGCGAGACCAGCAGCACCGCCTTGTCGTCGAGCTGGCGCAGCTGGGTCCAGACCTCACGCAGCTGGCGGAACTTCTGCTTCACAGCCATCCTCCTCGGCCCGTCGTGCGGGCAGCGACCGGCGCCTCAGCCGGTCGCGTGGTAGCGGTTCTGCGTCGGCTCGAGCCCGTCGATGACCAGCCCGAGCGCCGCTTCGCCGGCGTCGTCGATGGTGGTGGCGATCTCCTCACGCTCGGCAGGGGCGAAGCGACGCAGCACATGGTCTTTGGCGGCCATCTGCCCGGGCGGCCGACCCACGCCGACCCGCACCCGCAGGTAGTCGCGGGTGCCGAGCGCCCGGTCGATGTCCCTGAGCCCCTTGTGGCCGGCGTTGCCGCCGCCGCGCTTGAGCCGCAGGACACCGAGGTCGAGGTCGACGTCATCGTGGCACACCACGACCCGCTCGGCAGGCACCTTGTACCAGGCCGCCGCCGCCTGCACGGGTCCGCCGGAGCGGTTCATGTAGGACGTCGGCACCGCGAGCACCAGCCGGGCGGACTCGATGGTCGCTTCGGCGACCTCGCAGCGCACCCGCTTGTTGACCTTCAGCCCACCGCCGGCACGCGCGGCCAGCGAGCGGACCACGTCCGCGCCGACGTTGTGGCGGGTGCCCTCGTAGCGGTCGCCGGGGTTGCCGAGTCCGACCACCAGCCAGCGGTCGTCGGCCACGTCGCCCTCCCCGGTCGCGGCAGGTCGCGGTCACCGGAGCTTCCCGGTGGCCGCGTGGCCGCCTCAGTCCTCGTCGTCCGTGTCGCCCGCCTCGTCCGCCGGCGCCTCGTCGGATGCCTCGTCCTCCTCGCCGATGAGCTCGGGCTCGTCCTGCTCCTGACCGGCCGCTTCCTCCATGGCCTCGATCTCGCTCTCGGAGATCGGCGCGTTGACGGTCAGCACCGTCGTCTCCGGGTCGGCGTCGAACTCCGCGCCCTCGGGCAGCTGGTCGGCGAGGTCCTCGAGACGCAGGACGTCGTTGATGACCAGCTCGGAGATGTCGAGCTCGAAGTAGTTCGGCACGTCGAGCGGCTTCACGAGGATGGGGGCGGTGTAGAGGATGTGGTTGATCACGCCGCCGTCCGAGCCGGCGTCCTCCTCCCCGACCAGGTGCACCGGCACCTCGACCGAGATCGGGGTGTCCCGGTCGACCGCGAGGAAGTCGACGTGCAGGGTCTCGCCCTTGATGGGATGGCGCTGCAGGTCGCGGGCGACGGTCAGGTGGGTGTCGCCGTCCACCTCGAGGCGGATCAGGGCGTTGAGCCCGGCCTCGGTGTGCAGGGTGTGGTAGAGCTCGAGCGCATCGACGTGCACCGACGTCGGATCGACCTCGTAGCCGTACATGATGCCGGGGACGCGCCCCTGCTTGCGCAGGCGGCCGGTGGCCCCCTTGCCGAGGTCGTCGCGGCGCTCGGCGGCGAGTCGGACCTGATCAGCCATGGGTGGTGCTCCTGGGAACGAAGGACCCCGGCGTGGGTCGGTCACCGTGACGGCGGCGAGGTGTCACGCGGGGTGTGTGCCGGCGACGGACGGTGCACCACGTCGCGGATCCCGGGTCCGGGGACGCCGGGCGGGTGCAGGCGACGTCGCGGACACACGCACGGCCCGCGTCGAGCGGGCCGTTGTGGCCGAGGATACCTGCCCGCTGACGCGCAGGGCAACCGGTCGGATGCTGCAGGAGCGCGCGGACCGGCTCAGACGTTCTCGCCCTGGAAGAGCTCCGAGACCGACTGGTCCTCGAACACCGCACGCAGCGCCGAGGCCAGGATCGGCGCGATCGAGAGCACCACGAGCTTGTCGCTGCGGCGCTCATCTGGGATCGGGATGGTGTTGGTGACCACCACTTTCTCGATCTCGGAGTTCTCGAGCCGTTCGGCCGCCGGGCCCGAGAACAGCGGGTGGGTGGCGCAGGCGATCACACGCTCCGCACCGCGCTTCTTGAGCAGCGACGCCGCGCCGCAGATCGTGCCGGCGGTGTCGATCATGTCGTCGATGAGCACGACCGTCCGTCCCTGGACGTCACCGATGACGTCCAGCGACTCCGCGACGTTGTGCTGGTTCGGGTCACGCCGCTTGTGCAGGATCGCGATGGGGGCGCCGAGGTGCCCGGCGAACTTCTCGGTCAGGCGCACCCGACCGGCGTCGGGCGAGACAATGACCCGATTCTCCGCCGGGGTGTTGTCCTCGATCCAGCCCTTCAGCAGCGGCAGCGCGGTCAGGTGGTCGAACGGATCGTGGAAGAAGCCCTGGATCTGGCCGGTGTGCAGGTCGACCGACATGATCCGGTCGACGCCGACCGACTCGTACATGTCGGCGATCATCCGCGCGGCGATCGCCTCGCGCGAGAGCGCCTTCTTGTCGGAGCGGGAGTAGCCGTAGTAGGGGATCACCGCGACGGTGCGCTTGGCGGAGGCGCGCTTGAGCGCGTCGAGCATGATCAGCTGTTCGATGACGAAGTCGTTGATGCTCATCCCGCCCGGGATGGACACGTGCGACTGCAGCACGTAGACGTCGGCGCCCCGCACCGACTCGGTGAAGCGCGCGTAGAGCTCGCCGTTGGCGAACTGCGCGGTGGACACCTCGCCGAGCCGCATGCCGAGGTGGTCGGCCACCTCGCGGGCCAACTCCGGGTACGACGACCCGGAGAAGATCATCATCCGCTTCTTGGTGACGACTTCCACGGCGCCCTCACGGTCGACGGACGGCGTACGGTAGCCGCCGCCCGATCCGGTCGCATCGCCGGGTGCGTTCGGTGCGATCCCACGTCCGCCGATGCATCCCGTCCACCCCGGCTCAGCCCGGCCGGACCGTCGTGCGGGTCCCACGTGGCCCCACGCCGAGCGCCGTCGCGCCGAGTTCGCCGGTGCGCAGCAGCTCGATCGCACGGGCCACGTCACTGGACAGCTCACGGTCGCGGAGGTCTCCTGGGAGGCGCTCAGCAGCCAGCACCGCGACCTCCTCGCCCACAGCGGTGACCGGCCAACGCTCCGAGAGCCGCAGTGCCCGGACCGCGGTGACGAGCTCCACGGCCAGCACCGTGAGGTAGTGCTCGACCGTGCGGCTGAGCTGGCGTGCGGCCTGCGAAGCGGCGCTGACGTGGTCCTCCTGTCCCCGGGAGACCACGCTGGCGCCGACCACCACCGGGGCGGCGGTGGCGCGCAGCTCGGCCAGCGCGGCGTGCGCGGTCCACTCGAGGATCATCGCGCCGGAGGAGCCGGGCTCGTCAGCCGCGAGGAACAACGGCAGTCCCTCGGTGCGGCCGTCGAGCAGCAACGAGACGCGCTGCACCGACTGCGACGCGGTCTGGGCGATAGCGGCGCGGACCTGGTCGAGGGCCAGCGTCAGCGGAGCACCGTGGAAGTTGCCGCTGGTCAGCGCCTCGCCGGCACGCGGGTCGAGCAGGGGGTTCTCGCCGGCGGCGTTGAGCTCCACCGCGAGCACGCCGCCGAGGTCGGTGTGGGCGTCGCGGACCGCGCCGTGCACCTGCGGCAGGCACCGCAGGCACAGCGGGTCCTGGCGACGCGCCGGCGGCAGGCCGTGGCCGATCAGCTCGCGCAGGTGATGGGCGACCGCAGCCTGGCCGGGATGCGGCCGCGCGGCCTGGACCCGCTGATCGAGCACGACCGGGTCGCCACGGGAGGCGACGAAGCTGAGCGCCGCCACCGCCTCCGCGGAGCGCAGCACCGTGTCCAGCCGGTGGGCGGCGACCGCCGACTCCCCCAGAGTCGAGGCGTTGGACGACATCAGCACGATCGCGTCGCCCGCGCCGATCCGTACCGGCGGCCAGGACGGGCGGTCACCGAGCCACCGCCCCTCACCGAGCAGCGCGAGTCCGACCTCCGCGAGGGTGGTGACATCGCCGATCCCGAGCGAGCCGACCTCGTGCAGCGCCGGCGCCAGCCCGGCGTTCAGCGTGTCGACCAGGGCCTGGAGCAGCCCGGGATCGATGCCGCCACCGCCCGCCCCGAGCTGGTTGGCACGCACCGCCAGTGTGGCCCGTGACACCTCGGCGGGCAGCAGGGCACCGGTGCCACTGGCGTGGCTGCGCAGCAGCCGGCGCGAGTGCCCGATCGCCGCGGCAGCGTCGACGTCGTCGTCGAGCAGGGCGCCGACCCCGGTGTTGCGGCCGTAGACGGGGATCCCGTCGGCGAGCAGGCGGTGGGCGGTGGCGACCGCCTCACGGTTGCGTTGCAGGGCGCGCCGGGTCAGGTGCGCCGGATCATGGTCGATGGCGATCCGGGCGACCCGCTCGGCGGTGAGCGTCCGGCCGTCGAGCGGGAGTGAGCGGCGCGTCATCCCTGTCCCGCCTCGCGACGCCGCGCCGCCCAGCCCTCCTTGACGGTCTGGCGCGAGCGCGCGATGGCCAGGGCGTCGTCGGGCACGTCGTCGGTGATCGTGGAGCCGGCGGCCGTGTAGGCACCGGCGCCGATCGTCACGGGCGCGATCAGCATCGTGTCGCAGCCGACGAACGCGCCGTCGCCGATGGTCGTGTGGGACTTGACCTGCCCGTCGTAGTTCACGGTGATCACGCCGCAGCTGATGTTGGCCCGCTCACCGACGGTGGCGTCGCCGACGTAGGACAGGTGCGGCGCCTTGGCGCCGGCGCCGAACGTGGCGTTCTTGGTCTCCACGAACGCGCCGACCTTCGCAGACTCGCCCAGCCGCGTCCCCGACCGAAGGTGGGCGAACGGCCCCACGCGGGCGTGCGCACCGATCGTCGCGTCGGTGGCGCGGGTGGACTCGACGGTCGCGTCGGGGCCGACATCGCAGCCGGCGAGGTGGCTGTTCGGCCCCACCACCGCCCGCTGACCCACGCGGGTGCCGGCCTCCAGGATCGTGCCGGGCCGGAGCACCGCGTCGCGTGCCACCTCGACGTCGACGTCGACGTGCGTGCTGGCGGGATCGTCGACGGTGACCCCGACCTCGACCATGAGGTGACGCAGGTGGGAGCGGCGCAGCAGCGCCGCCGCGTCGGCGAGCTGCGCACGGTCGTTGACCCCGGCGACGACGTCCGCGGGAGCGGCGGTCGCCGCCAGCGGCGCACCGTCCCGGGCGTGCATCGCGACGACGTCGGTGAGGTAGAGCTCACCCTGGCTGTTGTCGTCGTCGAGCTCGGCGATCGCCGCGGTCAGCCGCGCACGGTCGAAGAGGTACATCCCGGCGTTGACCTCGCTCACCGCCAGCTGTGCCGGGGTCGCGTCGCGCTGCTCGACGACCGCCTCCACCGAGCCGTCGTCCGCGCGCAGGACCCGCCCGTAGCCCGACGGGTCGTCGAGGTGGGTGGTGAGCATCGCGCCGCCGTGGCCGGCGCCCTCGTCGAGCAGCCGCTCGAGCCAGTCGCTGATCAGCAGCGGCGTGTCGCCCGGCAGCACCAGGACCCGCTCGATCCCGTCGGCCAGCGCCGGCACCGCCTGCTGCACGGCGTGGCCGGTGCCGCGCTGCTCGGTCTGGTCGACGGTGGCCAGGTCGGCGACGCCGCTCGCGTCGACCTCGGCGCGCACGGCGTCAGCCTGGTGGCCGACCACCACGACCACCTGGCCGAGGTCGAGGGGGCGCAGGGCGGCGAGCACGTGGCCGACCAGGCTCCGGCCGGCCGCACGGTGCAGCACCTTGGCGAGGTCGGACCGGAAGCGGGTCCCCTGGCCCGCGGCGAGGACGACGGCGGCCACGTCACGCACACCTGGCTCCTTGTCGGCGTGGCAGCGACGGTAGTCGGCCCACGTGCAGGCGCAGGGCGCACGTCGCGATCTCCCGGGCAGCCGGGGTGGTCGCCGTGCGTCTGTCTGTGTACGCGGCCTCGCGCCGCCCTCTCGAACAGGACCATGCGATGAACACCATCCCCCGCCGTCGGCGGTCCGTATGGGTCGGCGCGCTGGCCGGCCTGGCCCTGCTGCTCGCCAGCTGCGGCACGAACGACGACGCCGACGCGACCCCCGCCGACCCACCGGCCGACGAGGTCGACGCCGTCGAGCCCGACACCGTTGAACCCGCTCCGGTCGGCGACACCGACGCCGACCCGATCGGGTACTGGTGGGAGCTCGAGGCGGCCGGCGAGGCACCGTTCCTGCGCCTGGCACAGGTGTTCGCCACCACCCCGGCGATCGACGACAGCGGTGAGCCGGCGGTCTTCCCGCGCGTGGCCACCGGACGCGCGCAGGACACCACCGACGATGCCCGGGCCGAGCTGCACTGGATCGAGGACCGCGACGAGGTGGCAGGCACCGGTGAGGGTTACCTCGGCTGGCGCGTCGCGATCGCGCTGGACGGCCAGTGGCGGTTCTTCGTCGCCGGGGACTGACGGCGACCTGCATCCGACGGCGGCCGTGGCTGGGGGGCAGGGGCTCGAACCCTGGACTCCGGCTCCAAAGGCCGGCGTGTTGCCGATTACACCACCCCCCACCGGCCGTCGGGCACGCCCGGCGGCCGCGCCGGGAGGGTAGTGCCTGACCGACGGGGCACCGATGGGCCCAGTCGCCGCGGTCGGGCCCGTACCGGCTAGCCGTAGCTCAGCTCCGGGCCGCCGGCCGGTGACAGTGCCACCTCGACGCGGTCGAACCCGTCGGCGACGACCTCGGCGATGGCCGTCGCCTGCTGGGCGGACCCGGCGAGCCCCACCACCGTCGGTCCGGAGCCGCTGACGACCGCGCCGAGGCAGCCGGCTTCCATCAACGCGTCGCGGCCACCGGCCAGCGCCGGGCGGAGATGGAAGGCGGCCGCCTCGAGGTCGTTGTGCAGCGCGGCGCCGAGCGCCTCCGCATCGCCGGTGCGCAGCGCCTGGAGGACAGCGTCCGGCTCGGGCTCGCCACCTGAACCGACCGTGTCGTACGCGCGGTAGACCTCCGGGGTCGACAGCGGCTCGTCGCTGATGCCGACCACCCAGTAGTACGTCCCACGGGTCAGCACCTGCGCGGTCGAGGTGCCGATCCCGGTCGCGATCGCGGTGCCGCCGTTGATGCAGAACGGCACGTCGGCACCCAGGTCCGCCGCCAGCTCACGCAGCTGGTAGCTGTCGAGATCGGCGTCCCACAGGTGGTTGAGCGCGATCAGGGAGGCGGCGGCATCGGCCGAGCCGCCGGCCATGCCCGCACCGGTCGGGATGCGCTTGCGCAGGTGGAGCTGTGTCACGGGGACACCGCACTGCGAGGTGCGGTCGGTGGCGCCCATCCCGACCTCGCGCATGAGCCGGCGGGCCGCCTGGACGGCGAGGTTGTCGTCGTCGGTCGGGACCGCGCCGTCGGCGTCGTGGCTGAAGGCGATCTCCATGAACCGCCGGGCGGCGGGGTGCGCCGAGGCACCCGTCCGCTCGAGCCGGGCCACGAGGGTGTCGTGGATCGACACCGTCTGGAGCACGGTGACCAGTTCGTGGTAGCCGTCGTCGCGGCGCCCGCGCACCGCCAGGAACAGGTTCACCTTGGACGGGACCCGGACACGGACGTGGGTCGGTGAGGCGGCCACCAACTCCACCTCCCCCGGTCGGCCCGCGAGCGACGGGCGCGCTGCTGCTCCCCTGCCTGCGGCCCGCCACCGACGAGCCGCACCGCGGCATCGTACGGGTCCACCGCTCGAGCCCGTGCACCGCCACCGGCTCACTGGTCCCGGTCGACCTCCAGGGCCGCATCCAACGCGACGATGTCGCCGGCGGTCAGCGTCTCGGCGCGCGCTCCCAGATCGACGCCGGCACGGGCCGCCGCGACGGCCAGTTCGTCGCGGGTGGCGACCGCGGCCAGGGTGTTTCGCAGGGTCTTGCGGCGCGCGGAGAAGGCGGCATCGACCAGGCGGGACAGCCGTTCGAGCCGCTGCGGCGACGGGGCGTCCGCACGCCGCGTGACCCGCACCATCACGCTGTCGACCCGGGGTGCCGGGTAGAAGACCGTGCGCGGGATGGTCAGAGCGAGCTCGACGTGCGCCACCAGGGCCAGCTTGACCGACACCGCGCCGTAGGACGCATCGCCGACGCTCGCCGCCCACCGTTCGCCCACCTCGCGCTGGACCATGACCAGCAGGTCGGACACCGCAGGGCTCGCAAGGGCATGGAACAGCAGCGGCGTCGCCGTGCGGTACGGCAGGTTCGCCACGACCCTGGCAGGTCCCGCAGCGATCAGGCCCGTGAGGTCGGTGCGCAGCGCGTCGGCGTGGACCACCTCCACGGTGTCGAGGTGCCCGACGGTCTGGTGCAGCGCCCGGATCAGGCCCGCGTCGATCTCGACCGCGACCACCCGTCGCACCGCGGCGGCCAGACCGAGCGTCAGCGAGCCCAGCCCGGGGCCGATCTCGAGCACCTGCTCGTCAGGGGCGAGGTGCGCGGCCGCCACGATGCGCCGCACCGTGTTGGGGTCGATCAGGAAGTTCTGCCCGTCGGTCTTGCGCGGCGCGAGCCCGTGGTCGGCCAGCAGTCGGGCCACGTCCCGTGGGGTCAGCAGCTCGGTGATCGAACGCCTCCTGCAGCCAGAGGATGGGCGCGCCGCACCGGCGCGCCCTCCGACCAGTGTGGCCGGGTCCGATCAGCGTAGGCCCAGCCGGGACGAGCAGGCCGGCCACTGCCCCCAGCCGGAGCGATCGAGCAGGATCTCCGCGCGGCGGATCTGTTCGGCCCGTGAGTGCTGGTGCGGCAGCCCGGAGCCGCCGACGCTCCGCCAGGTGTCCGGGTGGAACTGCAGGCCGCCGTAGTAGCCGTTGCCGGTGTTGGCCTGCCAGTTGCCGTTCGACTCACACTGCGCGAGCCGGTCCCAGACGCCGGTCGAGCTGGGCGCGTCCGGTTCGGTGGCCGGGGTCGGCGGCGGCTCGCCCGTGCCGACCAGCACCACGTGGTCGCGGGGTTCCACCTCGACGTCGGTGTCCTGCAGCTCGCGGTCCGCCTCTTCGCCGTCGACGATGGTCACCTCGAAGGTGCGGACCTTGACGCCCTCCCGTCCCTCCTGCTCGACGCGGGACTCGCCGCGCTCGAGGTCGTCGGTCTCGTGTCGGACCTCGTCGTGCTCGAGGACGATCTGCTCGGTCTGCTCCTCGTACTCGACCCGCTGGACCACCACCACCTCGGTGTCGACCACCGACTCGTACCGCGGCGGATCGACCAGGTCGTGGGGGCCGAGCTCAACACCGACCTCGTCGAGGACCTCACCGACCTGGTCGGCGACGGTGGCGAGCTCGTGCTCCTCGCCGTCGACCTCGACCGCGATCGCCACGGCGCGCACGACCTCGATGACCAGGTCGTGCTCCAGCGAGGTCCCGAGTGCCGGCGTGACCGCGTCGTCGGGGCCGAGCTCGACCTCGGCGGCGGCGAGGGCGGCGGCGACGGTGTCACCGTGGGTTCGCAGCTCGATCTGCTCGTCGTCGGCGACGACCGTGACCGGCGTGCTGACGGAGCTGACGGCCAGCGCGGCGCCGGCGAGGACGGCCAGTGCGAGCGCAACGAGCACACGCCGGCCAAGGACAGGGAGGGGGGGAGTAGGCATGGCGGGAACGGTGCCAGGCCCTGGCTGGCCCACGGCACCCGCTGCCCTGCCGAACGGACAGGGTCGGGGATACGCCGCATCCGCCCGTCGGGACGACACCGTCGCGGGCGGAATCCCGGCCGACCGCCCGGGGACGGCGATTCCTGCAGGTTCAGGCAGGATCCGGTGCCGCGATGTCCACCGCGAACGCCCGTGCGGCGTTGGCTGCGACCGCGGCCCGCACCTCGTCCACATCGCGCTGCTGCAGCTCGGCAAGTGCGCGCAGGGTGACCACAACGAAGGACGGGTCGTTGGGCTGCCCACGGTGGGGGTGGGGGGTCAGGAACGGTGCGTCCGTCTCGCTGAGCAGCAGGTCCAGCGGGATCGTGGCCGCGACCGCCTGCAGCACACCCGCGTTGCGGAAGGTCACGTTCCCGGCGAACGACACGAAGTAGCCGGCGGCGACACACCGATCAGCGATGTCGTGGTCGCCGGAGAAGCAGTGCATGACGACCCGTTCGGGGGCGCCAGCGTCCGCAAGGATCGCCAGGGTGTCGTGCCACGCGTCACGGCAGTGCACGATCAGGGTCCGGTCGAGCTGCTTGGCCAGGTCGATGTGGGCGCGGAAGCTGGCCTCCTGCTGCGCCGGGGTGGTGTGGTCGCGGTAGTAGTCGAGGCCCGTCTCGCCGATCGCCACGCATGCCGGGTCCCGGCCGAGCTGCTCGATCACCTCCAGCACCCGCGGCGTGGCCTCCATGGCGTCGTTGGGGTGGACGCCGACCGCCGCATGGACGCCGTCGTGCCGGGACGCGGTCGCGATCGCCTGGGTCGAGGAGGCCATGTCGGTCCCGACCGTGATCATCGTCGTCACCTCGGACGCGCGGGCGCGCTCGACCTGCTCGGCGGCGCTCAGCTGCTCGTGGTGGTCGAGATGACAGTGGGTGTCGACATAGCTCACGGCGGTCACACCTCGTGGGATCGCGGTTGCGCGGCGCCGGCACGGACGGGGCACACAGCTTCACACCGTGCACCGTCCCCCGTCGTCCGACTCCCGCTCGGACGCTGCCCGGTCGCGGTGAGGGGTCGGTGTGACTCCCCGCCGGGCACTGCAACGGCCCGCCTCGCAGCGGGCCGTGATGGGCAGAGTCTAGCAGCGCTCCCGCGCGCCGTGCCGGGGCCCGCTGAGGGCGCTCAGCGCAGCACCTCGAGGTCGATCGGCTCGCCGGGGAGACGCACGATCAGCGTCGGTTCACCGCGGAACCAGGCCGGTCCCTCGCTCGAGCCGACGGCGACACCGCTGCCGACCGAGGCGATCCAGGGACGGGTGTGCGGCTCGTCATCGAGCGTCAGGACGGGCAGCGCGCTGACGATCGGCTCACGCTCCGCGTCGTCGACGACCACCGGTCCGTCGGCCTCGTGGTGCACCGACCAGCGGATGCGGTCCGTCGGGGTGACCCGGCCCGGGGCCAGGGCCAGCACCGGCTCGTCGACGGCCAGTGACCGCAACTGCGCGGCACCACCGCCCGGACGGGCGAGCGCACCGTCGGCCTGCCGCTCGAAGGGGACCGCGAGGTAGCCGGCTGCCAGCTCGCTGTGCAGCCACACCTCTGACGAGCCGTCGCCCGTGTCGACCCACGCGTCGAGCCGGGGCCGGACGGCGCCGCTGAGCTCGGCCAGCGCGAAGGCCGCGTTGTCGGTCGCAGGATCGCCGGTGCCGGGACCGTCGTCCCACCCGACCGTGTGGAGGGTGACCTCTCCGCCGACGGACGTGGCGTAGGCGATGCTCTCGCCGTCCGGTGACCAGACCGGTCCCGAGACCCACGGGTCGCCGCTTGCGGTCACACCGGCCGCGTGCGCGGGGTCGAACGCCTCCCAGTCGCCGACCACCTCGCCGTCGACGACCCGCAGCCACCACAGCTGCGACGAGCTGTCCGCGGTGGTCCGTGCGACGACGGTCAGCTCGCCAGGGTCCGACCCCGGCCGCGCCGCCAGCTCCGCGAAGCGCGACACCTCGCCGGCGGGCAGCCCTGCCACCTCGCTGGGCTCGGCCGACCCGTCGAGCAGCAGCAGCCGGTCGCGCTCGAGCAGCGCCACCGGCTCCGGCAGCGGCTCGTCGAGCAGCGCCACGTCGTCGACGTCGGGCCGCGACCGGGGATCGTCGGTCTGCTGCGCTTCCTGCCCGTCCGGCGCGTCGTCCTCACGGGCGTCACGCTCGCCGTCGTCGTCGGCCGGGTCCTCGGCGGGCGCCGGATCGGCGGGCATGATCTCGGGCACCTGCGGCGTCGACGTGGCGAACAGGCCCGGGCCGAGGAGGACGGCGGCCGCGGCCACACCGGCACCGGCCACCGCGAACCCGGTGGCCCGCCAGCGACGACGCCGGACGATGCGCGCGTCGATCTCCTCCCAGAGCCGCGGTGTCGGTTCGACGTCGCGGGCACGCGCGACCAGCGAGTCGTGCAGCAGTTGCTCGATCCCGGCCATCAGGCCTCACCTCCCTGCGGCCTGAACGACGACCTCAGGCCGTCGTCCGCGCCGTCGCGCTCCTGCCCCCGTGCGGACGGTCCGGCCGACGGTTCGTCGAGCAGCTCCTCGAGCCTGGCCAACCCCCGTGAGACCGCGGACTTGACGGTGCCGACCGCGCAACCGAGCGTTTCCGCGGTCTCCTGCTCCGAGAGGTCCTCGAAGTAGCGCAGCACGACCGCCTGGCGCTGCCGGTCCGGGAGACGCCGCAGTGCCTGCCAGACCTGGTCACGATCGGCGGCGCCGTCGTCGATGCGCCGGACGCCACGTTCGTCGCCATGCTGGCGTTGTGCCTCACGACGCTCGAGGTAGCGCCGCCGCAGCTTGGAGTTCGCCTCGTTGGCCACCGCACGTCGCAGGTAGGGGCCGAACTCGCGGACCTGCCCCTTGCGCCAGCGCGGGTAGACCTTGGCAAACGCCTCGGCCACGATGTCCTCGGCCTCGGTCGCGTCGCTGACCAGCAGGTAGGCGAGGCGGACGGCATCGTTGCGATGCGCGTTGAACGCGACCGCGAACGAGTCCTCGTCCACCACGGCCCGGACCATCGCGAGCACCTGCCGGCCTCCTGCCGCCTGTCACCGTCGCACCCACCCGGGGAAGCGGGCACCGTGCCGAGGTCGTGCGCCCCGTGTCGTCACCACAGCCGACGCGCACGTCCCCGCTGGGGTTGCCCCCAGTCACCCAGCGAGCGTTCACCGCGCGACCCGCGTCCTGGGCGGTGTCTCCCAGCGAGGGTACGGTCGATGCGTCGCCGCGTGAGCGCGACGGCACGGCGGCGGCGCTTGCCGACCGGACCGTCCCAAGTGGCCCGGCCTCGGAGCACGCCCGGTGCGAGCACCCACACGGGAGGAGGACGATCGTGGTCACCACAACGACGTCCAGCGGGATCCGCCGGAAGGTCGACGACCTCGGGCGCATCGTGATCCCTGCGGCGATGCGCCGGTCGCTGAACATCCGCGAGGGTGACCCGCTCGAAGTCAGCGTCGACGGCGAGCGCATCGTGCTCGCCAGGCCACGGGACGCCTGTGTGTTCTGCGGCCGCGAGGACGAGGACCTGCTGCGCTTCCGCAACCGCCTGCTGTGCACCGACTGCGCCGATTCGTTGAGTGCGCTCGCCACGCGGGCCGCCCCCGCCACGACCGGCGCGGCGGTGCCGACCTCCACGCTGAGCCCGGAACCTCCGATGCCCGACCCGGGCCCGGGTCCGCTCCCTCCCGATCCACACCCGCCGACCCCCGCACCCGACCCGTCCCCGCCGGCACCAGAGCCCGAACCCTCCCCACAACCACAGCCGCAGCCCGGCCCGGTACCCGAGCCCGAGCCGCAGCCGATGCCCGCCAGCCGCGCGACGGCGCATCGACGGAGTGACGGGGCTGCCGGCTCGACCACGGACTGGTAGCCGCCGACACGCTGCGGCCCGCCGGGGTGGCCCGTCGGGGTGGCCCACCTCGATCGTCGCGCGCCTGCACACGAGCAGCTCAGCGGTCGGCGTCGAGCACCGCCTGGTAGACCGCTCGCTTGGGCACGCCGGTCGCCGCTGCCACCGCCTGGATCGCGTCTCGGCGGCTGTCGCCGGCAGCGACCCTGGCCTGCACGTCGGCGGCAAGCTCAGCGTCCGTGGCCTGCTCGGCGGTCACCGGGGCGGCTCCGGCAACCACCAAGGTGAGCTCGCCGCGCAGGCCCGCCCGAGCACGCTCCATGAGCTCGCCGAGATCGCCGCGAACCACCTCCTCGTGCAGCTTGGTCAGCTCCCGGCACAGCACCGCCGTCCGGTCGCTGCCGCAGGCCTGTGCAAGGTCATCGAGGTCCGCGGCCGCCCGATGGGGCGCGACGAACAACACCACGGTGCGGGCCTCCCCGGCCACCTGTGCGAGCCGCTCACGCCGTGCCCGTCCCTTGCGTGGCAAGAATCCCTCGAGCACGACGCGGTCGGTGGGCAGACCGGAGGCGACCAGTGCCGCCAGGGCCGCCGAGGGCCCCGGCACCGGTTCGATCCGCACGCCGGCCTGCGCGCACGCGGCCAACAGCCGGGCTCCCGGATCCGACACGGCCGGGGTGCCCGCGTCCGAGACCAGTGCGATCCGGGCGCCGCCCGTCAACCGGGCGAGGACCTCGTCGATCGACGCCCGCTCGTTGTGGCCGTGCAGCGAGCGCTGTGGTACCTCGCTGCCCACGTGGGCCAGCAGCCGGCCCGTGCGTCGGGTGTCCTCCGCCAGCACGAGGTCGACCTCGCACAACGCCGCGGCCGCCCGCGGCGAGAGATCACCGAGGTTGCCGATCGGCGTGGCCACGACGACCAGCGTGCCGCTCATCGCCTGCCCCCACGGTCGGTCTCAAGCCGGCGATGCCGCCGGTCACCAGCAAGCCTACGCACCCACCGCCGACCGCCCGACGTGCCCGACGGCCGCCGACCGTCATCGCGCCCCACACCGTCCGCGGTGGGTCGAGCGCCGGTGCTTGCCGTCGTGCGGGGTGCGGACACCGGTGATATCTGGTAGGCAACACGGCCGGTGGACGATCGGCGGATCCGAAGCGGGGGCGGACGCTGTGGCGAGGAGCCACGATGCGACGCGTGCTCACGTGGGCGGCGATCCTGCTCGTGGTGGCTATCGGCGCCCTCGGGTTGGCCAGCTGGTACTTCAGCGACGAGGTCCTGCCCGTTCCCGTCGCCGCGCGCGTCGACCCGGACGTGCCGTTGGCCGACGTCGACCCGGACCGGGGAGTGGTCACGCTCGGCGCTGACACCGGCGACCTCGTGGACCTCGACATCGTGGGTCTGTCCACCGACAGTGGCCTGCTGATGCTCAACGGGCCGGCCAGGGTCGATGCGGAGGGCCACCTCACCGAACGACGGGCCGTCCTGCTCGAAGGCGAGTGGCCGGAGCCCGGCGAGCTGGCGGGCGTGGCACTGGACACCTTTGCCGGCAAGCCGGACGCGATGCTGGGCATCCCCCTGGAGACCGTGTCGATTCCCGGTGACATCGGCCGCCTGCCCGGGTGGCGGGTGATGCCCCACGGGGCGGCGCTGGAGGACACCTGGGTGGTGATCGTGCACAGCCGCGGCGCCTCCCGGACCGAAGGCAACCGGCTGCAGCCGACCCTCGAGCAACTGCGGCTGCCGTCGCTGACCGTCTCGGTCCGCAACGACCCCGGCGCGCACGCAGAGCCCGACCGCTTCTCGCGGTTCGGCGACACCGAGTGGCGCGACGTCCAGGCGGCCGTTGACCACCTGCGTGAGGTCGAGGAGGCCGAGCACCTCGTCCTCATCGGCTTCGGCCAGGGCGCCTCAACGTCGCTGACCTTCCTGCGTCGGTCTGCGGACGCCGACGACGTCGTCGCGGCGGTGCTGGTCTCCCCGCTGGTCTCGCTGAACGCGTCGCTGGACGTGCGGGCCCGCGAGGCCGGCGTCCCCGGCCCGCTGGTCCCACCGCTGGTGCATGCCACCCGCTGGGTGAGCCAGCTGCGTGCCGACCTGCCCCGCGACGCGGCCGAGCACCTCGACCACCTCGATGACCTGCCCGACGACCTGCCGATGCTCGTCACGCACGGCACCGCCGACCGCACCGTGCCGGTCGAGGCGTCTCGCGAGTTCGCCAGTCAGCTCGACGAGCAGGTCGTCCTCGAGGAGTACGAGGGGGTCGGCCACCTGCGCGAGTGGAACGCCGACCCGCACCGCTTCGACGAGGATCTGCGCGCGTTCCTGACCGCACACGTCCCCCGGGGCCGCTAGCGCCGTGCCAACGCCAGCCGGTTCACCAGCATGAACGGGACTCCTCGGCGAACCCGAGCAGGCCGTCGACGGCGACCACCGTGCCGTCGTCCGCCGGCGCCTGCCCCGACCAGCGCCCGAAGACCTGGTGGACTTCGGTTGCCAGCACCAGCGCCTGGGTCCGCGCATGGCGATCGTGGTCGGGCAGCAACGTCAGGTCCAGCTGCCCGTCTGGTGAGACCACCCGCCACGGCTCCAACGGCCGCTCCCAGTCGTACTGCCACTGCAACTCGTCACCGAGCTTGAGCACCCTGCCGTCGACGATGATCCCGTTCTCCGTGGCACCGGTGCCGGCGGTCCATCGGCCGCCGAGCTGGATCCCGAGCACGCGACCGTCCGCGGTGACGCCTGCACCCGCGCCCCAGTTCCAACGCGTGCGATAGGGCCACCGGCCACGCCCGACGTCCAGGACACCCCACGCCGGCCGGTGCGCACCGCCGAGCTCGAGATGGTCCTCGCCGAGCCACAGGCTGGCGGTCGCCGGCCGCGCCTGGTGCTTGGAGGTGTACTGGAAGCGGGTCCTGCTCCACGGGATCACGACGTTGACCGAGTCGTGACCGGAGGGCAGCGCCACCCGGGCGTCCAGCCGTCCCACCCGTCCGTCGCGCTCGCGCCAGCGCACGGTCAGGCTCGTGCCCTGCGCATCATCGACCACCCCGACACCGAGGTGGTGGTGGGAGAAGGTCAGCGGCTGCGTGCCCGGCAGGTCCGGCAGGGTGACACCGCGGGCGAACGGCACCACGACCTCGCGCCCGCCGGTGCGTCCGGACGCGCGCTCGTACCACCACACCGCGACGAGACCCAGGTAGTCGACGTCGGCGTAGGTCAGGGAGACCACCACCTCGTCGGCCAGCAGCGCCCAGTAGTCCCACCGCTTGGTCCGTCCCCACCTGCCGACGAGATTGGCGCGGTGCACTGGCTTCCGAGACCACCCGACGGCGCGCGGATTCAGTGTCCGACCATCGGGCAGGCACAGGTCCACCGGTTCGGTCAGCTCGCGCTCGGTCGTAGCCATCACCCCTCGCGTGTCACTGGTCGGCGGCTGGCGACCGGCGTCCCGGCACTCACGTCGCCGACTGGAGTTTTAGGGCACAAATACCCCTGCGACGGGACGTTCGGCCCTAGTGGCACTGACCCTCTGCCCCTCCCGGACCCGGGCGGGTCCCGACATCCTGGCCCCGTCGCGACCTGGAGGTCGACGTGCGGGCCAGCGCCGTTCCGCGCCGCAAGCTACTCACGGCCATCGCCAGTGTGCCCGTCGTGGGTGCGGTCGCCGTCGCCGCGACCCGGCTGGGCGCCCACGCCGCGATGATGCGACCGGGCGCACGTGGCGACTCGGCAACCCGCTGCGGGCAGTGCGGCGCCACTGGCCACAGCATGCTGGCCCGGGGGTGCCCGGCCGCACCGGAGGTCATGTGAACATGGCCACTGACCGACCAGCTCCGACTCCTCCCACCGCAACGCCCCCGCCCGACGTCCAGGTCGCCGATCCGACCCGACGTCGCCTCCTGGCCGCCCTCGGTGCCGGTGCCGGTGTCGCCGCGGTCAGCGGCTCTACGGTGGCCGCACGCGCCACGCCGGCACAGGCCAGCACCGGCGAGGACGCCCTCGATGTCGATCGGGTGGTGCGCACGACGTGCTCGCCCAACTGCACCGGCTCGTGCGGACAGCTCGCCTTCGTGCGTGACGACAAGGTCGTCAAGATCCAGCAGGCCGCCGACTTCCCGGATGAGGTCTACAACCCCCGGGGATGCATGAAGGGGCTGTCGTTCCACCACAACATCCACGGCGCCGACCGCATCCAGACACCGCTGATCCGCACCGGTGACCGCGGCTCGGGCGACTTCCGCGAGGCCAGCTGGGACGAGGTCCTCGACCGCATCGCCGACGACTTCCGCCGGATCGGGGACACCTACGGCTACGAGACGATCCACGTCTTCGGTCAGGTTCCCGGGTCGGGGTACGTGCACAAGGGCGCGAACTACCGCGCGTGTGCCGCCCTCGGGATGAGCCACGGCACCAGCTTCGACTTCAACGGTGACCTGCCGATGGGCATGCCGATCACCTTCGGGGTCCAGAACGCCGAGCACGAGACCAAGGACTGGGCCAACAGCCGCTTCCTGCTGATCGTCGGCTCCAATCCCCTGGACACCCGGATCCCCGACGCCCACTTCCTGTTCGACGCCGCGGACCGCGGCGCACGACTGGTGGTGGTGGACCCGACTTTCTCCGCCACGGCCGCAAAGGCCGACAGCTGGCTCCAGATCAGGCCGGGGACCGATGCGGCGCTGGCGCTCGGCATGACGCACGTCGTGCTCGACGAGGGACTGGCCGACCTGGGCTTCATCCGCACCTACACCGACGGTGCGCTGCTGGTACGGCAGGACACCGGCAGACGTCTGCGTGCCGACGAGCTCGCCGACGTCGACGACCGGGGGCAGACCGGGCGGCGGGCCGACTTCGACGAGATCTACGCCGTCTGGGACGAGCGCACCGGGCGCCCCGTCGCGCTCGGAACCGAGCGCCTGGGGATGCCCGACGGCGTCGAAGCGGCGCTCGAGGGCAGCTACACGGTGACGCTCTCCGACGGCCGATCGATCGACGTCGCCCCAGCGTGGTCGCACGTCACCGCCGAGCTCGAGCGCTGGTCGCCGCAGCAGGCCGAGCAGGTGACGGGCGTGCCCGCCGACCTCATCGTGCGGGCAGCCCGGGCGTACGCGACCGAGTCACCTGCGGCCATCCTGATGGGAGGTGGCTCCAACCACTGGTTCCACGGTGATCAGATCGGGCGGTCCTACGCCCTGCTCGCGACCGTCACCGGCAACATCGGCCGGTCGGGCGGTGGATTCAGCGTCTACGTGGGCCAGTACAAGGTGCGGCTGGACACCTCGCCGTGGTGGCACGCCGGCGAGAACCGGGCACCGATCGTCCCCTCGATCTACTTCCTGCGCGGACCGTCCGAGACGATGCATCCCGACGTGCCCTATCCCGAGCACGGGTTCAAGGCGCTGTTCTGCACCTTCGCCAACATGTTCGTCCAGTCGCCTGACCTCAACCGGCTCTACGAGACGCTGGACGACCTCGAGCTGATCGTCGTCGTCGACCCGATCCTGACCGAGACGGCCAAGTACGCCGACATCGTGCTGCCGGCGACCACCTGGTACGAGAAGACCGACCTGACCGCGACGCCGGTCCACCCCTTCGTGCAACTGCAGCAGCCGGCGATCCCACCCGTCGCGGAATCCCGCGACGAGCTGTGGATGTGGCAGCAGATCGTCCGCCGGATCGACGCGACGCTCGCCGAGGAGTACTTCGTCCCACACACCGCCGAGGACGCCATCGAGATGATGCTCGCGGCAGGTGACACCCCGGACGGGCCCACGCACGGAATGACGCTCGACCGGCTGCGCGAGGGCCCGGTCCGCCTCAACGTCCCGGACCCGGACGTGCCGTTCCTCGCCCAGATCGAGCAGCTCGAGCCGTTCCCGCCACGCAGCCTGCCCTCGCCGCTCGAGGCGACCCAACGGTTCGTCCCGACCGGCCGGATCGAGTTCTACAAGGAGGAGGACCGGTTCATCGAGAGCGACCAGACCGTTCCCACCCACCTCGAACCGAACGACGACGGCGTGCACGATCCCGACCGATTCCCGCTGATCCTGCTGTCACCCCACTCGAAGTGGCGCATCCACTCGACCTACGCCAACAACCCCTGGCTCCAGGAGATCCACGGCGACAGGCCCCGGGTGATGCTCCACCCGCGCGACGCCCAGGCACGTGGCATCCGCGACGGCGACGAGATCGACGTCTTCAACGGTCGCGGCCAGCTCGGCGCGTGGGCGCACGTCACCGAGGCGGCGCGTCCGGGCAGCGCCACGTTGCACGAGGGGTGGTGGCCGCGGTTCTTCCGCTCGGGCAAGGGCGTGAACGAGCTGACCACCTCAGAGGTGAACCCGATCCACGAGGTGCACCACGTGGCGAACACCTGGGCGCCGTCGACACCGTGGAAGGACTGCCGCTGCGAGGTGCGCCGTGCGTGACGAACCCGACGTCCTCGCAACGCTGCTCGCCGGGCAGGATCCCGCCGCCGATGCCCCGTCCGCTGGTGGGTCGGCCGTCGATCATCTGCCGCCGGCCAGCCGCGCCTGGGGCGAGATCGACACCCGTTCGCAGACGCCTCGCTGGGGCATGCTCGTCGACACCGAGCGCTGCATCGGCTGCTGGTCGTGCGCCGTAGTGTGCAAGTCCGAGAACGACGTGGCCTTGGGCATGTGGTGGAACCGCATCCTGACCGACGGCGACGACCTCGACACCCCGAGTGTCGACGCGCACGGGCACCCCCAGATGGAGTGGCTGCCCCTGGCCTGCCAGCACTGTGATGATGCGCCCTGCGAGAAGGTCTGTCCGACCGCCGCGACCTACACCAACGACGAAGGCATCGTGCTCGTCGACGCGGACAAGTGCATCGGTTGCCGCTACTGCATGGCGGCCTGCCCCTACGGCGTGCGCGTCTTCAACTGGGGCGAGCCGGCGAAGGCACCCGGCGTCGAGGAGGGCATGGTTCCGGCGCGTCCCGCAGGCACGGTGGAGAAGTGCTCGCTGTGCGTGCACCGGATCGCGGAGAACCAGCAGCCGTCGTGCGTCGTGTCCTGCCCCGCGCAAGCCCGCATCTTCGGCGATCTCAACGACGACGACAGCCACATCAACCAGGTGCTGCGTGACCGGGGCGGCGACCAGCTGCTCGAGCAGAAGGGCACCCAGCCCAAGGTCCGCTACCTGCCGCCCCGGCGACGGAGGTCGCTGTGACCATCATCGCCACCCCGTCCCCGACCGCGTCGTCCCGCAGACCGTGGCCGAGACTGGCGTGGTACGCGGTGCTCGGCGCCGGGCTGCTGCTCGGGCTGTTCTCGTTCGGATACCAGTGGGCAAGCGGGCTGACGGTCACCGGGCTGACCAACACGGTCACCTGGGGCCTGTACATCGTGGTGTTCATGTTCCTGGTCGGGATCTCCGCGGGTGGCCTGATCGTGGTCGCCGGCAGCGAGCTGATCGGCAGTCACCGCCTCGAGTCACTCAACGTCCTGGCAGTGATCGTGTCCGGGACGGCCATCGCCGCTGCGGCGGTGTCGATCATCCCCGACCTCGGCCGACCGGAGATGGCCTGGCAGATGATCGTCTCGCCGCAGCCGATGTCGCCCCTGGTCTGGGACATGGCGGTCATCACCATCTACCTGGCGATCGCAGCGATCGACCTGTGGATCCTCACCCGCCCCTGGCCGATGCCGCGGGCGCTGCGGGTGATGGCGATGGTCTCGTTGCCGGTCGCCGTGCTGGTGCACTCCATCACCGCGTGGATCTTCGGCTTCCTGGTCGCACGGCCCTTCTGGAACACCGCCATCCTCGCCCCGCTGTTCATCTCCTCTGCCCTGGTCTCGGGCACCGCCCTGGTGCTGGTGATCGCCTGGATCGTGCACCGGGTCACCGCCTGGGAACCGCCGCCGCACGTCTTCGGTGACCTGGGCAGGCTGCTGGCGTGGTTCGTCGCCGTCGACTTCTTCCTGCTCAGCGCCGAGCTGATCACCGCCTACACCTCACAGACCGACTACCACCTCGCACCACTGCACATGCTGCTGACCGGCCGGCTGGCGCCGGTGTTCTGGTCCCAGATCCTGCTGGGCGTGCTGGTGCCGTTCGTGGTCTACGCGGTGCCGCGGCTGCGGGCACGCATCCCGCTGCTGGTGGGCGCGGCGACCCTGTCGATCCTGGGCGTGTTCGCAAAGCGCGTCGACATCCTCATGCCGGGCATGTACGACCCCCAGGTCAGCATGGCTCCCGGGATTCCCGCCGGACGTCCCGACCAGGGCTTCATCATCGATGAGCTCTACGTGCCGACCTGGGTGGAGTACGGGGTGGTCGTCGGCATCGCCGCGTTCGCCGGGGCCCTGATCACCATCGGCGTGCGCCGCTACGTCCTGCCCCGGCCGGAGCAGTCGTAGCCGCTTCGGCGGGAGCGGACCGCAGCTGTCGACGACGCGGTAGGAACCGCATCGCAACCGGCGCGACGGCACCGCAACGCGCCGTCTGCACGTCATCACGCCTGCAGCCGCCGCCGCATGACAGCTCGAACAGGCGGACCAGGCAGGTCGGCGAGCCTCGCAATGAGCCGCGTCTGCCACTCGACGCCGACATGCAGACGATCCCGTTCGATCCCGCGCACGATCGCTGCAGCAACCCGACGAGCAGGCACCGGCGTCGTCCCAGCAGCGATCCGCACGGTCTCTTGCGGCTTGGTGAGGTTCTCGCGACGGAACCCGGGAGTGTCGGTGTCCGGCGGGTAGACGATCGAGGTCACGATGCCTCGATGGTGGAACTCTCCGTGGAGCGCTTCACCAAGGCCCCGGACAGCGAACTTCGTCGGGGTGTAGGCGCCGTATCCGAAGGCGCCCAGCAATCCGCTCAAGGACGAGAGCAGGACGAGGTGTCCGCGTCGCCGCTCCTCCATGCCGGGCAGCACCGTCCGAACGGCATGCAGCGTGCCGAGGTAGTTCAGTTCCATCTGCCGACGGAACACCTGTGCTTCGAGGTCGAGGAAGTAGCCAGGCTCAGCGCCTCCCGCTGCGGTGACGAGGACGTCGCAGGTCCCCTGGACGCGGGCCAGGCCCTCAAGGGCATCTTGCAGTGCCGTCGCGTCGGTGACATCGGCGGCAGCCGCCGCAACCCCGGCGCCCAGCTGCCGTTGCGCGTGTGTCAGACCGTCCGGGTCGCGAGCGACGATCGACACGCGAGCACCACGCGACAGACAGGCATGCGCCGTCGCAAGACCGATCCCCTGTGAGCCGCCGGTCACCACGACGTGCGCGCCCGCGATGCGTGTCATGGAGCCCTCCGAACCAATCCTGCGGTGTTCCAACCGACCTCACGATCGCCGAGGGCGACAGTATGTGCGATCGGCGCCGCCCCTCTGCAGCGCCGTCCGCGGGAGGAGGCGGTCCGGCACCTCACACGGACCCCTTGACGTCACCATACATACAACCATATGGTTGTATGTATGGAAGCGGTCATCACAGACGAGCGGGTCGACGAGGTCTTCGCGGCATTGGCTGACGCCACCCGGCGGGACATCCTGTCGCGAGCGATGGATGGGGACCTCGGCATCTCGGAGCTTGCGGAGCTCTACCCGATGAGCTTCGCCGCGGTGCAGAAGCACGTCGCGGTGCTGGAGCGCACCGGCCTGGTCCAGAAGCGCCCGGACGGTCGGCGGCGCGTGGTGAGCACCGACATCGAGGGGCTGCGCGACGCTCGAGTCGTGCTCGACCACTTCGAGCAGCTCTGGCGCCACCGAGTCGGCCGGATGCACGAGCTGCTCGACGAAGGCGACCTCCCCCACGACAATCGCCCGGATCAGGAGCGGTACCGATGAGCAACATCCAGATCACCAAAGACCTCGCCAGCGCGACCCTGGTCGTGACCAGCGAGTTCGCCGCCTCGCCCGAGCGGGTGTGGCAGCTGTGGGCCGATCCGCGCCAGCTCGAACGCTGGTGGGGCCCCGAGTCGTATCCGGCGACCGTCGTCGACCACGATCTGCGGCCCGGCGGGCACGTCAGCTACTTCATGACCGGACCGGAGGGCGACCAGCCAAAGGGCTACTGGCACGTCATCGAGGTAGACCCGCCCAACCGGCTCGTCCTCGAGGACGGCTTCGCTGACGACGCCGGGCAGCCCAACGACGACCTGCCCGTCAGCCGCTCGGAGGTGGTCATCGAACCCGTCGATCGGACCACGACACGGATGACCATCACCTCTACCTATGACACCGCCGCCGCCCTCGAACAGCTGCTGGCCATGGGCATGGAGGAGGGCCTGCGCAGCGCCATGGGGCAGATCGACGCGCTGCTGGCCGAGACGTGAGTCCCACTCGCCCGCGACCGGCGCCGCTCCCCCGAGCGAAGGGACCCGAATGCAGGGATTCACCCCCACCTGTGGTTCGACAACCGGGCCATCGACGCGGCCAGGTTCTACTGCGAGACCTTCCCGGCCCCGCAGGTCACCAGCGTCGTAACACTGCCTGGCACTCCCTCAGGGACGTCGAATCGGTGAACTTCGCGCTGTTCGGGCAGCCCTTCCGGGCCATCAGCGCCGGGCCGCCGAGGCGATCGACCTGTACACCTCGGTCTTCCCCGATGCCGATCTGGAGACGATGATCCCCTACGGCCCGGACGCGACCCCCAACGCCGAAGGTGACCTGATGTACGCGAGCTTCCGGCTCGCCGGGCAACGGTTCGCGGCGATGGACAGCGCACTCGACCACGACTTCGCGTTCAACGAGGCCATCTCGCTGGTGGCCAACTGCGACGATCAGGACGAGCTCGACCGCTACGCCGACGCACTCTCGGCCGATCCGACAGCCGAGCAGTGCGGCTGGATCAAGGACCGCTTCGGCCTGTCCTGGCAGATCACCCCCACCGAACTCAACCACATGCTCGCCCACGGCTCCCCTGAGCAGATCGCTCGGGTCACCGCGGCCTACCTTCCGATGAGGCGCTTTCACCTGGACCAACTCCGAGCGGCGTACCGAGTCGAGTCGGGGGCGAGTACCACCTGACCCGGGCCACCCTCCGACACACCTGTCCGTCACGCCGCTGC
>SKSM01000303.1 GCA_007122985.1 Nitriliruptoraceae bacterium | reverse complement strand
GCCGGACCGCAACCGAATCCGGACTCGTTCGGCGGCTGCATCCACCGTGCACGCCGCGCTGTCCAGGCGCCGGATTCTGCCTTCAGCGCGTCCGGAGGAGGGGGTTTGCGGCGATCTCGGCCCCACCCGCCTCACGCCAGCGACACCACCGGTGACGGGCCGCACGAAAATCCCATGAATGTAGTTCTCAAGGCCGCCGCGTATGGTGTCGAGTGTTGTTGTTGACGGCCTGATGAGCACCGTGTTAGTCATGTGACTCCCGTGGTGTACGAGGCCGACGTGGTGGCCCGCAGGCAGTGGGGCACCGTGGGGCAACCAAGTGACGGGGCAGCGAGGTAGCGATGGACGAGGAGCACGGCTCCCTCACCGGGCCACTCATGACGGTTGCCGAGGTCGCCGAGGTACTGCGGGTGTCCAACATGACCGTCTACCGGCTCATCAAGGCCGGCGAGCTTCCGGCCCTGCGGGTCGGCAAGAACTACCGGATCCGGGAAGGCGATCTCGAGGCCTACCTGGAGACCGGCGAGGTCCGAGCTGACGAGACGAACGGCTGAGCTGTGCCCTCCAATGCTGTCGGGGTCGATATCGGCACCCGAACAATCGCCGTCGCGGAGGTCAAGTCCGCCCGCGGCGGGGAGGTCGTGACCAACTTCGGTGGGGTCGAGCTACCGCAGGACGCGGTCCGCGAGGGCGAGATCCTCGATGTCCCCGCGGTGTCCAGCGCCCTGCGGGAGCTGCTGTCGAGCGCGAAGGTGGGCTCCAAGCGGGTCTGGCTCGGCGTCGCCAACCAGCGCGTGGTCGTCCGGCAGGTCGACCTGCCGTGGCTCGAGGAGAAGGAGCTGCGGCAGTCGCTGCAGTACCAGGTCCAGGAGTACATCCCGATCCCGGTCGAGGACGCAGAGCTCGACGTGCACATCGTCGACGAGTTCACCTCCGATGAAGGCGAGCGCATGCAACGCCTGCTGCTCGTCGCGGCCCATCGCGACATGGTCTCCGCCCACGTCGAAGCGGCCACCCAGGCGGGGCTCAAGCCGATCGGCGTCGACCTGAACCCGTTCTCGGTGCTGCGCGCGATGGGCGACGACCGCCAGTTCGACCAGGGCAGCCAGGTGCTCATCGACGTCGGCGCGGGGGTCACCAACATCATCGTCCACGCCCACGGCGTCCCGAGCTTCGTGCGCATCCTCGTGCTCGGTGGTGACGACATGACCCGGGCGCTCGGCGCCGGGCTCTCGCTGCCCCCGGAGGAGGCTGAGGCGGCCAAGCGACAGGCCGTCGTCGGGGCCGACAGCGACACCGCGGGCCGCATCGTCACCGAGCAGGCCGACGCCTTCATCGACGAGGTGCGCAGCTCCCTCGACTACTACCAGGCGCAGACCGGCAGCACGCAGCTCTCCGGGGTGGTCCTGACCGGTGGCGGCGCCGCACTGCCGGGCCTGACCGACCGCCTGGCCGACACGCTGCGCCTGCCGGTCGAGATCGGCAACCCGTTCGACCGCTACAAGGCGAAGAACACCGTCTACGGCGACGATGACCTCGCGAGGGTCGGGCCGAGCCTGGCAACCGCCATCGGGCTGGCGCTGGGGGGTCTCGAATGAGCGTGCGTGTCAACCTCCTACCGGAGGCCACCAAGGCCAAGGACCGCGCGGCACAGCAGCGGGGGATCGCCCTGCTCTGCGCGCTGCTGCTGTTGGTCCTGCTCGGTGGTGTCTGGTTCTGGGGCGACCGTCAGATCTCGAACGCCGAGCAGGAGCTGGCCGACGAAGAGGCCCGCACGGCCGAGCTCCGCCAGGAGCAGGCCGAGCTGGTCGCCTTCCAGGAGCTCGCCGACCGCCGTGAACAGTCCGAGCAACTGCTCACCGCGGCGATGGGCGACGAGGTGTCGCTGGCGGGGCTGCTGCAGGACGTCGCGGCGGTGATGCCCAACGACGCGCAGCTCGAGACGCTGGTGTTCACCCTCGAGGCCGAGCTGCCGGAGGATCCGGACGCGATCCCGGCGAGCGTCGGCACGTTCAATCTGTCCGGGCGCACGCTGACCTCACACGCTCCGGGCGTGGAGCGCGTGCTGCTCTCGCTCGACAAGATCGCTGCGCTCGACGAGTTGTTCCTCAACACCTCCGCGCTCGACGAGCCGGACGAGCGGTTCGCGACGTTCTCGCTGGACGGGCGCGTCGGGCCGGAGGCGGCGACGGGCCGGTACGACGAAGGACTGCCGGAGGAGCTGCGATGAACCGGATCCAGGTTCTGCTCGCCACGATCGCGGGGCTGCTCATCGTCGTGCTGTTCTTCGTCTTCGTGTTCCAGCCACAGCGCGACGAGGTGGCCGACATCGAGGCGCAGGTCGACCAGGAGCGCCAGCAGCAGGTGGATCTCCAGTCGGAGATCGAACGCCTGCGCAGCGTCCGCGAGGACGCACCCGAGGTCGAGGCCGAGCTCGCGGCCAGCGAAGCGATCGTGCCTGCAGATGCGGCACTGCCGGCGGCGCTGCGCCAGCTGCAGACCGCCGCGGACGAGTCCGAGCTGACCTTCGAGTCGGTGACCACCACCCGACCGGAAGCGGTCGAGGACGCCCCGGGGGACCTGCACTCGATCCAGGTCTCGGTGCAGCTCAGCGGGGCGTACTTCCAGGTCGTCGACTTCTTGCGACGCGTGGAAGATCCCTCCATCACCCCGCGGGGG
>SKSM01000266.1 GCA_007122985.1 Nitriliruptoraceae bacterium | reverse complement strand
GCTCGTCGCCGTGGTGGTGGTCCCACAGCTCGAGGCCGTGCCGGTCGTGGCGCTGCAGCGGCTGGTCGCACACCTGCGCGCGATGCCGACGGTCGCGCGGGTCCACCCGCTGCTGCCCGGCATCGCGCCCACCTGGCCGGTGGACGTCCCGGTCGACGACGGCGCAGCGCCCCTGCGGCTGGACGGCGACGCGGAGGCGGATCTGGCCAGTGCGCGTGCCTGGGTGGAGGCAGCGGGCGACGAACCGGTCACGGCGCTCGCCGAGCTCGTGACGCTGCGCCGCAGCGGGGTGCGGGTCGTGCTGCTGCCGGCGCGACGATCCGTTGCGGATGGATCCGGGTCGGAGGGCGAGCGCGCCTGCGGGTGGGCTGGACTGTCGTTGCCGGCAGCGCGATCGGCCCGCGTCGCACGGGTGACCGCCGGTTGGCCCGTGCTGCTCGACGGTGGTGTCGAGGCAGTGGTGTTCGGCTCCGGCTCGACGGCCGGGGGCCCGCCGGGCGCCGAGCCGGCGGCTGCGGTCGACGGCTGAGGGTCCGGAGCGGCTGCGAATTCCGTAGGCTCGTGTCCTCCAGCGACGGTCGGGTGGAGCCCCACGGTGAGGACGCACGTCGTGCCGCAGGTCGACCCCGACGCCCTGGCGTCGGCGGTGGCCGAGTTGGCTGCCGAGCGTGACGTCCAGACGATCCTGCTGCTGGGGTGCAGTGCGGATGCGTGGGACCCGGCGGCACTCGCTCGGGTCTTGGCGGCTGCGTCGATCCCCCTCGTCGGCGGTCTGTTCCCAGGCATCGTCGTCGACGGCTCGGTGCGGGAGCACGGGACGCTGCTGATCGGTCTGCCGGTCTCGGCGCAGGTGGTAACCGCGCCGTTGGGTGCGCCGGCGCCGGCACAGCGGGCCTGGCTCGAGCGGCACCTGCCACAGGTGGCGAGCGACCAGGGGACGGCGCTGGTCCTCGCCGACGCGGCCGAGGGCGGGATCGCCACACTCGTCCACGCCCTCCACGACCTGCTCGGCCCGACCTGGAGCTACCTCGGTGGCGGCACCGGTCACCGGGACCTGACACCCGGTCCCACCGTCGTGGCCGGCGGGCAGCTGCGGTCCGGCGTCGCCGCCGTTGCCCTGCTCGACGCACCATCGACCGTCGCGGTCGCCCACGGTTGGTCACCGCTGGGGCGCCACCTTCCGGTCACCCGTTCCGACGGCCGCACGATCGAACTGCTCGACGGGCAGCCCGCCGCCAGGATCTACCGCGAGGTCGTCCGCGGACATGCGGGGGAGGCGGTCGCCAGCGCACCGATCGAGCAACTGGGACGTTGGTACCCGCTCGGGATCTCGCGGGTCGGCGACGAACCGGTCGTGCGCGACCTGGTGGCCGAGGTCGGTGACGGCGTTCGCTGCATCGCCGAGGTGCCACAGGGCTGCTATGTCCGCGTGCTCCACGGGGACCACGCGGCGCTGCTCGCCGGCGCCGAGCAGGTCACCGTCGGCCTGTCAGACCCATCCGCAGGAGCGCGGCCCCCCGGCGGGCGGCGTGGCCAGCCGCTGCTGTTCGACTGCATCTCGCGCGTGCTGCACCTCGGTGACCGGTACACCGAGGAGCTCGAGCTGGTCACGGCCGACGGGCCGGTCGTCGGAGCCCTCACCATCGGCGAGGTCGCTGGCACGCCGCACCGGGCCCCGGACTTCCACAACAAGACGATCGTGCTCGGGCAGGTCGGTGTCGATGGCTGACGAGGTCCAGGGACGGGTCCTGCTGGAGCTCGCCTTCTCGCTGGGGGGCGAGCCCGAGCTGCCGGCGCTGCTGGCACGCACGCTGCCGCTCGTCCTGCACCGAACCGGCTGCGTCTACGTGGGGCTGGTGCGCCGGGACGGTGACGGGCGGGGACCGCGGACCGAGCTGGTCGTCCCCAGGGTGATGGGCCACCGCGACGAGTGGACCCGGATCGTCGCGGCCGCGCTCGAGGCGCACCCCAGCGGCGACGGGCCGCTGACGCTGCGGATGGGCGAGGAGCACGTCTACGTCTTCGACCTCCCGGGGGTCGGGGTGCTGATCCTTGGGCGACGCGAGCCGTTCGACCCGTGGTTCGCCTCCGAACTGGGACGGTTCGCCGATGTGCTCACGCGGGCGTGCCTCGCCGGCATCGAGCAGGAGCGCCGGCGCGAGATCGAGTCGGAGCTGGTCGAGGTCCAGGACCGCCAGCGCGCGCTGCTCGACAATCTGCCCTTCGCGGCCTGGATGACCGATGCGTCGGGCCGGCTGACCCTGGTCAACGACCCGTTCGCCCGGACCGCCGGCTGCGCACCGGCCGCGGCCATCGGGCGGACCCTCGGTGACGTGCTCGGAGACGGACTGGGGCAGGCCGCCCTGGCGGTGACCAACGCGGCGCTGGAGTCCCGGCGTCCGGTGACGCGTGAGCACGACCACCCCCCTGGTGCGGTGGCGGTGGTCGACGACGAGCAGCCCGACCGCGTCGCACCTGATCGGCGCACCGTCGAGCACCACGCGGGTCCCGTGACCGCCCGCAGCGGCCGGGTGCTGGGCGCGACCGGCTACCTGCGCGACGTGACCGCCCGGGTGACCGCGGAGCGCGAGCTGCAGCACCAGGCCCGCTTCCAGCGCCTGCTGATCGACCTGGCGGTCGGCTTCGTCAACGTGCCGCTGGACGAGCTCGACGACGCGATCGAGCGGGCGCTGGCCGAGACGGGCCGATTCACCGGGGTGGACCGGACCTATCTGTTCGCCTACGACCTGGACGCCGGCACGGCGTCGAACACCCACGAGTGGTGCGCGCCGGGTGTGCGTCCGCAGCGCGACCAACTCCAGGACGTCCCGATGGCCGAGCTGGCCGAATGGTTGGAGACCCATCAGCGGGGCGAGGTGATGCACGTGCCGCGGGTCAGCGAGCGCCCGGGTGACGACCCCATCCGTCAGATGCTCGAGGCCCAGGACGTCGAGACCGTGATCGCCGTGCCGTTGATCGATGGCGACCGGTGTCTGGGCTTCGTCGGCTTCGACGCGGTCGGTGCGGGGCGGACGTGGGCGACCGAGGAGCTCGCCCTGCTCGATGTGCTCGCCGAGTTGTTCACCAACGCGCTGGTGCGCACCGAGCGCGAGGACGCGATGCGTGCGGCGCGCCGTGAGGCGGAGGCCGCCCGCGAGCGGCTCGGGCTGGCGCTGTCGGCGACCCGGGACGCGGTCTTCGACCACGACGTCGCCTCCGGGCGGGTGCACGTCTCCCCGCGCTGGTGGGCGATGGTCGGAGCCGACGACGGTCCGACCGAGACCGACCTCGAGACGCTGGCCGCACAGCTGCATCCCGACGACGTGGAGGCGACGGTCGAGCAGTACGTTGCTGCGCTCCGCGGCAGCCGGAGCACGCTGCGCCTGGAGTTCCGGTTGCGGCACCGGGACGGACACGAGGTCCCCGTGTTGAACCGGTCGCGCATCCTGCGCGACGCGGACGGGCACGCGACCCGGGTGGTCGGCAGCAACCTCGACGTGACCGATCGCAAGCGGCGAGAGGCCGCCGCCCAGCGGCAGCTCGAGCTCGAGTCGACGCTCGCGACGGTCTCGGCCCGGTTCGTCGGGCTGGATGCCTTCGACGCGGCCCTCGATGCCGCACTCGGAGATGTGGGCAGGTTGTGCGGCGCCCACCGTGCGTTCCTGGCAACAGCCGATGCCGAGGGTCGTCCGGGACGCGCCGACCACGTCTGGCACGCAGCGCACGTCGATGCAGCCGACCTCCCAGCGCCCACGCTGCCGGACGTGCCATGGCTCGAGCAGCGACTCCGCGCCGGGGAGACGGTGCACCTGCCCGGGCGGGATGGCGACGGTGACGGCGACCGACCGGCTGCCGTGCCCTCGACCACCGGGCTGGTGGTGCCGCTGTTGGTCGGCGGTGAGCTCGTGGGCGTCCTCGGGCTCGAGCACGTCGGTGCGCAGCAGCCGTGGAACGACGCGGACGTGACGGCGGTGCGCGCGGTCGCCGAGGTCGTCGCCGGTGCGCTGGCCAGGGCGCGCTCGGAGGCGGAGCTGCGGGCCAACGAGCGTGAGCACCGCCGCACCGTGGAGCACCTGCTCGAGGTGGTGTTCCGCACCGACGAGCACGGGCGGTGGAGCTATCTCAACCCCGTCTGGGAGGAGCTGACCGGTTGGCCGGTCGCGGAGTCCCTCGGGACCCCGGCGGCCGCCTGCTTCCACCCAGACGACCAGCGCCGTCTGTTGACGGCCGCCCGCGGGACCGCCGACCAAGGGGTGTCGCGCGGCGAGTTCCGGTTGCTGACGCGGTCGGGTGCCGTTCGCTGGGTCGAGATCGTCGTGCAACCGGACCTCGACGAGCACGGCCGGATGACCGGCATCGTCGGATCGTTCAACGACGTGACCGATCGGCGTGAGAGCGAGCGCGCGCTGGTGGAGGCCAAGCAGGCGGCCGAGGCGGCCAGCGACGCGAAGACGCGGTTCATCTCCACGGTCTCCCATGAGCTGCGCACGCCGATGAACGGTGTGACCGGCATGCTCGACCTGCTGCTCGATCAGCCGCTGCCGGAACGGGCGGCAGGCTACGCACGGGCCGCGCGCAGGTCGGCGTCGTCGCTGCTGACCCTGGTCGACGATCTGCTCGACATCGCCAAGATCGAGGCAGGACGGCTCGAGCTCGAGCAGCGGCCCCTGCTGACCCGGGGACTGGTCGAGGAGGTTCGCGAGGTCGTCGCCGCAGCGGCTGCGCAGCGGGGGAACGAACTGCGGGTCGCCGTCGAGGACACGGTGCCCGAGGCGGTCGTCGGCGACGCGGGACGGCTGCGCCAGATCCTGGTCAACCTGCTCGGCAACGCGGTGAAGTTCACCGAGCAGGGACGGGTCATGCTGGAGGTGTCGCGGTCCGGACCCGACCGCGAGGGTCGCGTGCCGCTGGCGTTCACGGTCAGCGACACCGGCACCGGCATCGACCCGGAGTTGGTGCCGGTCCTGTTCGACGCGTTCACCCAGGCCGATCAGAGCACCACGCGCCGCTTCGGTGGCACCGGGCTCGGGCTCGCGATCGTGCGGCAGTTGACCGAGCTGATGGACGGCCGGATCCGGGTGGAGAGCACGCCTGGCGGGGGCTCCACCTTCCGACTGGACCTGGAGCTCGGGCTGACCGCTGCGACGCCGGCGGTCACCGAGCCCTCCACGGCCACGGCACCGCCCGAGCCGTCACGGGCCCGTGCGGCTGTTGCGCCGCACGCCACGACGGGTGGTGGTCGGGGCGCCGGTCACCGGGTCCTGGTCATCGAGGACAACGACATCAACCAGGCACTCGCACGCGCCCACCTCGAGGACCTCGGCTGCGAGGTGACGGTCGTCTCCGACGGAGCGCAGGGGGCGCGGTCGGTGCGTGCAGGTGACTTCGACCTGGTGTTGATGGACTGCCTGATGCCGGGCGTCGACGGCTTCGAGGCGACCCGACGGATTCGGGCCGCCGAGGAGCCCGGACGGCACACCCCGGTCGTGGCCCTGACGGCCAATGCCACCGAGGAGCACGCGACGGCGTGCCGGCGGGTCGGGATGGACGACGTGCTGGCCAAGCCGTACCGACGCGACGACCTGGCCGCGTTGCTGGACCGCTTCGGTGCGACGGGCGCGCCCGCAGCCACCGGGGAGGGATCGTCGGGGACCGGGCTGGTCCGCTCCGCCGACGGCCGCGCCCATCCGGAGCCGTCCGCGGGCGCGGCACCGGTGGACATCCCGATCAGCGGCGATGCGGTGTTCGATCCGCAGCCACTCGAGGCGCTGGGCCGGGACGTTGCCGACCCCGAGCTGATCGGGCGGGTCGTGCGGACCTACGCCGACCGGGCGCCGGACCTCGCGCAGCGGCTGACGGCGG
The DNA here is from genome assembly GCA_007122985.1 of Nitriliruptoraceae bacterium. GTDB lineage: Bacteria > Actinomycetota > Nitriliruptoria > Nitriliruptorales > Nitriliruptoraceae > SKTG01. Next base: position 4,460 of record SKSM01000266.1, on the reverse strand, counting down.
CCATCGACGCCGGGGACGACGCGGCCACCCGGACGAACTCGCACGCACTGATGTCGTCGAGCGCCTCGGTCGGGGCGGTCCTGGTCGAGCGGCTGGCGCAACGGATCGTCAGCGGCGGCGCCGACACCGCGACGCAGGCCGCCCTCGGCGCAGAGCTGCGTGAGGCGGTCGTCCGCACCGTCGCGGCGCACAGCCGGTATCTCGAGCAGGGCCGCTCGCGGTGACGGCACGCAGCCGGCGGCGACCGCAGCCGAGCGTGGTTGCACCGGGAGGTGGCCGCACACGGCCGCACACGGCCACCCACGAGGACGGCCGCCACCGCGGGGGTCGGTGACGGCCGTCGACTCCTCCATGGTCAGGGGGGTCACATAGAGGAGGCTATGGCGAAAGTATAGCGCCACAGCGCGCCGACGTCACGACGTGGCCCGCGGGTCACGGCGCTACCGTCGCAGCACGGTGGTGAGGAGCCGGCGGTGCGCACCGTGACGATCCGCCCGGGCGCAGGGGGCTGGTGATGGCCGCGGCAGCGACGACCCGACCGATCGTCGTGGTCTACACCCGGGAGCGCTGCGGGCTGTGCGCGCAGGCGACCGCGGTGGTCGCCGCCGAGGCGCGCCGCGCCGACATCCGGCACGTCGACGTCGACACCGACGAGGCGCTCGTCGCCCGCTTCGGTGTCCGTGTCCCGGTGGTGACCGTCGACGACGTCGAGGTGGCAGAGCTCGAGGTCACGCGCGCATCGGTGCGCCGAGCCGTGCGGGCGGCCCGCCGGCGCCGCCGGCACGGGGCGTTTCGCGCCCGGCGACGCGCGCAATAGCCTCGCGCCACGCCGAGACCGCACGCCCGGCGTCCCGGGAGGTGGCCGTGACCGACCGTCGGATCCCCGACGCGACCGTCGCCCGGCTGCCTGCGTACCTGCAGGCGCTGGTCGACGCGGCCGAGGCCGGGGTGCGCACCATCTCCAGCGACGAGCTGGCACAGGCCGCGGGGCTGAACTCCGCGAAGGTCCGCAAGGACCTGTCGTTCCTCGGGACCTACGGAACGCGCGGTGTCGGCTACCACGTCGCAGAGCTGACCACCGAGATCTCCGGGGTCCTCGGCCTCACCGACGACCGGCCGGTGGTCATCGTCGGGGTGGGCAACCTCGGGCGGGCGCTGGCAAGCTACGACGGATTCGCCCGTCGGGGGTTCACCATCGCGGCGCTGGTGGACGTCGACCCCGCGCTGATCGGGACCGACATCGCCGGACACCGGGTGGCCGCCCCGGACACACTGCCCGCGGTCGTCAGCGACAAGGGGGTCGGGCTGGCCGTGCTCACCACGCCGGCAGCGGTCGCCCAGGCCGTCACCGATCGGATCGTCGACGCCGGTGTGACGGCGATCCTCAACTTCGCGCCGGTCCACCTCGACGTGCCCGACACGGTGACCGTGCGGACCGTGGACCTGTCGACCGAGCTGCAGATCCTGTCGTTCTACGCGCACCTGGCCGGCGACCTCCCCGTCGCGACGGGCCGGTAGGTCGACCTTGTGACACCCGGCCTTTGGTGACCTCGCGGCGACCGGTACGCTCAGCGACCACTACCGCCCCTGCCTCGACCGCCTGCCTGGAGTCGCCAACCGCCGACGGGACCGACGACCTGGTCGACGACCGGATGGTCCGACGACCGGCTCGACGGTGGCCCCCGGGAGAACGGGCGGTCTCGAGGGCCAGGGGGTCCTGACCCCACCGGTCGATGGTGGAGCCCGCGGTCACCAGCGGAAGCGCCTGCTCGATGTCCCTCCTCGTGGTCGGTTGTAACCACCGCAGCGCCGACCTGGCGCTGTTGGAGCGGCTGGCGGTGCCGTCGGACGAGCTGCCCAAGGCGCTGGGGTCGCTGTCGGCCCTCGACCATGTGCTCGAGGTCGCCGTGCTCTCCACCTGCAACCGCGTTGAGATCTACGCACACGTCTCGCGCTTCCACCCGGGGCTGCACCAGCTGCGGCGCTGGCTCGCCGAGCGTGGCGACGTGCATCCGCAGGACCTCGAGGAGCTGCAGTACTCCTACCACGACGACTGGGCGGCCGCGCACCTGTTCTCGGTGGCCTGCGGGCTGGACTCGATGGTCGTCGGCGAGCGCCAGATCGGCCTGCAGGTCAAGCAGGCGATGTCGGCCGCACGCGACGAGGGCAGCGCCGGCCGGGTGCTGCAACGGCTGTTCAGCCAGGCGGTTCACGTCGGCCGACGTGCCCGTCGCGAGACACCGATCGCCGCCGGTGCCTCGTCGATGGTCGAGGTCGGGCTTCAGGCCGTCGAACGGCGCCTCGGCCGGTCACTCGCGGGCGGCCGGGTCGCGATCGTCGGGGCCGGCAAGATGGGCGCGCTGGCCACGGAGCACCTGGCGAGCGCACCGGTCGACCACCTCGATGTCTGGAACCGCAGTCCCGACAAGGCGCGGCGACTCATCTCCCGCGTGGGGGACCGGGCGGACGGCCGTGTGGTCGATCCCGACGGGCTCGTCGACGCGGTCGCGGCCGCGGACGTGGCCGTGTGCACCACCGGTGCCGCACAGCCGGTGCTGGACGCGGACCTGGTGGCACGTGCGATCGCGCGCCGCGAGGACCTCGCCGACCGTCCGCTGGTCCTGCTCGACCTGGCGGTCCCGCGCAACGTCGACCCGGCCGTCGCCGACCTGCCGGGGGTGGAGGTGATCGACGTCGCCGACGTGCGCGAGGTCGCCGACCGCGGTGTGACCGGCGACGCGATCGCCGCCGCCCGGTCGATCGTGGACGACGAGGCCGAGCAGTTCGCCACCTGGACCCGCACCGCGCAGGTCGAGCCGGCGATCCGGGCGATGCGTGAGCACGCCGAGTCGGTGCGGGCCGCCGAGCTCGAGCGCCTGCGGACCAAGCTCGGTGGGCTCGGCGACCGGCAGTGGGCAGCGGTCGAGGCACTGACCCGCGGCATCGTCAACACCCTGCTGCACGACCCGACCGTCCGGCTCAAGCAGCTGGCCGACGCCGACGGCGCCGACTTCCACGTCCAGGCGCTGCGAGAGCTGTTCGACCTGCCGGACGACGACGTGGACCGGTTGCCCGACGACATGGCAGACGACGGCGGCGACACGCCCGCCGACCACGCATGAGCGTGGGCCCTGACGGCGGTCCCTGGCGGATCGCCACCCGACGCTCGGCGCTCGCAAAGGTCCAGGCACGGGCGGTGGCCGATGCGCTGACCGAGCACACCGGACGTCCGGCCGAGTTGGTGGCGTTGGCGACCTCTGGGGACGACCACCCCGAACGGGCGATCGAGGCGTTCGACACCAAGGGGCTGTTCGTCGACGGGACCCGCCAGGCGGTGCTGGCAGGCGACTGCCACATGGTGGTCCACTCCTACAAGGATCTGCCCACCCAGGAGCACCGAGAGCTGGCGATCGGTGCGGTGCCGGCTCGCGTTGATCCGCGCGACGTCCTGGTCACCCGTGCGGGCTGGCGCCTGCCGACGATCCCGCGTGACCGCCCGCACACGGTCGGGACCTCCTCCCCGCGGCGTCAGGCGCAGCTCGCCTACCACCGGCGTGACCTGGTCCTCCAGCCGCTCCGGGGCAACGTGGTCACGCGGCTGCACAAGGTCGCCGACGGCGTCCTCGACGGTGTCGTGCTGGCGGCCGCGGGCCTGCTGCGCCTCCGCCCGGAGGTGGACGGCCTGATCGCGGTGCCCCTCGAACACGGCGAGCTGCTGCACGCACCGGCACAGGGCGCGCTCGCCGTCGAGTGCCGACGCGACGACCGTGACACCCGCCGGGCCCTGCGCACTGCCGTCGACGATCCGGTGACGCGGCTGGAGGTCGCCGCGGAGCGTGCGCTGCTGGCGCACCTCGAGGGCGGGTGCACCGCGCCGATCGGCGCCCATGCGGAGGTTCGCACCACCGCCACCGGCGACCGGCGGCTGACCCTGCTCGGCCTGCTGGCCGACCCGAGCGGCACCCGGCTCTACCGTGCCTCACACGAGATCGCCGCCGACGACGCGGTGTCGCTGGGCCGGGCGATGGCTCGGACCCTGCTCGACGACGGTGGCGACGCGGTGATGGCACGACTGCGTGACGGTCAGGGCCCGACGTGAGCGCCGGCCCGCTCGCCGGGGTGCGGGTGCTGGTGTCGCGTGCCCCCTCCCAGGCCGACGAGCTCGCCGACCGGGTCCGTGCGCTCGGTGGTGAGCCGGTGCTCGCGCCCGTGATCACCATCGAGCCGGGCGATCACGCCGCGCTTGCTTCGGCGGTGGGCGAGCTGGCGTCGGGGATGGTGGCACTGGTCTGCCTGACCTCCCCCAACGGCGTCGACGCGGTCGCCGACGCGCTCGCCACGGCAGGCCTGGACGGTGCGGCCCTGCGACGTGCCCGACTCGTGGCCGCGGTCGGGCCGGGGACGGCCGCCCGGCTCGAGTCGCGGCTGGAGGTCCGTCCCGACCTGGTGCCGGAGACCGC
>SKSM01000181.1 GCA_007122985.1 Nitriliruptoraceae bacterium | reverse complement strand
GTCGGGGCCGCTGGCGCGCGGCGCGAACCTCTTCGAGCCGGTGGGTGGGGACGTGATGCGCGCTGAGAAGCTCCTGGAGCTGTTCGATCGATGGGGAGGGCCCGGCGGCGTCGTCCTCCAGGCGCTCATCGAGGGCGTCGGCCAGCGCGGGATCGTGTCCGACGATCTGCGGAAGCGCGTCCTTGAGCTCGGACGGTCGGTCCGCATGTTCGGGCAGCTGCTCGACGATGCGCTCGTTGAGTGCGCGGATAGCGGTCCGGCTCATGTCTGGCGTGAGCTGGCTGAGCACGGCAATGTCGAGCAGCACGGACCGCCACCGGGTGGCACGGCTGCGCAGTTCACGTTCGTACGTGGCCTCATCCACCAGGTGGTGGATCGATCGATGCATCGCACTCGGCGAGTCGTAGCCTGCGGCGCGGGCGAGCTCGGCGTCCGTGTCCTCGGCCAGTCGTGCCACCTCAGCTGATATTCCCACGGTGGCCAGCTCGTCGACGACCGGCTGGAGCACGTCGGCCAGCGGCGGGTCGAGGTCGAACCTGAGCTCGGATGGCGCCCGGAGCGCTTGCAGTCGTCGTCGGGCCTCGCTCGGCCCGTCGGTGTGTCGCGCGAGCAGGCCGATGAGCGTCCAACGATGCTCGTCGCGCCAGCGGTTGAAGCGCCCAGATGCGACCCGCAGCGCGAGCCCCTCGTCTCCTCGTTCCGTGAGCTCGGTGTGCAGCTGTCCGAGGTCGATCCCTACGTGGACGAGCGCGTGCAGGGCTCCTTCGTCGGAGGCGTCGCGCCGGTCCCGGAGGTCGCCGCCGAGCTCGGTGAGGTGCAGGGTCGTCGCCTGGTCGAGCCCGGCTCTCACCAGCTCGTCCGCAACCGTGTCGAGGTCGATCGCCTCCGGAGGGACGGGGTGACCGAGACAGGCGAGCACCGCTGCGAACCAGGTTCGTCGGCGGTGCTGCGCGGCTCTGCTGACCGCCCCGATCCGCTCGCGGAGCTGGTCCACGTCGTCGGGGCGGACCCCCAACGACAGCAGGAAGTCTTCGCGGTCGCTGTCCGTCGTGCGGTTGAAGAACAGTTCGAACGTGTGCTCGTAGGCCACGTTGTCGACCATGGCGGCCACGTGGCGCGCGAGATGCGGTCGCAGCTCCTCTATCCACTCCATGCCCGACAGGTCGTGGTAGAGGACCGGGGTGGCCGAGAGCGCCCCCTCGAGGTAGGTCGTGGGCTCCTGGTCGCCGAGGGTCAGTTGCAGGTCGGTGTCGACGATCTCGACGTCGAGTGCGAGCCGACCGACCTGACGGACCTGCAACGCCTGCAGTCGGCGAGCGCGTTCTTCGAACCGAAGGCTGGTGGGCTCGAGCGTCAGGGCGCCCAGGCTGTGGTGGACCAGGATCGCCAGCAGTTCGGGAATACGATCGTGGTGGATCGTCTCGAGCTCCGCGGTGACATCTCGTCCGTCGTCACCACGTCGGTGGAAGCGCAGCTGCAGCCGGGGGACCCCGAGCCGTCGTGCGGTGGTCTCCGCGTCGCGAGGAAGCACGATCCGTGCCACTTCGTCGGGAAAGTGACGCAGATGCGCTGCATGCGTGCCGTCGTCGTGGCGTGCGTCCTCGGGCGTGACGTGCACGAGCTGGTTGCCCCGCTCGCAGAGGACACCGACGTTTGCCAGCGTGGTGGCCACGGCCTCGGGCTCCTCGGGCTCGAGCTCGGCAAGGCGTCGGTAGATGTGTCGGTGAAGCCCCACATACGCCTGCCGGGACAGGCCGGCACTCGGAACATCCGCCGCTTCGTCGTCCAACCGTCCGCGCAGATCGGCCAACAACTCGGCGAGACGATCGACCGGCGCCTCGTCGAGCCGCCGCATCCCCACGAGCTCCCGCAGCTCGGCGGACATGCCGAACTCGGGGTCCGTGCGCGTGAGGAAGCGCTCCGGGTGGTGCCTGACCACCGAGGCGCCCAGCGGCTCGGGTCCCCACCACGCCTCACCGACGCTGCACAGGCCCACCGGTATGCCCTCGCGTGCGGCTGGCACCCAACGACGCTCACGCAGCTCCACGGCGAGCTGACTGGGGAACGGATCGTCAGGACCGCTCTCGTGCCGAACCCGGTGCGCCCCCTCGGTGTCACTGCACCCGCTGCAGAACACCCGTGCCTGCATCGCCCGGCGGTACAGGGGAGCGCCGAGGTGCAGCAGGGTGAGCAGTGCCTCGGTGTCCTGGGCGGCGGCGGCCTCGAGCGACCAGCGGGACCGGTAGTCCTCACCGATCCAGATGTTCGCGTGGGGGCGACCCGGTCGACGGGCGAAGATCCAGCCGCCCGCCTGCTCCACCGCCGCCGTCCGCCACTCCTCGACCTGCCCACTCCACGGGAACCGCGCACGGTCCTGACTGCGGTCGTCCCACGCCTCGAGCGGGAAGACCTGCCACACCCCGATCCGCAGCAGGAAAGCGAGCAGACGGAGCTCCGGGGCCACCTCGCGCAGCTCGTCGGACATGGCGGCTGCTTCCGGCGGGGCGAGCAGCTCCTCGACCTGCGACGGCGGGGCGAGCAAGAGCCCGTCTTCGGGCGCCAGGGCTGCCAGGGCACGCAGGGCGCGGACGCGGCTCTTGCGGGCGTGCGCTGAGCCCACCTCGTGCCGTTCGATCCAGTCGGCCCAGTCGGCACCGAGCGCCACCTCACCCGCGGGTCGCCACGACCC
>SKSM01000206.1 GCA_007122985.1 Nitriliruptoraceae bacterium | reverse complement strand
CTTCCAGGGGGAGTGCTACCGGCGCAACGCCTTCGCGTCCGGGACGGACGAGGAGCTCAGGGCGCTGCGTGCGCTGGCGGGGCTCGCACCCGGCACCCGGCTGCTTGACGTCGGCTGCGCTGACGCCCGCCACCTGCGGCGCCTGGCCCACGACGGCGTGCGCGGTGTCGGCGTCGACGTCGCGTCCGGCCTGATCAGCGCCGGCCGCCGGGCGGCCGGTGACGAGGACGTCGAGGTGGAGCTGCTGGTCGGTGACGCCCGCGAGCTGACCGCGCTGCTGACGGCCGCACCCGCGACACCTGATCCGGGCGAGTTCGACGTGGTGTGGTCGCTGTGCCAGGGCGCGCTCGGCACCTCGCCGGCCAGCGACCCGGCGGTGGTCGCACAGCTCGCCGGGGCGGTGCGGCCCGGCGGCCGGGTCGTGGTCACGCTGTTCCATGCGCTGTTCGCGGCCCGGCACCTGGTGCCCGGCGACGCGTTCGACCCCGTGCACCTGGTCCATCACCAGCTCAGCGAGGTGCGTGGACCCGACGACGAGGGCCGCCGCTTCGACCTGTGGACGTCCGCCTACACGGTGCGTGAGGGGGTGCGGCTGCTCGCCGACGCCGGGCTGGTGGTCGAGGTGGTGCGGGGGGTCGAGCCCGGCAGCTACGCCCGCCGCGCGGACGGCGAGGTCGCGCTCGACGACCCGGAGCTGCTGCTGGTCGCCACGCGCCCCGCCGGCTGATCCTGCGTGGACCCGTCGCGGGGCGGGGCCGCGTGGTGGCGCTCCCGGTGGTGGTGCAGGGTCGTGCGCAGGTCCGGCCAGCGGGCGACCACCAGCCGGCGGACCGCCGCCTGGGGCAGCCGGCCCCAGGTCCGGCTGTCGGTCGAGCGCTCCGGCAGGTCACCGCGGACGTCGACGCCGCTGGCGTCGACCGCGTGCACGCGTTTGACGACCAGGTGGCCCGGCTCGGTGGGGTCCTCGACGACCACGACCCGTCCGGGCAGACGTGCCCGCCGCGTCGCCGGGACGGTGAGCAGGACGTCCCCGTCGGTGAGGGCCGGCTCCATCGAGGTGCCGGCGACGCGCACCAGTGACCGGTTGACCGCGAGCGCGAGCAGCTCTGCGAGCACGAGCACCAGCAGCAGCACGCCCGTCCGACGGGCCGGGATCCGTCCGGTGATGCCGGTGGCAGACATCACTATGCTCTGACCACGAACCCGCTGCCGAAGCGAGGACTTCATCATGCGACGCTCGTCTCTCCTGCACGCGCTGAACCCGGTGCGTCAACTGACCACGGTCGATGCCCACTGCGACCTGATGTGCGGGGTGTACTACCCCGAGCAGGCCCGGATCGAGGCCGAGTCGGTGTACCAGTGTGCGGTCAAGTACCAGGACTCGGACGACGAGACCTTCCGCGACCGCTGCATCTTCATCAAGGAGGAGCGTGCCGAGCTGGTCAAGCACCACCTGTCGGTGCTGTGGACCGACTACTTCAAGCCGCACCACCTCGAGGAGTACCCGCAGCTGCACGAGACGTTCTGGTACGCCATCAAGGCCGCGGGCGACGCGAAGAAGACCATGGACCCGCAGGCGGGGCAGGACCTGCTCGACAAGATCGACGAGATCGCCGCGATCTTCTGGGCCACCAAGGGCGGCAAGCCGGACTGGCTGACCAGCTGAGACCAGCTGACGGCCGACGTCCGGGCCGGGATCAGGTCCGGACGTCCAGCCCGAGGTGTGCCGCGTGGAACGCCAGCACGTCGGCCCGCTCGTCGATCAGCTTGCTGACGGGCTTGCCGGCGCCGTGTCCCGCCGAGGTGTCGACCCGCAGCAGCACCGGCGCGTCCCCGCCCTGGGCGTGCTGCAGGGCCGCCGCGAACTTGTAGGAGTGCGCGGGCACGACGCGGTCGTCGGTGTCGCCGGTGGTGATCAGCGTGGCGGGATACGCCGTGCCCGCCACCAGGTTGTGGTACGGCGAGTAGCGCAGCAGCACGGCCAGGTCGTCCGGGTCGTCCGGGTCGCCGTAGTCGGAGGTCCAGGCCCAGCCGATCGTGAACCGGTGGAAGCGGGTCACGTCGAGCACCCCCACCTCCGGCACGGCGCTGGCGAACCGCTGCGGCGCCTGGGTGAGGCACGCGCCGACCAGCAGCCCGCCGTTCGACCGACCCTCGACGCCGAGGTGGTCGGCGTCGGACCAGACCGCGTCGGCGTCGGTGCCGGGGGTCAACGCGGCCGCGTGGACGCGGTCGCGGCGGTCCCCGGTCAGCCACGCCGCACAGGCCAGCGCGTCATCGAACACGTGCTGCTTGTTGGCCAGCCGTCCGTCGTCGTGCCAGCCGCGGCCGTACTCGCCGCCGCCGCGCAGGCACGCCACCGCCAGGACCCCGCCGGCGTCGACCCAGGCGTGCCAGGCGGGCCGGTGCATCGGTGTGACGGGGATGTCGAAGCCGCCGTAGCCCCACAGCACCGTCGGGCGGGCGCCGTCGGGGTGCACGTCGTCGCGGTGGACGACGAACAGCGGGACGGCGACACCGTCGTGGTGGACGTGGACCTGATCCACGCGCAGCGCCGGACCGTCGCCCACATGGTCGATGATGTCGTCGAGGTACCGCTCCACCTGTGGCCACGCTCGCTCGATCGATTCCTGGGGCTGCCAGTCTGTCCAGCGCTCGTCGAAGGTGTCCAGCGCCATGTACGTGCGGTGGGCCGTCAACTGGAACT
>SKSM01000052.1 GCA_007122985.1 Nitriliruptoraceae bacterium | reverse complement strand
GACCGCTCGGGAGACTGGCTGTACGGGTCGCTGCACCGGACCGGCTTCGCGAACCAGCCGACGTCCACGCACCGCGGCGACGGGCTCGAACTGACCGACGTGTGGATCACCGCGCCCGTGCGCTGTGCCCCACCGGCCAACCGGCCCACGACCGAGGAGCGCGACACCTGCGCCCCCTTCCTCGCGGCCGAACTGGACCTGCTGCCCTGGCGGGTCGCAGTGGCGCTCGGAGGCTACGGGTGGGACGCCGTGCTCCGCCATCGAGGGTGGGACGCAACCAAGCCCCGGTTCGGGCACGGTGCGACGACGCAGCTCGCCGACGGACGCGCGCTGCTCGGCAGCTACCACGTCAGCCAGCAGAACACCTTCACCGGCAAACTCACAGAAGCGATGTTGGATCAAGTATTCCTTGAGGCTTCGCGCCTGACGCGGAATTCGGCCGGCTAGCGGGGCCTAGCGCAACGATCCTGGAAGACCCTCGAGTGTTCATCGAGGTCCGCCGGCATCCACCACCGTCCACCGGATCGGCTGCCAACTTGGCTGACTTTGGCTGACTGGATGGCTGACTGGTCGCGCCGATCGACCGCGCCCTCGCCCCCGTCTCACCGGCCACTCACGACCGGCTTCAGGCGGCACTCACCGCAGCCGTCTCGAGGCCCCGTGAGCCGACCGCGGTGGCTCGCCTTCAGGGTGGGCGGCGGTCGTGAGCCAGCGGTGAGCGACGCGTGGACAAGTGGGCGGACCGGGCCAGGGCAGTCAAGAGTCCCGAACCCGGCTCCCTCACCGCGATCCAGGAGACCACGATGTCGCCATCGACTGGCGCTCCCCCACCCCGCCTGCTGACCGTCGCCCAGGCAGCCGAGCACCTCGACACCACCACCTCGAGGCTCTACGAGCTCGCCGCCGCGCACGCGATCCCGAGCGTCCGCATCGGCCGAGCCATCAGGATCCCTCAGGACGCCCTCGACCCACCCGCACCCAGGCCCGACGAGCCCGAGGTGCGCACGTCCGCCGCCGCTCGCACGAGCCACCTCCAGTCGACGTCCGACGCGGTCCCGATGCCCGAGCGCCACCACCGCGAACAGCAGGCCAGCGAACCCCGCCAGCCGAACTCTCGTGAGGCCCCAAGTGCGGCCACAGACTTGCACCCTCGTGCGACCCGTCGACGCGTCGACGCGGAGAGCCCACGGCAGGCACGGTCATGAACAGGCGCGAGCAGCAGACCGCCCGCGTCAACGTCGACGACGCGACGTGGCAGGCCTTCCGCATCCGAGCGATCCAGGCCAACCGCTCCGTCGCCGACGAACTTGCCCGCCTCGTCCGCAACGACCTTCGCCGCAACCCGTCGACCGAACCGCCGAAGCCATCGACCAAAGAGCCGTCCACGGCAGAGGCGCCGGACACCATCGACTCCGAACCGGCCAGGAGGGAGACAAGCAGCGTTCAGCGCGAGCGCCCGAGGCAGCGCCTCGCCGACCTCGACCTCCTGACTGAACTCCCCTACCGCGCCCAGCCGCCTGGATGACGATGAAGACGCAAGGGCGACTGTCGGGACTCAGACCGACGAACGGCACCGCCCGCGCGGAAGTCCCTTGATGGCTGGTGAGCCACACCGATGCGGGACACCTGCGCTTGTTGTGGGAGGGGCAGGGACGAGGTGGTCTCGACCTCGGCAAGGCCCGGGACCTTGATGGTGACCGAGGTCGCACCGCAGGTGCATGTCCTCGGGAGTCTGCGGTTCAACTGGTACGTCGTGGCGGATGGCGACGCCTACACAATCGTGGACGCCGGTCTGCCGGCTCACTGGCCACAGGTCGGGGCCCTACTCGCGGCTCTGGGGGCCAGCCTCGACGACATCGAGGCGGTGCTGATCACCCATGCTCACGGTGACCACGCGGGCAACGCCGAGCGTCTGCGCACCGAGGCGGCCACGTCGGTGTATGCGCACGCGCAGGACTGGGACGTGATGCGTACCGGCAAGGACACGATGCCGGGTCTGGCGCAAGGGCTGACCATGCTGTTCGACCTGCGGCGACCTGAGCTGCTGTCGTTCATAGCGGAAGCGGTCCGCGGAGGAGGGCTGCCGACGTTCCCGGAGGTCCTTGAGCTTTCGGAGCTCGTCGATGGCGAGGTCCTCGACGTGCCCGGACGCCCACGGGTGGTGCATGTGCCTGGCCACACCCCGGGCAGCTGCGCGCTGCACCTCGCCGAGGCCAGCACCGTGTTCACCGGGGATGCGCTGATCACCCACAGCCCGGCTGCGCCGGCGTGGCGCCGGCGGGGACCGCAGTTGGTGAAGGACTCCTGGCAGGAAGACGCTGATCAGGCGTTCGCTTCGCTCGACCGTCTCGCCGGACTTGACGCCCGTACGGTGCTGCCAGGCCATGGCGAGCCGTGGCACGGGGGCATCGGCGCGGCAGTCGACCACGCACGCCATCTCGGGCGCGTGTAGCCACCCTGCGCGACCCGACGGGCTCACCGCGACGACCCCGCCTCCCGACGCAACCGAACTCGAAGTCCTCGCCGAGGCCGAGGGCCCCACGGTGACCCCCAGGCCGAACCAGCAGAACAGCAGGTGGACGCAGCGACAACCACGAGGGCGTTGTAATCGGATCGCACCTGTCTTGTGGCGGCTTCGATCAACGCCCCGCGGAACAGTATGTGCTGCTGACGGCTCTATCGGCCGCGCACAGAATCGGATGTCGCGCGGGTAGCTGCAACGGGCGTTGGTTACTGGGCTTGACATCCACCGGGGAGTTCCTGGCGAAGCGCCATCGCGAGACGTCCCGACAAGCGCTGCTCGACATCCGCGTCAGTCGTTGACACCAGCGTCGCGTGCGTGGAGCATCACGTCACGTGCCGACGCGTCTGGGTCCGGTGGCGGAGCTGCGGAGGCACCCCGTTGGGAGGACGTCTCGGGATGCACCTTGCCGGGTGGCGAACTCGGAAGTCCTCGGCACCAGCTTCCGGGCACGCCCGGACGAGACGCGGGAGACGTCACCCATGAGCAGCCAACACACCCACAACGTCACCACCGCCGACGGCGTCACGATCCGTGGGACCGTGCACGGCCACGGGCCGCCGCTCGTGTTCTCACCGGGGGGCATCGGCGATAGCGATCTGGACTGGCAGATGCTGTTGCCGCACCTGACCAGTCGGTTCACCTGCTATCTGCCGAGCTTGCGTGGCCGTGGCCTCAGCGGCGATCACCCCGACCTCGGGCTGACCCGACTGGTCGATGATCTGGTCGTCTACGTCGACAGCATCGGGGAGGCACCCGGACTGGTGGGCTGGTCCGCCGGCGGCATGGTGCTCGCCGTTGCGGGCAAGTCCCACGCGGTGGGCGCGGTCGCGGCCGTCGAGCCGACGATGTTCGGTCTGCTGGACGACCACGACCGAGCGGCGCTCGGTGAGGCCGTCACGGGCATGCGGGAGTTCGCCGCCGAAGGCAACATGACAGAGGCGGTTCGCGCGTTCCTCTCCTTCCCGTTCAACGACGAGGAGATCGCCGTGGCCGAGGAGGCGGGATACTTCGAAGCCACGGGCCGCTACGTCCCGACGCTGTTGAACCAGCTCTCGCAGACGATGCAGTCCGACGGCCCCGCACTCGATGATCCGGTCGTGCTCGGTGCGATCTCCGCTGCGGTGCTCGTGCTGCACGGATCGGACACCAGACCCTTCCTTGCCGCCGGCGCGCGGCACGTGGCCGACCACGTCCCCAACGCAACGCTGCGCGAGATCCCCGGTGCCGGACATGCCGCCCCACTGACCCATCCCGAGGCGCTCGCAGAGGCACTCACCGAGTTCTTCCTCCCTGCCCAGCAGCCGACCTGACCCAGTCCTGAGTTTCAGCCCTTCTCGCCGCCTGGCTGGACGACGTGGCTGGCATGAGAACCGTTCTCGAACATCGCTGCAACCGACATCGAAGGCGCCATTTCACTTGGCGGCTCCACGGGCCTCGCTCGCGTAGAACTCGTCAGGTTCGAATACGTCCTTGCTGCCAACATGTAGACGGTCATTCGATGTCACCGGGGCTTCGGCCCCGGTGACATTGCGATCGGTCAGGAATGTCACCAGATCGGTCACGCAATGTCCTGCTACGAATCCGAGCAGCGCAGGCCGAACGAGCCTCGAGTGGCCACTCGCCGAGTCAGAGTGCAGACGAAGGTGACCGTTCGGCGAACACAACTCCAGTTGGGTCGGGTACCGGGAAGGGCTTCTTCGACCGTGCCACCTCTCCAGGTGCAGGGGCATCTTTCGCTCCGTGCGCACGCGGCCATGACATGGGGTCCTCAGAGCACAGGAAGGTCGGCCGAGCTGCTGACGCTGCAGCCGAGGCGGGCCGGTCGGCACGAAGATCGTCGGGCGGCCGGTGGATGAGCGGCCGCATCTCGTGTAGACCGGAACGAGGTGTCACCGGGGGTGGCATGCCCGGTTGACGCCGTGCTCACCGATGTCAGAGGTCGCGCACGACCGCGATCAGTAGGGGGAGAGACGGTGAACGACGACCGGACCCACCGGGCAGTGTCAGTCGACGGTACCGAGATCGCCGGGCGGGTGTACGGGCATGGACCGCCGCTGGTGCTCGTCCACGGCGGACTAGGGGATGACCTCAGCTGGGGCCCGCTGGTCCCGTATCTCACCGAGTACTTCTCGTGCTACACGATGAGCACCCGCGGCCGGGGGCTGAGCGTCGAACCCTCTGAACCTGACTACTCGCTCGATCGACTCGTCCAGGACGTGGTCGCGTTCGTCGAGAGCATCGGAGAACCGGTCGGCCTTGTGGGCTACTCCCTCGGGGGAGCACTCGCGCTCGGCGCGACCGCGCACTCCGCTGCGATCTCAGCTTTGGCTGTGTACGAGCCCGCCGTGTTCGAGGCGCACAGCGACGCGGACCCGAGTCGCGTCGACGACATGGCCGCACGCTTGGGCGAGGCGGTCGCAGAGGAGCGCCTGGTCGACGCCGCTCTGGCGATGGTCGAGGCCGTCCTCACCGACGCCGAGCGCGTTGCGCTCGCCGGCTCGGGGGTCTTCGAGGCATGGAGCTCGAACGTCCTGGTGGCGCTCCAGGAGGCTGAGCAGGCCAGCACATCCCAGGCACCCAGCCCGACCGACCCGTCGCTGCTGGCGTGCATCAAGGTGCCCGTCCTTTATCTGCGGGGCACGAGTACACCCACCGGCTGGTACGTGGATGGCGCTCGCCAAGTTGCCGAGCACGTTCACGACGTACGCAGCGTCGAGATCACCGGTGCCGGACACTTCGCGCCGATCCTCCACCCGCGGCCCATCGCTGACGAGCTCGTCCGGTTCTTCACCGAGTCGACAGCCGTCGCCGACGAGTTGCGGCCGTGACTGACGCGCATGAACGCCATTGCGGTCCATGGTGTACTGCGAGTGGCTGCTAGAGCTTGCGACTGGCCCTGGTCGCCGATGTGCGTCGGCGTGCAGCGCTCCTGCCGATCGGTGTCGCCTGCTGCGGGGGCGGCTGGGACAGCACAGTCAGGGCCCCCTGCACTCAAGGCCGGTGTCGAGCCCTCATCACCGCGAAGAGATGCTTGATGAACGACCATCCGGAGCTGATGAAGCGGTGACGCATGACTCGCGAGCAACCGGCCGTGCCCGTTGGAGGGACATTGGATGACCGTTCACAGCTGATGTGAACGGTCAATCGATGTCACCGGGGTCTCGGCCCCGGGTGACATTGCGATCGCTCAGCAATGTCACCAGATCGGTCACGGCAATGTCTCGGGTATGTGGAGAGCCCATCGGATCCGGACTGGTTGCGTCGCGTTGGTAACCGCTCACATGTGACGTGCATGCCGCGTGCAATTGCCTCTTGTCACCCTGGCCAGTGAATCGACCACTGGCACGAGGGAGCAGGACCGATGAGGAACTCCGCGACGGCACGGCACGTGGGGGGCACCGCAGTGGTGGTGGGGGCGAGCATGGCGGGCCTGAGCGCGGCTCGGGTGCTGGCCGACCGGTTCGACCAGGTGGTCGTGTTCGACCGCGACGATCTGCCCGATGGGCCCGAGCACCGGCGGCTCGTGCCACAGGGCCACCACCCCCACCTCCTCATGAAGGCCGGGGAGCGACTGCTCGAGCGCTGGTTCCCCGGATTCACCGACGAGCTCGTCGCCGGAGGCGCTGTCCCGGTCGACCTCAATGGCGACCTCTTCTGGTGGGACGCTGGTGGTCCGGCCCGTCGGCCGACTTCGGACCTGGTCAGCCCGGCCATGTCCCGGCCGTTCCTCGAGCACACCGTGCGGTCACGTGTCGCGGCCCTGCCCGGCGTGAGCATCCGCGAGGGCGCCGCGGTGTCCGGGCTGGCGACCGACGCCGGTGGCGACCGGGTCAGCGGCGTCCACCTCGAGGACGGGACAGTCGTGGCTGCCGACCTCGTCGTGGACGCGAGCGGCCGGCAGGCCCGCAGCCTGGCCTGGGTCGAGCAGCTCGGGTACGAGGCACCGCCGGTGTCCCAGGTCCACATCGACACCACCTACGTCAGCGGCGTCTACCGGCGCTCGGAGGGTTCGCTGCCCGACTGGAAGGGCGCAGGGATCCTGGGTGAGCCCGAGACGAGGAAGCAGGTCAACTGCATGCCCATGGAGGGCAATCGTTGGATCATCGTCATCGCCGGGTTCAACGGCCTGCCGCTACCCACCGAGCAGCAGGGGATGCTGGCCATGGCCCGGTCGTTCGAGTCACAGGCCATTGCCGATGTCATGGCCACCGCCGAGCCGCTCGGCCCGCTCGCGGTCTATCGGTTCCCGGCCAACCAACGACGTCGGGTCGAGAAGATGCGCCGCTTCCCGCTCGGCTGGGTGCTGCTCGGCGACGCCGTGTGCGCCTTCAACCCCGTCTACGGGCAGGGCATGAGTTCGGCGGCCCAGCAGGCGGAGGCCCTCGGCGTCGAGCTCGACAGGGCCGGCGCGGTCAACCGCAGCTTCTCGCGCCGCTACTTCAAGGCCGCTGGTCGGGTCGTCTCCGGTCCCTGGTCGGTGGCGGCGGGCGGCGGCTTCACCTTCCCCTCCACCACCGGCGACAAGCCGTTCGGCGCCGACCTGCTCAACCGGTACGTACGCCGCGTCACCATCGCTGGCCACCACGACGACGTTGCCGCCGCCCGGTTCAAGGAGGTCGCGGCGATGATCCGACGGCCCGAGTCGCTGATATCGCCGCTGTTCATGGCTCGGGTCCTGTGGGCCTCACGCAAGGGTCCCGCGGGCGGCACCGCACCGGTCGCCGATGACGCCGGTACGCCTCTGCCCGCCGAGGGCTTCGAGCCCACGGTTCCGAGCACGGAGCGCGCCTTCAGCGACTCCTGAGCCGCTCGATCGCCGCCTTGGTGTGCGCCACCGCTCCGCCGTCGGAGAGCGCGCCGCCGACCGACACCGCTCGCTCGAAGCTACGGGAACCGAGCCTGGCGGCGAGTCGCTCGGTCTCCTCTGCCTGTTGGGCGACGACCTCCGGCGCTGCCGGGAGCGCGCCACTGGCGCCCGAGGCGAGGAGCTTGCCGAGCAGCACCGCGGCGTCGTCGTCGGTGCCGAGTTCGACCAACAGGGCGAACACGGCTCGAAGCGAGAGCCAGAGGTTGGCCCAGTCGCCGCCGCGCAACCAGGTGTCGATCACCTCGGCGAACCCCTCCAGGGCCGACAGGTGCTCTCCCCGTCGGCCGCAGAGCGAGTACACCTCGGTCAGGGCGAAGGCGCGGATCCATCGGTCGCCGGCCTCGTCGCCGAGGTCTGCCGATTGCCGCAGCCACGCCTCTGCCGTATCGGGGTCGGTCGCTCGTAGAGCCAGCCCGTGCGCGTAGGCCGCCTGGGCCGCTGCGGTGGGCGAGCCGGCACGCTCAGCCCAGACGCGCGCCTCGTCGGCCTGCGCCCGCCCCGCCTCGGCGTCGTCGACGCTGGTCGAGGCCACCGAGGACATGTACAGCGCATGGGCGAGGCCAGCTGGCTCAGCGCGCTCACGGGCCACCTCGACCATCCGCTCGATCCACACCGCGGCGTCCTGGGTGTGACCCTTGAAGTAGAGGGCGTTGCCGAGGACACGCTCAGCCAGGCCGCTCGGCGGGATCTGACGGGAGACCTGCAGTTCGAGGCTGGAGTGGGAGGCCTCGATGGCGGTGTCGAGGTCGCCACGCACCCAGTGCCCGTAGGCGGCCACCGCCGCGACGAGCGGCGCGTCGGCGTGCTCGTCGAAACCTGCCATCGCAATGGTCGCCTCGGCGAGCGCGGTGATCTCGTAGCGGATCCGCCGAAAGCCGTGCTCCCGGAGCGCGGCGACCAAGCTGGCGGCGACGTGCACGTCCCCAGCTCGGACTGCGCTGTGGTGTGCAGCCCGGAGGTTGTCCAACTCCCGGTCGACCCGCTCGATCCAGGATCGCTCGTCCGCTGAGTCGATGCGGACGGCGGCCTGAAGGGCGAGGTCGAGGTACAGGGCACGGTGGCGTGCCTCCACCGCTGCGGTCGCGCCGCTCGCGTCCAAGTGCTCCTGACCGAGCTCGCGCAGCGTCTCGAGCACCAGGTAGCGGGGCTCGGAGGGGTCGCTGACCTGTAGCATCGAGTGGTCGACGAGGTCCGCCACCGCCCCGGCCACCGAGGTCGAGCGCGTTGGAGCGTCCTCGGGGTGACAGATCGCCTCGGCGGCCTCGAGGGAGAACGAGCCGGCGAACACCGACAGCTGCGCGAAGACGTCCTGTTGGACCGGATCAAGGAGCGCATGGGACCACTCGACCACCCGTCGGAGCGTGTGGTGCCGCTCATCGCCTCCGGCCCGCTCAGTGCCGAGGAGCTCGAACCGCTCGTCGAGGCGAGCCGCGAGCGCGGCCGGGCTCAACGCTCGGATCCGTGCCGCCGCGAGCTCGATCGCCAGTGGCAGCCCGTCGAGGCGGCGACAGATCTCACCGATGGCGGCGGCGTCGGCGTCGCCGACCTCGAACCCTGGGCGCGCGGCTTGGGCGCGCTCGACGAACAGCTGCACCGCGGGCGAGGAGGCGATTGCCGCGGCGGTCACCGTCGGCGTCTCCTCGGGCGCGTCCAACGGAGCCAGGACGACGATCTCCTCGCCTGGCAGACCCAGCGACGTTCGACTGGTGGCCAGGATCGACAGGTGGTCGCAGCTGCGTCGGAGGCGGTCGATCAACGTGGCGGCGGCACTGAGCAGATGCTCGCAGTTGTCGAGCACCAGCAGCACCTCGAGGCGCGACAGGTGATCCACCACGGCGTCCTCGAGCGTGCCCGCCGGGCCCTGCTGCAAGTCGAGGGCTCGGGCGACGAGGTCGACCACCGCGTCCGCTCCACGGCCGGGGGCCAGCTCGACGAGCGCCACCCCGGAGGCCTGCCCCGGCTCGGCCACCTCGGCGACTCGACGCGCCACCCTGGTCTTGCCGACCCCGCCCGGGCCGGTGAGGGTGACCACGCGGCCCGGACCGAGGGCGCCGAGCAGTCGGTCGATCTCGGCCTCCCGACCGATCAGCGAGGTCGGGTCGTGGAGCACCTCGGGTGAGCCGTGGCTTCGGGGGGCGGCCGCCGCCGGAGTGGGGCGGGCCAAGATCGGATCGTCGTCCAGGATCTGCGACTCCAGCTGCCGAAGGTCGGAGGACGGGTCGAGGCCGAGCTCCTCGTTCAGGAGACGGCGGAACCGTGCTGCCTCGCGCAGGGCATCGCCCTGTCGGCCGGTTCGGTGGAGCGCCAGCATGAGCTGGGCACGGAAGCGCTCGCGCAACGGGTGCCTGTCGACGAGGGCTTCGAGGTCACCGATCACGGTGGGGGCCTCGTCCTGCTCCAGCCTGGCGTCGATCCACATCTCGGTGATCACCAGGCGGAGCTCCTCGAGACGCAACGCCTCGCCTCGCACACCGGGTAGCTCGGCGAGGTTGCCGAAGGCCGAGCCACGCCAGAGATCGAGTGCATCGGTGGCAGCGGCAAGTGAGCGCGGTCCCGTCGCGGCGCGGGCGAGCGCTGCCAGTTCCTCGAAGCGGCGGGCGTCCACGTCGATCCCATGGAGTTCCAGGGCATAGCTGTCGCCGACCTTGCTGATACGGAGTGGATTGATGGCGGTCCGCAGCCGGGAGATGTGACTCTGCAGGGTCGCTGCGGCGGTCTCGGGTGGGTCCGAGGCCCACATCGCCTCCACGAGGCGGTGCTCGGGCACGGGGATACCACCGGCAGCGGCGAGGACGGCGAGGGCCTGATTGCGCTTGGCTCCGCTGATGGTCACGGCCTCGCCCCCGCGGAGGACCGACACCGGCCCCAGAACCCGCAACTCCAGACCTGCTCCCACATCTCGATGATTGCCCATCAGCGTCAACCGATGTGCGGCGAGCGCTCACTGCGCTGCGACCACGGCAGCCACCAATCGGTCAGGAGTGCCACCAGATCGGTCCATTGGCGCTTCCCAGGTGCATCGG
>SKSM01000070.1 GCA_007122985.1 Nitriliruptoraceae bacterium | reverse complement strand
CGTCCTCGACGGCCCCGTCCCCGTCCGCCTCCTCCGTCTCGTCCGCCTCGTCCGCCTCGTCCGCCTCCGCTGCCTCGTCGATGGCGGCCGCCTGGTCGTCGGTCGCGCCGTCGGTCGCGCCGTCGGTCGCGCCGTCGGTCGCGCCGTCGTCGCTCTCCGGCGCGTCGCTCTCCGGCGGCGGGCTGTCCGGATCCGGTTCGGTCAGCAGCAGACGGACCGCGGGGTCGTCGGCGGGCTGGTCGGGAGTGCCGATCCAACGCTCGGTCAGCTCCCCGCACGACTGCACCACCCGCAGGTAGACCTCCTCACCCGGCTCACCCGCGACCACGACGTCCAGCTCGAAGGTCGGCGCGGGCTCGGCCCCGCCGTCGTCGGCCCAGACCACGACCGCGACACGACCGTCGTCGGTCTCGGTGTCGACGTCCCAGCCCTCGGCGGGGAGCGGGTCCACGTGGGTCATCGCATCGGGAACCTCCAGGGCGACCTCCGTGGTCGGGTGCTCCGCACCGCCGTGGTCGCCGACGGTGCAGCCGTGCACCAGGTCCAGCGTGATCGTCGCCAGCGAGTCGGCCGGCGCCTCGCCACCGTCGGCCACCGCCGGGTGCGCGCCTGCGGGCACGGCCACCAACGCGACCAGCGCGAACGCGGCCAGGACGACGCGTGCACGTGCGGTTGTCGACATCGAGCTGCTCCTTGCGTCGTCGCGCCTCCCGGGCGCGTAGAGCCCAGGGTTCCAGCTGCCCGTCCGGCGGTGACGCCACCTCGGGACACGGGGCATCACGGGCCCACCGGCACGGTGAACTCGGCGCTCGCCTCGTCGAACCGGTCGACGGCCGCAACGACCCGGACCTGCCAGTCGCCGGCGAACCGCAGCTCGTCGACGGAGGCGATCCAGTGCCCGGGACCGGCGGCGAACGGCTCGACGGTGAACGGACCGATGTCCTCGTCGAGGTAGGTCAGCTCGATCCGCAAGTCGTCGACGTCGTCGGCGACGCGGCCGGTCGCGTCGACCGCGAACAGGTGGACCTCGTTGCTGCCGACCCGGTTGGGGTCGACCACCAGCTGCAGGTCGAGCTCGTCAGCGAACGCGACCGTCGACTCGTAGGCGCCGGTCACGCCGAGCTCGTCGGCGGCCGGCTGCTGGACGACGAGGAAGCCGGTGATCGCCAGCACGGCGACGACCCCGGCCGCTTCGACGGTCACGGTGCGACGCAGCTGCAGCCACGCTGCCCGCGAACGACGGACCAGGCCGTCGGCCGTTGCCGTCGTCGCCGCGCTACTGCCCCCACCGGCCAGCCGGGCCGCGATCGCGGGCACCAGACGGCGTCGGTTGTAGGCCGCGACGACCAGCACCACGCCGACGAGCAGCAACTTGGCCAGCAGCAGCTGCCCGTAGGTGGTGTCGGTCAGACCGCGTGGCGTGCGCACGAGGGCCCAGGCCATCGCGCTGCCGGCAACGACCACCACCAGGACCGACCACGCCGCGAGCCGGCTGAAGCCGGCGACCAGCCGGGCCCCACCGACCGGATCGCCGGCCAGGGAGCGGTCGCGCAGGGTCCGTGCGAGCACGACCAGTCCCCCGAGCCACACCGCGCCGGCCGCCAGATGCACCGCGTCGGCGGAGAGCAGCAGCCATCCCGGTTCGGCGGTGCGCTGGTGGCCGTCCCACAGGTAGGAGACGACCGTCACCGCACCCGCGCCGATCAGCCAGCCTCCACCGGCACCGCGACGCCACAGCACCACCAGCGCGACCGCCCCGACCAGTCGAACCAATGCTCCCTGCCCGAACGGGCCCGTGGCGACGGCCGACAACCCGGCGGGTGCGAGCGCGCCGGTCACGCCGGAACCAGTCACCGCCATCACCTGCACCGGTACGGACAGGACGCTCGCACCAGCGGCCACGAGCGCGGCCGGGACGGCCGTGCGCCGCGCCCGGAGGCGATCGCCGTCGCTGCGTGCCACCGCGACGGCGAAGGCGGCCGCGCCGGCGGCCACGAGCACCCCGACGTAGCTCACACCTCGCAGCAGTGAGCCGAGCGCGGCGACGAGCGTGTCCTCGCCACCGCCGAACAACTCGGCGACCAGCGCCTCGTCGACGGCGTCCACCTCACCGACCGTGAAGGTGAATGCCCCGGCGACGGGGTGTCCGTCCGCGGAGGTGACCCGCCAGGTCACCACGTAGCCGCCGTCGTCCATTGTCGGCGGCAGCGGCAGCTCGACCTGCGAGCGGTCGTCGCCCTCGCGCAGCCCCCCGTCGTCGACGCGGTCGGCGTCCTGGTCGTAGACGCGCACGCCGTCAGGCGGCACCTCGACCGGCTCGTCGAACTGCAGCAGCACGACCTCGGGTGGCGCCTCGAGCTCGGTGCCGTCGGCCGGGCGGGTCTCGAGCAGCACCGCGTGGGCAGCGGCCGGCAGCGCCGATGCGAGCCAGGTGGCCGCGAGCGCCGCCAGCACGACCGCCAGTCGCACCGGCAGCCCCGATCCACCGCCGGCCGGCACACCCGATCCACTGCAAGGCCGCGTTCGGCCCTTCACCGGCCCGTGCCTCCTGGCCGCCTCGCCTGCCCGTGATCGTCGTCCGGCACCCGAAGCCCTCCCCGTCGCACCGTCACCGCGGGCCGTAGCGTGCCGATTCGCGGGTCGATGCGCCAGCTCCGTCGACGCAGCCCCGGACGGCTTCGCGTGCGACCCCGGGCGGGTGCGCTCGACGACGACCACCCGCTGCATCCCCGTGCGCCTGCGTGCTCAGCCCTGCGGCACCGCGTCGGCAGCGACCAGGCGATGGGCGGCGGCGTCGATCTCCTGCAGGTGCGGAGCGAGCGCTGCGAGCCCGACGGGCAGCGCGGTCGGGGCGACACCACGGGCCTCGAGCAGATCGCCGAGCCACTGCAGGAAATCGGTGAAGACCGTGGCGTCGTCGACGAGGCGGGCGGCCGCGACGAACCGCACGATGTAGACGAGATCCTGTCGGGTGTGCGCCCGCTGCCGCTCGGTGTAGCCGGTCAGCGGGGGAAACCCGCGCTCGAGGTCGGCGAAGGCGCGATCGGCCAACTCCTCGGCCGTAGCGTCGAGCACCACGGCCGCCGGGTCGAGCTGGACCGGCTCACGGCTCACCTGTGGCGGCGTGTGACGCCACGACCGCAGCACGGCCACCGCCCCCTCCACGTCCGCCGACCACGCGTCGGCGCCCAGGCTCACGGCGCGAGGCTCGGTGAGCGCCCGTCCCCCGGCGATGACCGGGAGACCGTGCTCGTGGGCGGCGTCGACCGCCCGGGCGACGCCGAGGTAGGCCAGGGGCAGGCTGCAGCTGACCGCCAGCGCGTCCGGCTGCCGCTGCTCGAGGAAGCTGGCGATGTCAGCGGCCGGGGTGGACGCCCCCAGGAAGATCACCCCCCGTCCCACGGCCCGCAGCGACTCCGCGAACAGCTGGGACGGCAGCGCGTGCCAGTCCCCCTCCGCGCAGGCGACGACCACGGTTCCCGGCGCATCGCCGTCAGGTGTCGTGGCCGCCAGGGCGTCGAGGGTGGCCTGGGTGACACCGGTGACCAGGTGCTCGTCTGCGGTCGACCACTCGGCGCGCTGCCAGTGCTCGCCGACACGGCGCTGCGCGACCATGAGGACGTCACGGATCAGGACAGCCGCCGGGACACCGCCATCGAGCAGATCGAGGACCGACCGCACCGCCCGGCCGCGCTGACCGGTGATGGCCAGGTCGAGGAAGTCTCCGACGGCGGTGGGCGGGATGGTCGTGCTCATCGGGCGACGAGCTCATAGCGGTGAAAGGTGTCCGGCCGCGGCCGCAGGTCCCCGGTGGGGATGCGCGCGTGCGACTGGCGGTGGTCCGACGATGCCATGTAGCGACCGAACGCCGCCTCCGAGTCCCACCACGACACCATCACGAACGCCGACGGGTCCGCGCGGTCCTGCCAGACCTCGAGTCGCTGGAATCCGGGCCACCCGTCGACCTTCCCCAACCGATCGCGGAACGCGGCGACCAGATCGTCGCTCCCGTCCGCGGGGACGTCCAGGCGGCTGTAGGCGACGAACGCCGCACCCGGCACGTCGGCCGCCGGGATGGCCGAGCCCTCGGCCGACGGCGACCCGTCGGGTCGCGCCTGCGACCAGATCCAGCGGTCCCGCCCGGCCTGCTTCGCCGCGTACATGGCTGCGTCGGCCGCCGGCATCGCCTGCGCGGGGTCGTCGCCGGCCCGGGCGAGCCCGGCGGAGAAGGTCACCGCGTGGGGTCGGGCAGCCTCCCAGCTGCGACGCAACCGCCGAAGGAACGCCTCGGCGTCGTCCGGATCGTCGGACGCCGGCAACACCACGACGAACTCCTCGCCGCCGTAGCGTGCCGCGAGGTCGCGGGCACGGACCGCGTCGTTCAGCGTCCGCCCGAACGCCCGCAGCACCTCGTCGCCCTGCTCGTGCCCGAGCGTGTCGTTGAGCCGCTTGAAGTGGTCGAGGTCGAGCAGGATCACGACGTCGCCGCTGCGCAGGCGCGCGAGCGCCCGCCCGACCAGCCGGCGGTTGGCGAGGCCGGTGAGCGCATCGTGCTCTGCGTCCTGGGTGAGCCGCGTCGTGCGTGCCGCGAGTTCGACGGCGCGGTGGGCATCGCGGACGAAGCCCGGCAGGTGCCGTTCGAGCAGCATGCGTGCGACGCTCGCCGGCGCAGCCGCCGGCAGCAGCGGGATCCCGACGCCGAACGACACGTCGACGGGCAGCGCCCCGCCGTCGGCCTGATCGGCGGCGACGACGTCACCACCGAGCGAGGCGACCAGCCTGATCGCGGCCGCCTTCGCATCGTCGGGCGACTCGATCCAGAGCAGGTCGCGGGTCGCGCGCAGCACGGCAGGGGCGTGCGAACCCTCGGCGAGCGTCGGAGCATCGTCCCGTGCCGATTTGTGACTCATCCGGCAACGGTACCGCCCGCTACCCACCGGCGTCCGGGTGAGCGGGGCCCTCACGCGTCGGACGGTGCTCGGTGCTCCATGCCGACGTCGACGTCCGGAGCGTCGACCAGCGTCTGGTAGACGACGCAGTAGCGCTCGGTGAGCTCCAGCAGCTTGTCGAGCGTGGCCTGCGGTGCATCGGTCTCGAGGTGGAAGGTGAGGCGGATCGTGCGGAACCCGACCGGCGCGTCCCGATCGACACCGAGCGTCCCCCGGAAGTCGATGTCCCCCTCGGCGTGGACCTGCCCCGACCGGACGGGCACGTCCAGTGCGGTCGCGACCGCACGGAGGGTGACCCCGGCACACGCCACCAGTGCCTCGAGCAGCAGATCGCCCGAGCACGCGGAGAGCCCGTCACCGCCGGTCGCCGGGTGCAGCCCGGCTTCGACCATCGCCCGGCCGGTCTGCACCGAGCACGCGATCCCGTCACCATCGAGCGAGCCGTCCGCCTCCAGGGTGACGAGCGCGCTGTCCGGATCCTCGCGGTAGCGCTGCTTGAGCGGTGCCTGCACATCGCGCAGTTGTTGGACGTCCATCCCGGCCTCCCAGTGCTGCCCGACCCGGTCGACCGGATCGACCCTACACCGTCGCGCTGCGGATCGGCGCTGGGTTTCGTTGCCAGGTCCCGCCGCTACTTGAACAGCTTGCCGAGCCCGCGGCCGGTCGCACGCCCGGCGACCCGCCGGCCGACCCGTCGGCCGACCCTCCCCTTCTGCACCGCGTTCACGTCCCCGAGGATGCGCGCCAGCTTGTACAGGAAGCCTCGGCTCTTGTTGATGCTCATGCGTGTCCCATCGTCAGTCGTTCTGCCACCGCCAGGCGATCTCCCACCGCCAGTTGGTCTCCCACCGCCAGTTGGTCTCCAGCCGCCACGGCACCCAGCGTGCCACAGGGCTGTGACATCCCGCCGGCGAGAGCGACCCGGCGGTCAGCGTCGCAGCGCCGCGCCGATGTCGGCGGCCGCGGCCTCCACCTGGTCGATGACGGCCTCGGCGTCGGCATCGGTGAGTTGGCGGTCCGCCGCCTGTAGTCGCAGCCGCATCGCCACGCTGCGCCGGCCCTCGCCGAGCTGCTCGCCGCGGTACTCGTCGAACCACCACAGCTCGTCGAGCAGGTGCCCGGCCCCCTCGCGCACCGCCCGCTCCAGGGTGGCGTAGGCGACGCCCTCGTCGGCGACCAGGGCCACGTCCACGGTCACCGCCGGGTGCTTGACCAGCGTCGGCGCAGAAACCGGCGGGTAGCCGTCTTCGGGCACGGCCGAGAGCAACGGCTCGAGGACGAGCTCACCGACGACCACCGTCTCCGGCAGGTCGCGCCGGTCGGACTCGTCGGGGTGGAGCTGGCCGACGATGCCGACCTCCTGGCCGCGCAGCCGCAGCACCGCGGTGCGGCCCGGGTGGTAGCCGTCGCGTTCGGTGGCGACGCGCTCGAGCGCCCAGTCGGGATCGTCCGGGGGCGCCAAGTGGCGCGCGACCCGGTCGAGCACGTCGACGACGTCGTGGACCGACCAGCTCTCGTCGACCTCCAGCCAGCCCTCGCCGAGCTTGAGGCCCGCCGCCGCCACGGCCAGGACCCGCGGTTGGACCGGGATCGCACCGCCGTCCGGGTCGGTCCAGCGCCAGTCCGCGTCCGGCACGTCGGCGAGCACGGCGTCGAGCACCTGCGCCAACGGGTCCTCGACCGGTCGGAAGCACCGGCCGAGCTCGGCCAGGGCGACCCCCGGCCGGCCCTGCCCGTGGTTGCGGCGCACCGCCTGCAGCAGCCCCTCGATCAGGGAGGGGCGCATCGCGGCCGCGTCCTGGGCCAGCGGGTTGGCCAGCCGCACCCGTCCGGGCGAGGGCACCACCCCGGCCAGCGCGTCGTCGCCGACGAACGGGCGGGTCTTGGCCTCGTGGAAGCCGGCGGCGAGCGCGAGCTGGCGGGCCTCGCGCTCCAGCCGCTGCGCCGGGGTCAGGCCCCCGGTGGTCGGCAACGCCGGCAGCCGGTCGGGCACCCGGTCGTAGCCGTAGAGGCGGATGATCTCCTCGGTGAGGTCCGCCGGACGGGTCAGGTCCCGCCGCCACGACGGTGGCGTGACCTCCAGCCGCCCGTCGCCGCCGCCGACCTGTGCACCGGAGCGGGCGAGCAGCCCGGCCTGGTCGTCGTCGGTGAGGTCCATCGCCAGGGTGCGCCGTACCCGGGCGGTGTCCAGGGTCACCGTCGGCCGCTGCGCCCAGTCGGGCTGCGGGTCGGCCAGCTGCGCCCCGCTGCCGGTCGCCGTGACCCCGGCCAGGTCGGTGAGCAGCCCGGCGGCGCGGGCGACCGCACGGGCCGCACCCTGCGGGTCGACGCCGCGCTCGAAGCGCTGGCTGGCCTCGCTGGACAGCCCCAGCCGGCGCGAGGTCCGCCGGATGGTGGTCGGCTCCCACACCGCGGCCTCCAGCAGGATGCGGGCGGTGGCGGGCGAGACCTCGGTGTCCAGGCCGCCCATCACCCCTGCCAGGCTGACCGGGCGCTCGGCGTCGTCGATCACCAGGTCGCCGGTGACCAGCTCGCGCTTCTGCCCGTCGAGGGTGGTCAGCTGCTCACCGCCGACCGCGTCCCGCACGGTCATCGCCGGCCCACGGACCTGGTCGAGGTCGAAGGCGTGCAGCGGCTGTCCCAGCTCGAGCATGACCAGGTTGGTGACGTCGACGGCGACGTCGATCGGACGCATGCCGCTCTGGGCCAGCCGCTGGCGCAGCCACAGCGGCGACCCCCCGATCGCGACGTCCTCGAGCACCCAGGTGTGGAAGGCCGAGCACCCGTCGGTCTCCAGGGTGACCGGCAGGCTCGGGCCCGACGGCGCCGCGGGCACCTCGGGCGCACGCCAGGTGGTGTCGAGGATCGCAGCCAGGTCGCGCGCGACGCCCAGGATCGAGAGGTGGTCGCCGCGGTCGGCCTGGACGGCGATCTCGATCACGGGGTCGCCCACCGGGATCAGATCGTCCAGCGAGGCGCCGAGCGGCGTGTCGTCGGCGAGCACCAGGATGCCGGCGTGGTCGTCCCCGAGCTCGAGCTCGCGGGGCGAGGCGAGCATCCCCTGCGAGGTGACCCCCCGGATCGTGCGTGCCTCCAGCGTCATGCCGCGGCCACCGTCCGGACCGGTGACGCCGGGGACGTGCCCGCCCGGCAGCGCATGGGCGACCACGTCGCCGACGTCGAAGTTGGACGCACCGCAGACGACCTCCACCTCGCCGTCGCCGCCCTCACCGGTGACCCGCACCACCCGCAGCGAGTCGGCGTCGGGGTGGGGCTCGAAGTGCAGCACCCGGGCGGTGCGGATCCCGGCCGCACCGGCGCCCGGGGTGGTGACGTCCTCGACCTCGAGCCCGGACAGGCTCATCAGCGACACCAGGTCGTCGAGCGGCAGGTCGAGGTCCACCAGCTCGGTGAGCCAGGACAACGGCAGCTTCACGATCGGTCCTTGTCAGCTGGGACGGGCCCGCCCGCACCACCGGGTGTCGATCGAGGTGGGCGGTGCGGCGGGCGCAGGGTCAGAACCGCGCCAGGAAGCGGGCGTCGGCTTCGAACAGCTCGCGGATGTCACCGACGTCGTGGCGCAGCATGGCGACCCGCTCGATGCCGATGCCGAACGCGAAGCCGGAGTAGCGCTCCGGATCGATGCCGCAGGCATCGAGCACGTTGGGGTCGACCATGCCGGCACCGAGGATCTCCAGCCAGCCGTGGTTGCCACCCGGCCCGTGGAAGGAGACGTCGACCTCCGCGGACGGCTCGGTGAACGGGAAGAACGACGGGCGCAGCCGGATGTCGCGGTCGTGACCGAACATCGCGCGGGCGAAGGCCAGCAGCGTGCCGCGCAGGTCGGCCATGGTGACCTGCTCGTCGACGTAGAGCCCCTCCACCTGGCTGAACACCGGCGAGTGGGTCGCATCCACCGCGTCCGCCCGGAAGGTCCACCCCGGGCACACCACGGCGATCGGGGGTGGGCTGGTGGTCATCACGCGCGCCTGCACCGGCGAGGTGTGGGTCCGCAGCACCACGTCGTCGAACCCGTCGACGTAGATGGTGTCCATCTCCTGGCGCGCGGGATGATCGGGCTCGATGTTGAGCAGGTCGAAGTTGTAGCTGCCGGCCTCGGCCTCCGGGCCCTCGGCCACGCGGTAGCCCATGCCGATGAAGACCTCGAGCATCTCCTGCTCGACCTGGGTCAGCAGGTGCGGACGGCCCGGCGGCAGTCGCCGAGGTGGCAGGGTGAGATCGAGCCGCTCGGCCTCCAGGCGGGAGCGCAGGGCCTCGGCCTGGAGCTGCTGGTAGCGGGTGTCGTAGGCCGCCTGGAAGGCGTCGCGGAAGGCGTTGAGGGCCTGGCCGCGTGCACGCCGCTCCTCCGGCGAGAGCTCGCGCATGCCCTTCTGAAGGACGGCCAGCTGCGAGCGCTTGCCGGTGAAGCGCACCCGGACCCGGTCGAGCTCGTCCAGGCTGTCGGCAGCGTCGACCGCCGTCAGCGCCTCGTGCTGCAACGCCTCCAGGTCGCTCACGCTGATGCCTTCCGGGCAGGTGGTCGGATCCAGGGATCCAACGGTTCTCGGGTCGTGGCCGGCGAGGGTAGACGCGCGACCTGCGGGCCACGACACACCAGGCCCATCCCCGGGGTGGGCCGACCGACGCGGACAGCGCCGTCAGGGCCGCGAGGGCGGTGCCGCGGCGCCGGTGTCCCGGCCACGGGCCAGCGCGTAGAGCGCGACCGCGGCCGCCGCGGCGACGTTGAGCGACTCCGCCCGGCCGTGGATCGGCACGGCCACGGCCCCGTCGAGTCCCGCGAGCGCGGCGGGGTCCAGCCCGTGGGCCTCGTTGCCGAGCACCAGGGCGGTGGGTGTGGTCGCGTCCAGGTCGTCGACGGTGTCGCGCGCGTCGGCGTCGAGCCCGAGCACCCGCTGCCCGGCGTCGCGGCAGGCCGCGATCGCGGCAGCCAGGTCGACCTCGGTGGTGATCGGCAGGTGGTAGGTCGAGCCGGCCGCCGCCCGCAGCGCCTTGGGGCCGAACGGATCGACGCTGCCCGCGGTCAGCACCACCCCGGTGGCACCGGCGGCGTCTGCCGTGCGCAGGATCGTGCCGGCGTTGCCGGGATCGGCGAGCGCGTGCAGCACCACGGTGCGGCCGCCGGCGACCGTCGCGGTGAGGTCGGACTGCGGGGTGCGCACCAGCGCGACCACGCCCTGTGGTGCGGTGGTGTCGGCCAGCCGCTCGAGCACGTGCGCGGCCACCTCGGTGACCGTGACCGTCGCCGGCACCACCAGCTCCACCCCGGCGTCCGGATCGATGAACAGCTCCTCGACCACACCGGCGTCCAGCGCCTCGGCGACGGCCCGGGGGCCTTCGACGAGGTGCTGGCCACGCTCACGGCGCACGCGCCGCCGTGCGAGCGTGGCGAGGTCGCGCACCCGGGGGTTGCGGGTGGAGCTCAGCACGGCCGCACCACCCGCCCGGCCGTCAGACGCGGACGCCGGCCATCGGGCCGGGGTCGGTGCGCGGCCGTGGG
>SKSM01000171.1 GCA_007122985.1 Nitriliruptoraceae bacterium | reverse complement strand
GCACCGGGCGCGCCGGGCGCGCCGGACCTGGCCGGACCTGTGCCGGACGTGCCGCGCCTGGGCCCGCGACGATACGGTGCCTCGGCCCGCTGCGGGGGTGGCCATCCGCCCCAATGCCCACCGTCCGGACGACGCCGGTCCCTGGCCGTGCGGTCGGTGGCTCGACGGGTCCGCCGGAGCCGGTTCCACGCCTGTCCGCGTCTGCCGGTCTACCCTCCCGGATGCGAGCCGCAACCGACCGTCGCAACCGACCGGAGGTCCCATGCGAGCGCTCCAGGGCCAGCACCGACGGACGGTGCGGCACGTCAGATGTGTCGTTTCGTTGCGTTTCGTCGTGGTCGGCGCGGCGACGGCGCTGATGCTCGTGGCCTGCGGCAGCGACGACGAGCAGCTCTCCATCGACGACCTCGGCTCGCAGTCCGAGGACGGCGACGACGTGGACGAGCCGGAGGCGGAGGACGACCCGGAGGACGGGGACGATGACGCCGACGCCGAGCCGGCCGCGGAGGAGGACGACGACCGCGACGAGGACGGGATCGCCTCCCACCGTCCCCCGGCGGAGGCGATCCCCGACTGCGGCGCCATCGACGACGAGTCACCGGGCGCGACCATCGCCTTCCCGAGCCCTGACGGCGACGGGTGGCAGGACGCCGGCGACAGCCCGGTGACCGTCGAGGTGGTCGGCTGCTCCAACACCTTCGAGGCCAATGTCCAGTACGAGGCCTACCACGGCCAGGACTCCCAGCCGACGCTCGACGGCTTCACGATGGGCGGCAGCCTCGGCAACTGGGAGGAGTTCCGCTTCGAGGAGACCTACTGGACGCCCGGGGAGTGGCGCGTGGTCGTCTTCGAGATCGACGCGGAGTCCGGAGACCGGGTCGACTACGACGAGCAGACCTTCGTGGTCGATCCCGGCTGACCGGACGTCGCGCTGACCGCTCACCGGGGCCGTTCGTCCGGATGATCCGGACAAGGTGCACCGAGGTGTCCGGTGGTGGCCGCCGCCGACGGACATCGACGACGGTGGAAGTGCGCACGCCGCCGACGGGTTGCCTTCTGTGTCCGTCCAGGAACCGGTCACGAGGAGCCCACCGGCCATGTCCGCGTCGCTGATCCGCCACGAACCCGGCCTCAAGCGCATCCGCGCCTACCTGGGTGGACGGCTCGTGGTGGACACCGACCGGCCGTTGCTGGTGTGGGAGCGGCCGCAGTACCCCGCCTACTACCTGCCGCAGGAGGATGTCGTCGCCGTGCTCGAGCCGACCGGTGCGACGACCGAGCTGCGCACCGGTGATCGCGCGGAGACCCACGACGTGGTGGTCGACGGTGTCAGGGCCGACGGCGCCGCCAGCATCGCGGTGGAGCCCTCCACTCCGGCGCTCGCCGGGCACGTGCGCATCCCCTGGCAGGCGATGGACGCCTGGTTCGAGGAGGACGAGCAGGTGTTCGTCCACCCGCGCGATCCGTACGTGCGCATCGACGCGCTCGCCTCCACCCGTCACGTGACCGTCGAGGTGGCCGGCGAGGTGGTGGCCGACACTCGCGCCGCGGTGGTGCTCTACGAGACCGGGCTGATCGCGCGGCGCTATCTCCCGCCGACGGGCGTGCGGCGCGAGCTGCTCGAGTCGTCCGAGACCGTCACCCACTGCCCGTACAAGGGCACCACCCGCTACTACCACCTCCGGGTCGGCGGACAGGTGCTCGAGGACGTGGCCTGGGAGTATCCGACGCCGCATCCGGAGTCGCGGCCGATCGCCGGACGCATCTGCTTCGACGACGCCCGCGTCGACGTCACGGTCGACGGGCGGCGGCTGGTCCGGCCGGAGCGGGCATCGCGGACCGACCTCGCAGCCCGGTGAGGCTGTCCGCCGGCCCACCCAGCGGCCCAGCGGCTCTCCGGACGGACGCTGCGAGCGAGGTCAGGCGGCGTCGATGAACAGCGACTGCAGACCGGTGCCGATGGCCCCGGCGCGGTCGGCGAGGGTCGAGCTGGCAATGCCGATGCCGTTCGACTCGGCGACGGAGCGGGCCGACACCGCCACCCAGTCGTCGACCGGTAGGCGGTGGATGTCGACGGTCAGATCCGGGTTGAGGTAGCGGTACGGGCCGAGCTCGAGCGGTGGGCCGATGCCGTTGCCGAAGTCGGCCGCCGCCGCGACGCGGGCGAGCGGTGTGAGCTCCACGCCGTCGGCCAACGGGACGGCGACCCGGAACCACGCGACCCCGGGGCCCGGGGTGCCGAGCATCCCCGAGACGAAGCGGACGTCCACAGCGAGCCAGAATCCGTCCGGTTCGAACGACGGCAGGCCGGTGAACCGCTCTAGGTCGTCCGGGGCGGGCCGCGGAGCGGGGTCGGCCTCAGGGCGGTCTGCGGGCAGCGTCACGTCGCCGACACGGATCCGTAGGGCCCGGCAGCGCACGAGCTCCACCTCGTCGTCGGTGAGGGTCGCCTCGAGCGTCTGGACCCGCTTGCCCTCACGCACGACCCGGACGTCCAGCGACAGCGGGGTGTCGATGGGCACTGGGCGCAGCAGGTCGTAGGTCAGCCGCACACCCTGCATCACCGTCAGCGCCGGAGCGGCGTCGATCGACGCGGCGAGCAGGGCGGCCGGGGCGCCGCCGTGGCAGGCGTCGGCGTCCCAGGGGCCGCGGGCCAGCGTGGTCGCGACGAATCGATCACCGACGCGCTCGAAGATCGGTGTGTCCACCGGCTGCTCCTGACGGATCGGGCGCGCACCCTAACCCGAAGGAGCGCATGCGGGGCCGCCGACGGGGTCCGACGGCATCCCCGCGTGTGTCGTTCCCTGGCGGGGCTGGGCGCGCAGGGGAGTCGACCGCCACCGCGGGTGACGACCTTCGTCCCTATCCGGAGTCGAGCCGGTCAGGCCTCCTTGGGGCGGTGGACGTGTGCGGCTGCCCCGTCGCTTGAAGCCCCGATGAGCACTTCCGAGGTGAGGACGGGATGATGGACGGGTTCGGACCAACCGAGGAGATCGCCCTCCTGCGCGAGAGCGTTCGGCGGTTCGTCGACGAGGAGGTCGTCCCCGTCGAGGACCGCGTCCTGCGCCGCGACCATGCCGACCAGCTGCGCGAGCTGATGGCCAGCGCCAAGGATCAGGGGCTCTGGGCGCTGGGGCACCCCGAGGAGCTCGGCGGGGGCGGGCTGTCGCTGCTCGACTACGTCTACGTCAACGAGGTCATCGGCCGCTCGACGCCGGCCGCCGTGGCGCTCGGCACCCACACCCTCCAGGACGCGCTGCTGATCCAGCGCCACGGCACCGCCGATCAGCGTGAGCGCTGGCTCGCCCCGCTGGTGGACGGCGAGATCTTCGCGAGCCTGGCCATGACCGAGCCGGAGGTGGCCGGCTCCGACCCGAAGCTGATCCGCACCACGGCCGCCCGTGACGGTGACGACTGGGTGATAGAGGGTCGCAAGTGGTTCGTGTCGTGGGGGGACCGGGCGGACGTGGCGACGGTACTGGCCAAGACCGATCCGACCGCGTCCCTGCACCGGCAGTTCTCGGCGTTCCTGGTTCCCACCGACACGCCTGGCTACACCGTGGAGCGGCTCATACCGGTCATGGGCGAGGAAGCCGGGATCTACGGCCAGATCCGGCTGGATCACGTCCGCGTGCCGGCGTCGCACCTGCTGGGCGAGCGCAGCGAGGGATTTCGCATCTCGCAGACACGGCTGCAACCCGGCCGCGTGTTCGACTGCATGCGATGGCTCGGACAGGCCGAGCGGGCGTTCGAGATGATGTGCTCGTGGGCGAACCTGCGGCACGTCCACGGCTCGCTGCTCGCCGAGAAGGGTGAGATCCACCGCTACGTCGCCGAGTCCGCAGCGCAGATCCAGGCCGCCCGGCTGATGACGCTCGACACCGCCAGGATCATGGATGCCGGTGGATCCGCCCGGGTGGAGACTTCACTTATCAAGTTCACCGTCGCGCGCATGCTCCACGACGTCCTCGACCGTGCGATCCAGGTGCACGGCGCGGCCGGCATCAGCGGCGACCTGCCGTTGGAGCGGATGTACCGACAGGCCAGGGGCGCCCGGCTCTACGACGGCCCCGACGAGGTCCACCGGATGCTGGTCGCACGCGAGCTGCTCGGCGACCTCGAGGCGAACGTGCCCTGGCTGTGAGCTGTCGGTGCATCGGCTCGAGCGTGTCGGTCCATAGGCCCGTACGACGGAGTCGCCTTGACCTGCGCCCACCGACGCGGCAGGCTCTCTGACGTGGTTGCGCTCGTTCCTGCTTCGGACGCAGACGCTGCTGAGGTCGTCACCGAGCTCCAGCAGCGCTTCAGCGTTGCCGGCATCGACCTTCCGCTGCGCCTGTGGGACGGCCGCGACCTCGGGCCGACGCCGTCGGACTATCGCCTGGTCCTGCACCACCCGTGGTCCCTGCGGGCGCTGCTGGTGCCGCCCAACGACCTGCAGGCGGGTGAGACCTACCTCTCGGGAGCCGTGGACGTCGAGGGCTCGATGGTCGCCTCCCTGCGGGATCTGTCGCGGTTCCGCGACGGCCTGACCGTCCGTGGCCGGCTCGCGCTCGCCCGTGCGCTGCTGCGGCTGCCGCGGCCCCCCGACCGTGGTCAGGGCGGCCGGGTCACCCTGCGCGGCCGGCGTCACAGCCGCCGACGTGACGCCGCGGCGATCCAACACCACTACGACGTGGGCGACGCCCTCTACCAGCGGTTCCTCGACGAGGACATGGTCTACTCGTGTGCGTACTTCGCGGAGGAGGACCGCGACGCTCCTGTCTCTGACCGTTCGGTGCTCGACCGCGCGCAGCGGCGCAAGCTCGAACTGGTCTGCCGCAAGCTCTCCCTGCGTCCGGGCGAGCGGCTGCTGGACGTCGGCTGTGGCTGGGGCTCGCTGGCGATCCACGCCGCCCGCTACCACGGGGTCGAGGTGCTCGGTGTGACCCTCTCGGAGAACCAGGCGGCCGTGGCCCGTGAACGCGCGGCCGCCGCGGGAGTCGGCGACCGGGTGCGGATCGAGCTGAGCGACTACCGCGACGTCTCCGAGCGGTTCGATGCGATCGCATCGATCGGGATGGCCGAGCACGTGGGCTCGGATCAGCTCGAGCGGTACGTCGCCCACCTCTACGAGCGGCTGTCGGACGGAGGGCGTCTGCTCAACCACGCCATCACGACCGGCAAGCGCAACGTGGTCCGGGACCTGGGCGAGTCGCCGGACAGCTTCATCGGCCGCTACGTGTTCCCCGACGGTGCGCTGGTGCCGGCGCACCGGATGGCGCAGCTGATCGAGCGTGGAGGGTTCGAGCTGCGCGACCTCGAACAGCTCCGTCCGCACTACGCCCGCACCCTGGGGCACTGGGTGGCCAACGTCGAGGCCGCCTACGACCAGATCGTCGACGAGGTCGGTGCGGTCGCGGCGCGGGTGTGGCGTGCGTACATGGCCGGGTCCTCGGTCGCCTTCGAGCGCGGCGATCTGGGCGTCGTCCAGATCCTGGCGACGCGGGGGAATGCCGACCTGCCGCTCGACCGCGACCACCTGGCGCTGATCGGGGACGGCCGCGGCAGCTGACCGGCCGCCACGATGGGGGCGCTCGATCGCGAACGGTGGACCCACGGGCGTCGGGGCACGTCCCGACCGGGGGCCCGAAGCTGCCACCCAGGGCGGCCCATTGTGGACTACCCGGTGTGCGAGGGCCCGTGTGCATCCGACACGTCGACGTCGGCCGCCGTCTGGTCGACCAGGTCGACGAGGTGCTGGCGGTCGGCTCGCAGCTGCTCGAGTTCGCCACGGCGCTCGATCAGCGCGATCCAGCCCCGCCAGGTCTGGTGGACCGCGATCAGGTGCTCGAGGGCACGCACGGCCACCAGACCGAGCGCGGGGGCGATGACGACGATGCCGATCCGCGCCAGCCATGCGTCCCACGGTGCCAGCCAGGCGAGGATCAGCCACGTTGCGGGAAACAGGGCCACGCCGGTCAGCAGGCGGGCGCTGGCCCGTAGTGCCGGGTCGCCCACCAGCCGCCCGGCCCAGTGGACCGCCCAGTACGGCAGTGCGTTGGCTGCGGCGCCGAACGCGGCGAACGGGGCGACGACCGCGAGCTTGAGGGCGGTGATCAGCAGCAGCCCCGCCAGCCGACGCAGGCGGTAGTCAGCGACCAGGTAGGCGTCACGGAGCCCGAGGAGCGACAGCCCGAGTTGGTAGCGCGCCAGTGCATCGTGGATCCGCTCGCGGACGTGGTCCGGGGCGGCGGCCAGCTGTCGGGCCACCTCTTCGCGCCGGGACAGCGGGGCAGGCCGCGGGGGGAGGCGGTCGGGATCACGCAGGGCGAGGTCGGCGGCGGTGCCGAGCACTGCCGCCTCACGCTCGTCGCGGTAGGCCGGTGCCAGCACACGCAGGCGCTGCTCGATCTCGTCGGTGAGTCGGCGGACCGCAGCCGGATCGTCGGGCTGCGCGTCGGTGTCGCCGCTGCCCTCGAGGTGCTCGTCGAGCTGGATCGCAGCGCCGATGCGCACCAGGGCACGTGAGCGCAGTGCGACCTTGTCCTCGTAGAGCAGCCCGACCGGCTGGATCGCAAGGCCCTCGGCCCCGGCCTGTCGTGCGCCGATCGCGATCCGGGCGGCACCGGTACGTAGGCGGCGCAGCATCGGGACCCGGGACAGCCGCCCCTCGGGAAACAGGGCCACGGCCCGGCCACGGGCGAGCTGCTCGTGGCACGTGGCGAACGTCGAGCGGTTGTGGTCGCGGTCACCACCGTCCTGTGGTCGGTGCACCGGAACCATGCCCGCCAGCCACAGGAAGGGCCGGGCCCACACCGGCCGCCACAGCGCCGCCTTCGCCACGAATCGCGGCAGGCGCCCGAAGGCGTGCATCACCAGGACCGGATCCAACAGTGCATTGAAGTGGTTGGCGACGATCAGCAGCGGACGGTCACGGGGGATGTGCTCGCGGCCGACGATCTCCAGATCGCGGAAGAAGCCGCGCAGTGCAAGGCGTGCAAGCCCAGTGAGGCTGCGGTCCAGCAACGCGCGCATGCCGGTGAGAGTAGGGGTTCGCCGGATAGGGCTGCCAGGGCGTCGGTCAGCGCACGGTCGCCTCGTCCGCGACCCGGGCCAGGAACGTCCCGACCGCGTCCACGTGCGAGCCCGGCCAGTAGAGCTGGTCACAGCGTGGGCAGCGCGCGAACGAGTCGAACGCGTGGCGTGTCCGCGGCGGCAGCTGATCGAACACGTCCGCCTTGTCGACCGGCGTGAGCTCGCCGTTGCAGCGCACGCACCGGGTCAGAGGCGCCCGTCGCTCGGCGAGTGCGTAGCGACGGACCACCTCGATGGCCTGCTGATCCGGATCGTCGGATCGGGGGCAGTAGCCGTGTCGGATGACCCGGCGCATCAGCAGCTCGCGGTCGCGCGTGAGCAGGATGCGCTGCTCGTCCACGGCGATGCGGGCGAGCTGCGTGTCGCCCGCATCCGTGCGGTACCAGCTGTCGAACCCGAGCAGTCGCAGTCGCCGGGCGAGGGTGCCCAAGTGGACGTCGAGCACGAACCGTCGGGGCTCCACCGGTGCGGGCCACAGGTCGGCGTCGTCGTCGGGAACCAGCTGGCAGAACGGCGGATAGACCGCCACCCGTTCGCCCCCGGTGAGCAGGTGGTCGAAGCCCACCGCCACGCCGTCGACGAGCAGCAACCCGATCTCCGGGTGCGGGATGCCGATCGACTCGACCAGGTCCTTCACCGAGCGCGGCTGCCCGAACGGCACCTCGGACTCGCTCGCCTCGACCAGATCGACGAGCTCGGCGTAGGCGCGCACCTGAATCCGCACGTCCGCGAGGGTAGGGGTGGTTTCGGCTGCACGGGGCGGCCGCTACTCCTCGTGGGCCCGTACCGACACCTGGGTTGCGGCGACCTCACCATCGCGGTACTGGCCCTTGGCGACGACGATGCGGCCGACCTCCAGCGTCAGCGGACGGTGCTCGCTGTAGGCGTAGGACACAGACACAGTCCCGGCATCACCGTCGGAGAGCTCGAGCCGCACATGGTCGTCGCCCGGGACGACGGATGCGACGACGCCTTCGACCTGGACGCGGCGGCCATCGAGATCGTCGTCGAGTTGCCCTGGGGAGACGAAGGGAACCGATGACTGCAATGTTCCGATGAGCACGGTCGCCATGGCCGTCACGGTGACTGCCGCAGCAAGGACATTGCGCCTGTGGCGTCTCATCTGCCGGTCCGCTCGGAGCCTGCTCGAACAGGGGAGCCGACGTCGCCGCGGTGCGGCGCCGGGGGTGGTTGGGTGTCGTGAAGCGTGGCGGCGAGCCGGCGTTCCCAGCGCAGAGCCATGCTGAGCGGAACCAGCCCGACGACAGCGAAGGTCGCGGCAAGGACGTACTCCAGACCCGTCATCGTGCGAACTCCCGTGATCTGGCCGTCACGTGTTCGGCCTGGTGCAGCCGTGAGCGCAGCAGCACCAGGTAGGCATAGACGGCGGTGGCTCCGAGTAGTGCGAGTGCGAACGCCGGGGCATGGACCGTCACGCCGTCGCTGGCCAGGGTCGTGCCGTGGAACGGGCTCTGCCACAGCCGGGTCGACGCGACGGTGATGGGCACGGAGATCGACGCCAGCACGCAGAACACGGCACCCCGGCGGTAGTCGGTCGCGTGCTGCGCCTGTTGGTGGAAGAGCAGATGACCGGCGTAGACGAACCACACCACCAGAGCAGTCACCAGTCGGATGTCGCTCCACTCCCACCACGAGTTCCAGATGAAGCGTCCCCACACCATGCCAGTGATCAGCGTGAGGGTGATGAATGCGAACGAGACACGCACCGCCGCCTGGGCGATCCATGTGCGGCGCTCGACGGGGTTGTGGAGGTAGGCGGCGCTGGCGAGGGCGGCCACGAGCAGTCCGGCGAAGCCGACCCATGCCACGCTGACGTGGGCGTAGAACAGCAGGTTCACCGGATGCTCCACCCCGTAGAAGGTGCGTGACGCCTGCGTCGTTGTCAGGACGGTCGCTGCGAGCACAGCGACGAGTCCGAAGAGCCCGATTCGTCGGAACAGCATGATCTCTAGCCTTCCGCTGCGTGTTCGAAGACGATCCCACCGGCGGCGACCATCCCGAGCGCGTACGCGCAGAGCACCACCAGCCAGCCGGTGTCGAGCCTGCCGACCTCGAGCAGGATCACCACCGAGTCCACCCCGGCCAACAGCACCGGCACCGCCAGTGGGAGGAACAGCAGCGGCAACAGGGTCTCGCCGAGTCGGGAGTGACGGGAGAGCAGGGTCAGGACGCTGCCGACAGCAGCGAGACCGATTGCGGCGAGCACGAGGACGACCAACAGCCGTGGTAGCAGCTGTAGCAGCGCCGGCGCGGCGAACAGCACACTGACGGTGGCTGCCGAGGTGACGGCGATCACCAGAAGGAACAGCGCCGTGCTCGTCACCCTGCCCAGGTA
The DNA here is from genome assembly GCA_007122985.1 of Nitriliruptoraceae bacterium. Classification (GTDB taxonomy): domain Bacteria; phylum Actinomycetota; class Nitriliruptoria; order Nitriliruptorales; family Nitriliruptoraceae; genus SKTG01. The sequence continues at coordinate 19,815 of SKSM01000171.1, read as the reverse complement.
GACCCCGGCCGGGTCGGCCCCGGCAAGGAGTAGTCCGTGGAGTGCGTCGTCGCGGAAGTCGTCGTCGAAGCTCCGGGCCAGCGCGTGGAGCGCAGCGAAGACGACAAGGACCCACAGGATGCCGCTGACTGCGCGCGGGCTGCCGGCCAGCGGCTCGAACGCCATGCCGAGCACGGTGGCCAGAAGGGCGGCCAAGACCAGCACCGAGGTGGAGATCGAGCGGCTCCGCACCTCGATGGTCACGTCCTTTCGCAGGACTTCCCATGCGCTGCGGAGCAGGCCGGCAGGGCGGGTGGGACGTGCCGACGCTCGATCAGACTGCCCCCCACAGGTGGCGTCGGCCGCCGCAGCAGCGCCGGAGGTCGGTGGTGAGGGCACGATGTGGCCGCTGTCCAGGGACAGCACGCGGTCGGCGCCGCTGATCGCTCGATTGGTGTCGTGCGTGGAGAACACGATCGTGTGCGAGCCACGGAGGCGATCGAGGGTCTCGGCGAGCCGTTCCTGCGACGCAGGGTCCAGGCCCGCGAACGGCTCGTCGAGGAGCAGCAGCGGCGGATCGTGGAGCAGCGTCCGTGCGAGCGCGAGCCGCTTGCGTGTCCCGTGCGAGCAGTCGCCGACGAGACGGTCGGCCGTGTCGGTGAGGTCCACCTCGTGGAGCACGGCCTCCACCTGCGCCGTCGGTCGTCCGTGCAGCCGAGCGTGCAGCGCGAGATTCTCCCGGCCGCTGAGTCGGTCGTAGAGCATGGTCGAGTGGGTGAGGGCGCCGGCGAGGGCGGCGGTGTCGCCGGCGCGATCCACCGGGTGACCACCGACCCACACCGAGCCGGACGTCGGGCGCACCAGCCCGGCGATGGTGGCAAGGAGGGTTGACTTCCCGGCGCCGTTGGGACCGACGAGCGCGACGGTCGTCCCGGCCGGGATCTGGGTCGTGATCCGGTCGAGGGCGAGCACGTGGCCGAAGGACCGCGAGACGTCCTCGAGATGCACTGCGGCTGGCGCCACCTGACCGAGGTACCCGGCCGGGGATCCGCCCTGTGGGGGAACGGGGTTGGTGGCGATGAGCTCGCTCATCCTGTGCCTCCCGGCGTTGCCCCGAGGAGCCGTCCGGTTCGCAGCGAGTCCTGGGTGTCCTCGGACAGCGCAGGTGGCCGGCGGCCGGTGATGACCAGTCCCATGCCGATGACCATGAGCAGCGAACCGGTCCAGGCCAGGCTGATCAGGGGGATCCTGCGAACGGTGACGGGCACGCCTGCGGCGGACTGCTCTGCGACGCCGTGGTAGATCACCTGGGTGTCGTCGAGGATGCTGCGGTCGACCAGTACCTGCGGATGGCGGCCGCCGTCGCGTTCGGGATAGGTGGACAGCGTGGTCTGTCCGGAGGCTGCGAGGCCGCTGGCCGTGTGGACCTCCACGGTGACCGTCTCACGCTGCTCGATGACCCTGCCCAGAGCGTCGGTGTGCTCGGAGCGCTGGACGTCGTCGATGTGTACGGCGACACCGTCGCCGACGCCGTGCTGCGTGCCGGGATCGACATGGACGGTCACGGTCGTCGACAGCACGGTGGCGAAGGTCACGCCAACGATCGCCAACACGGCACCGAGGTGGGCGAGCGCGCTGCCCGCTTCTGAGCGATGGTGACGCCGCCCTCCCCGGCGGCCTTCGACCCACCACCGTTCTGCGATGGCAATCAGCGCGTACACCGCGGGCGGTAGCAGGGTCAGCAGGCTCGCGTGTCCGAGAAGGCCCTCCATGGCGCCGACCGTCGCACGTCGCTCGGCCCCGATCAGCTCGAACGACTCCACCGGCGTGACGAACGCAGCCACCACGGTCAGACCCAGGAAGCCGACGGCGGTGACGGTGGCCTCGCGCCGGGGCCTTTGCGCCCGTTGTAGGCCGAAGCCCAGCAACAGAAGCAGCCCGACGGCGATCAGGTAGCCCCACAGCGTGAAGAAGCCGGTGTCGAGCTCTGTCGCCCGGCCGAACACCTCGACCGAGGCGATCGGATAGACCAGTCCCCAGGTGATCAGGCCGGCACCACCGAGCAGCAGCCAGACGGCCCAGAACAGCCACGGTCGGTGCGGAGGGGTGGCGGCGACATGGCGCGCCGCGGCCGCGCCCAGGACCGCCAGCCCGAGCGTGACGACGGCGAGCGCGAGTCCGAGCTCGCGGCCGGTCTCACCGCTGGCGAATGCGTGCACGCTCGGATGCAGCCCCGACCGGGTGATGAACGAGGTGAGGACGACCGTGGCGAACGTGAGCGCGGTCAGCAGTGGTGCGTGGACCGACCGACGTCTGCCGTCGCCCGGCGCACGCCGCGCGTGCAATGCTGCCGTCAGCACCAGCCACACCACCAGCGTGGTGGCCTCGACCGGGTCCCAGGACCAGAACCAGCCGAAGCTCATCTCCTGGTAGGCCCAGACCAGTCCGGTGAACAGTGAGGCCGACAGCGCTACCCAGGACCATCGGGCGATCCGCACGCAGACCTGGCGCCAGGGTTGGACGGTGTCAGCACGCCCCTGTGCGGCGCGCAGCAGTTCGAGCACGGCCACCGCGAACGCCAGGCCGATCAGCGCGTAGGCGGTGAACGTCAGCAGGGTGTGCGGCGGCATCCATAGGTTGGCCAGTACCGGGTTGAGTCCGCGACCTTCCAGCGGCGGCGTGCCGCCCTCCGCGTCCGGGAACGCGGCGGCAAAGGACTGGAACGGTGCGGCCGCGATGGTGAGGGCGAGCACCCCGAGCGTGACGCCGGAAGCGACCACGTGCACGATGGCGGCGTCGGAGCGGTGCGCAGCGGCGGTCCGACGCCAGCGTGCGGCGGCCCACGTCGCCGCTCCCGCCGCCGCCAGTGACCAGACCAGGAACGAACCCTCCTGACCGGCGAGCAGGGCACTGATCCGTCGCAGGACCGGCTCGTAGGTGGCGGTGTGGGCCCAGACGTAACGAACGGAGAAGTCAGCGAGAGCGAGTTGGACAGCGAGGTGACCGGTCGCAGCGGCGACGAGCGCGAGCGTCGCCCAGCTTGCGACGTGGCCGACGCGGGCAGGCGTGTCGCTGGGTGGTGATCGCCGGGGGCCGTGTCCGGGCGTGTGCCGGTGGCGTCCATCGCGGAGCGTGGCCACCACGACGGCGAAGGTCGCCGTGGTCCCGGTGGATGCCGCGGCGAGCAGCAGCGCGTGACCGCTGGTCATGGGCTGTCGCGGAGGTCACGCCTCATGGGCGGTCCCCCGCTCGGCCGGGATGCGCAGGACGTTGTAGACCGAGGTGGCGATCGCCAGCCAGATGGCGAGCAGCAGCGGGAGAAACCACACCGCGGTGACTCCGCGGGGAAGCAGGGGGTCTGGGGTAGCTGGGATGACCGGGCTGACGACCCCGACACCCTCCTCGACCGTGATCATCGCCGTGTCCGTAGCCGGGTCGAGCTCGTCTGCTCCGGGGTACTCGGCGATCAACCGGCCTTGTCCTGCCCTGCCCGGAACGTAGGTGAGCGTCGCGATGCCCCGGTGGTCGGTCCGGGTCTCGCCGACGGTCGAGACGTCGTGGTAGTCGAAGAACCGCAGCTCCTCGAGCACCATGACCGGGGCTTCGCTCACCGGATCGCCGCTGGCATCGCTCAGCGTGATCGTCACGTCGAGCGGCTCGCCGGTCCGCGCACCCGATTCCACCACGATCGCCACCTCGGTGCTCGCGGGATTCGCCGCCGCCGGAGCAGCGACCATCAGCATCGTCGCGACCCCGATCGCGGCCAGTCTGCCCCTCATGCTGGCACCTCCCCGTTGCGCACGTTGGCCGCAGGCACGTGGTCCTCCTCGTCGCCGTACTCGACCTCCCATATGGAGATCACCGGGAACAGGCGCTGGAACCCCAGGAAGATCAGCACCAGGGCGGCGCCGCCGGCGAGGGTGATCGCCCCCTCCACCCAGGTGGGTGCGTAGCTGGCAAGGCTCCCGGGCGTCATGCCCGTTTCCAGCGGCGGTACGACGATGATCCAGCGCTTGAGCCACATGCCGGTGACCACCAGGACCGAGGCGGTCGTGATGCCGCCGACCGTTCGGGTCCATGGCAGTGCCACCAGCGCAGCTGGGACCAGCATGCCGAGGATGATCGCGAACCAGAACGCCCAGGCATGAGCGCCGGACAGGATCGAGGCAAGCGGAGCCTGGTAGTCGGCCTGGACGGTGTAGCCGATCGTCCAGTACTCACTGAACGTGAAGTACATGTAGACGAGGTTGAGCGTGAGCAGGATGTAGCCGAGGCGCACGAAGTGGCGCTCGGTGAAGAACACGTGCAGGTGGAACACCCGCCGGTAGGCGGCCATGATGACCACGATCACCGCCGTACCGCTGAACACCGCACCGACGACGAAGTACGGCGCGAAGATGGTGCTGTTCCACACCGGACGCGGGGTGACGCCGAAGATCCAGGCCACCGCCGAGTGCGCCAGGATCGCGACCGGGATGATCGTGATCGCCAGGATGCCCATGGCCCGTTCCAGCCGCTGCCACTGGCGGGCGTGGCCGTTCCATGAAGCGGCCATCCAGGAGTAGAGGCGGTAGCGCGGGCCGGTCCCGGTTGGATGGGTGTCACGACAGCGGGCCATGTCGGGGATCATCGGGATCACCAGGAAGATGAACGCCGCAACCAGGTAGGTGGTCAGCACGACCATGTCCCACACCAGGGGCGATTCGCCCCTGCCCGAGATGAGCATCTGCCAGGGCGCGATGACCGGCCGGCCGAGGTCCGCAGGAATCATCACCGCAGCGATCACCAGGGACGAGACGGTGACCACCTCGGCGATGCGCGTGATCGGACGTCGCCAGCCCGCGTGGACGAGTCGGAGCACGGCCGAGAGCAGGGTTCCGGCGTAGCTGATGCCGACGAAGAAGATGAAGTTGACGATATAGACGCCCCAGGGGACCGAAGAGCTCAGCCCGGTCACCCCCAGGCCTTCGCGCAACTGGATGATCCAGGCCACCAGGCCGAGGACGACCAGCGCGGCCATGGCGGCGACCAGCACCCAGTAGCCGCGTCCGGGTCGCTCCCCGAGTGGCCGCATCGCCAGCTGTTCGACCGCCGAGGTCATGGGTCAGACCTCCCGTCCGTGGGGTAGGTAGAAGACCTTCGGTTCGGTCCCCTTCTCTTCCTTGTAACGGGTCGCGCCGCCCGTCTCGAGCAGTTCCGTGAGTCGGCGGACGTCGTCGCCGTTGGTGACCACGTCCGTGGTCTTCTCCCCGAACCACATTGCGTTCTGGGGGCACTGCTGGACGCAGCGGGGCAGGCGTGACTGCTGGAGGTAGTCGGCGCAGAAGACGCACTTGCCGACCGTCCCGCGTCGGGCCGGCATGGTCAGTTCGGGTGAGTAGTCGTCCTCGGTGAGGTGCGCGGGGGTCTCGGGCTCATTCCACCAGAAGTAGCGTGCGTCGTAGGGGCAGGCCACCATGCACATCCGGCACCCGATGCACTTGTTGTTGTCCACCAGGATGATGCCGGCGTCGTTGGTGTAGGTGGCTCCGACCGGGCACACGGTGGTGCACGGCGAGTTGTCGCACTGCATGCAGGGACGTGGGCGGAAGAAGGTGCCGTAAGGTCCCTGCTCCTCCCACACGTCGATCCAGTGCTGGTCGTCTTCGGGCAGGCTGTGCCCGGTCTTGCACGCGGTCATGCACTGTTTGCAGCCGTTGCACTTGGCGAGGTCGATCACCATGACCCAGCGCTCGGCGGTCGCGAGCTGCTCGGCGGTGCCGTCGGCGACAGCAGCCTCTGCGTCCGTCATGGCCTGCGCGACCGCCGACCCGCCGAGCTTGGCGACACCGGCGGCCGCCAGCGCGACGGCGAGGCCTCGGAAGAACGCTCGGCGGTTGAGCACGGTGGCAGGATGAAGGCCGTCCGCGTCGAACGTGCCGTGATCGGGCTGCAGGTCGCGCTCGCTGTAGTCGACTCCCAGAAACCGGGCGAGCTCGGTGGAACCAACGCTCGTTTGCGATACCGGGGCCGATGCCGGTTGTGGCGGTGTCGCCGGGTCCGTCATGCCGGACCCTCCTGTTCGATGTTGCTCGGCTGCCGCCGCCGTGCCAGCACGACCGCGCCGACGACGGTCCCTGCGCCAACGACCAGGAACACCAGGACCGCGTTGGTGGGGTCGAAGACCATGCCGAACATGCCGGCCTCCTCCTCGACGTGGGCGTCGACCCCGGCGAGACCCGGCTCGATGGCCCGATTGGCGGCTGCCAGCCCGATCTCGTCGTCATGACAACCGAGCACCGACATCGAGTCGTCACGGACCTCGCTGGCGCCGGGGTGCTCGTCGCTGGTGAGCCACTGCCAGTTGGTCTGTCCGGGGTACATCGCGGTGAGCGTCGTGGGCTCGATCGCGTCCCAGTCCGGCCGCTCACCGTCGAACCGGCTTGCCGTCACATCGCCCGGAATGTCGATGCCGATCGAGAACGGCAGTGTGACGAAGTGCCAACGACTGCCGGTTGCCAGCCGGTGCACGGCGATCGCTGCGTCGTAGGTCCGGCCGGGACGGAAGGCCTTGTCGGCGGTCGGCTCACCGGTGTCGAGCGGCCGTGCCAGCTCCACCTGCCACCGCCAGCCATCGGAGTCCCCGTCGCGTACCAGCTCGCTGTCAGCTGTGATCGCGCCGCGGCTGCCGTCGGGGGTCTGTAGCAGGCGGCGAGGGATGACGTCGCCCTCCTCCCACTGGTGGTCGGGATCGAAGGCGACCGCATTGACGTCCTCGGCGATGACGAACCCCTGGTCGTCCCACCCGTAGTCCTGATCCTGGATGAGGTCCCAATCCAGTGCGGGGGCGCCTTCAACGTCGGGGTCGAGCATGAAGGCCGGCTGGTCGGCGTCATCGTCCCAGTTGGTCCGGTACGGGCCCGTACCGGGGCTGGCGTTGCGGTGCTCGAAGACGTACTGGTTGTCGCTGTAGCCGATCGGTTCGGAGCGGTGCGCTCGCCAGTGCCACAGGTCGAGGAACACCCCGTTCTCGCGTCGCTGCTCGTACTCCTCGGCCCGGTCAGGATGCATTGCTCCCCAGCCGCCGAAGCTCCACCACTGCTCGTCCGGATCACGGGACTGCGGGATGTACTTGCGCTGGTCGCTGTTGCCGTAGACGTCTCCGAGGACCGGGTGGGCCTCGACGTCGTCGTCGGACACCGAGGCGTACATGAACGGGTCGCGCAAGTCCTCGTGGCAGGTGAGCCAACCCCCCTGGTTCGCGAAGCCCTTCACGCTGCCGTCGTCGACCAACATCGTGATGCGGTCCTCGTAGAGACCGTGTGGCTCGGTTCCGACCGGTGAGCGACCCGCACGGACCCAGTCACCGTCGCGATAGACGAAGTAGTCGTGGTAGTAGGCAGGCAGGGGGGTGGGGAAGTCGTAGCGGACGTAGATGTTCTCCCCGTCGTGGGCGGCTTCGACCTCGATGTCGAACGCGACCTCGTCGGGGGTGACGATGCCACGCTCGGGGTCGTAGATCCCGTCCTCGCCGACGAAGGCCTCCCGGTATGCCTCCCCCAACGGGGCGTCCTCCGCCAGCGCTGTCGCCGTCGGTGAGTCGGTCAACGGCACGTCACCTTCGGTTGCCACCGCTGCGGCGGCCGAGCCCAGTACGACGAGCAGCAGACTCCCGAGCAGCAGGCGTAGGACCAATCGCCGCTGTCTGGCCGCGCGCCTACCGGTGGCTCGGGATGCCGATGCTCCGCTCTGACCTGCGATCCGCACTGCCACGCCTCCCAGTCTCCCAACGGTGTGCTGAGAATCGCAGTGGTCGTCGGCCGGGACGCAGTGGCGGAGGTCACCGGATCCCTGCCGGATGTGCGGTCGCGATCGTCGGTGACGCGCGGCTTCGGACGAGCTGTGTGGCGCGGGATAGCGTGAACGCGCAGCTCAGCTAAGGCCGCTCGGCCCTAGCTGTGAGGGTCGAAGGGCGCTGCCTTGCCGACGTGCCCACGGCGACACTGGGCCACATGTCGACCATTCGTGTGGCGCTCATCGATGACCACACCCTGTTTCGCGAAGGCACCCGTGAGCTGCTCGAGCGCGATGGGGACGTGGAGGTCGTGGGTGAGGCGGCCGACGGTCGGGCCGGGATCGAACTGGTCGAGACCCTCGTGCCGGACCTCGCGCTGATCGACATGGAGATGCCCGAGGTCGGAGGCATCGAACTGACCCGGCACATCAAGGACGCGCAGCCCGACGTCAGCGTCGTCGCCCTGACCGTCCACGACGAGGAGCCGCTCGCCTTCGCGGTGCTCGAGGCCGGCGCCGACGGCTACCTGCTCAAGGACGTCGACGCCCGTGAGCTGTTGGACGCGGTCCACCGCGTCCACGCCGGTGAGTCGGTGCTCCACCCCGTCATCGTGCGGCAGGTCCTCGCCCGGGTCCGAGAAGGCGGCGACCGTCCACCCGTCGATCGCGGCCTCACTGCCGACGAACGGCAGGTCCTGCTGCTGGCGACCCGCGGGATGACCAACCGGGAGATCGCCGACGAGCTGTGCGTCAGCCCCAGGACCGTGCAGCAGCGGCTCACCCGCGTGTTCGCGGAACTGAAGGTCGGCTCGCGCACGGAGGCCGCCATCCGCGCCCTCCAGAACGGACTGTTCACGCTCGAGGACCTGTGATGGGCGAGGCGTCCACGCTCCGCGTGCAGGACGCCCTGCGGGCTGTGCCCCGTTGGTGGCCGATCGCATGGCCGCAACAGCTGCGACGGCGGCTCGGTGAGCGGAGCTTCTGGCTGGTCCAGGCCGGTGTGCTGCTCGTCACCGCCGCCAACTGGTTGGTTCAGGCGCTGCTCGACGACAGTGCACACGACAGTCTGCTCGGCTTCCTGGTGCATGTCCCGGCCTTGCTCTACGTCGTCCCGGTGGTCTACGCCGCGCTGCGCTACGGCTTCGAGGGCGGCCTTCGTACCGGTGCGTGGGCCATGCTGCTGGCCGTGCCCAACGCCGCCGTCCATCATCGTCACGGTTACGCATGGCTCGGGGAGTTGTTGCTGATCGCGGTGATCGTCGGATGCGGCGCTGTGGTCGCATCGGTCGTCGAGCGTGAACGGATTCACCGCCTCCGGGCCGAGCGGGCGACACGCCGGGCGACGGCGACCACCCAGCGTTTGGAGGTGCTGAGCGAGACCACCTCGTTGCTGGTGGAGACCGACCGGCCGGCCGATGAACTGTGCCGGGTGCTCAATCGGCTCATCGACCTGCTCGACCTGTCGGCTGCGGCTGTCATCGTCACTCCGGCTGTCGGGGTGGCCCCCCAACTCGAGGTGGCGTGTGGGCGGGCAGACCTGGCCGACCGCCTGATTGAGCACGTGCCCTGCCCGCAACATCTGCCGACTGCCGCGGTGTGGCAGGCGGAGGACCTTGCGGCTGTTCCGCTCGACTCCGATGCCGGCGAGCAACGCGCCCTGGCCATCTCCGGCGTCAAGCTCCCGAGGCTGACCGACCGCGACCGGGAACTCTTCGAGACCGTGGCGATCCAGGTGGGCGCCGCCTTCCGGATCGCCCGGCTCCAGCACGAACGTCAGCAGCGCTGGCGCCGCTACCTCCAGCAGGCCACGCGTGCCCAGGAGGACGAGCGGCGACGCATCGCCCGGGAACTCCACGACGTCGCCGTTCACGAACTGCTCCTGCTCAACCGCCATCTCGGCGCCGTGGCCGACGGCGTCGCAGCATCCGATGCTCGCGAGCAGGTCGAGGAGGTCCGCCAGCGCATCGGCGCCGTCACCTCCGAACTGCGGCGCTTCAGCGGCGAGCTGCGTCCCAGCGTGTTGACCCACCTCGGCCTTGCGGCCGCCTTGGAGTGGCTCACGACCCAACTCGAGCGGCGGACGCTGGTGCGGGCAGACGTCGAGGTGGACGGCGAGGTGCGACGCCTCCCCGACGAGGACGAGCTCGCCCTCTTCCGTGTCGTCGAGGAGGCGCTGCGCAACGTCGAGCGCCACGCTGCCGCCACCTCGGTGGTCCTGCGCCTGCGATTCCGGCCGGAGACCGTCGAGATCGACGTCGTCGACGACGGTACGGGCTTCGACTTGCCCGCGTCACTGGAGGACCTGGCAGGGACCGATCGTCTGGGACTATTGGGGATGCGCGAGCGGGCCGAGTTGTCCGGCGGTCAGCTGCGGATCGACTCCACCCCCGGGGCCGGTACGTGCCTTCACGTGGCAGTGCCGGATGGGTCTCGGACCGACGGAGCCTCCCGCGGACAGCGCGTGCGCACCTGTCCCGGGCCATCGCCGAGCAGGTGCTGAGTCGCCGCATCGACGGACGGCAGGGCCCATTGTCGGGCGGGCGACCGGCCGTCGTGCGACCCTTACGCTTGGAGGCAGGGCCACGGACCGTGGACCTCGAGCGCGGTGGATCCGGAGGGCTGTCCAAGGCATGGTGGAGCAGTCCGCAGCGACCGACCCGGACAGGAGAGCGGTCGGCCGGTGGTCGCGACGCCGCACGATCGTGCTGGCCGTGGTGGTGGTCGTACTGGCCCTGCTGTGGTCGGTCAGCGGGCGCCTCGTGGCGTTGGTCGTGGTCGCCGACGGCCTGGGGTTCGATCCCCCACGCCCGTTCGCGTCGCAGGTGGAGCGGCGGGTCGACCGGGTCGGCGACGTCGAGGTGGACCGCTACACCCCCCAGGATGACGACCGCGCCGTCGCGGACACCCCGGCCATCCTGCTGGTGCCCGGCGCCACACCCGCCGGGCGTGAGGACAGCCGGGTGGTCGACGTGGCGGCCTCAATCGCAAGCGCCGGCCGCACGGTGGTGGTCCCGGAGCTGGAGGTCTACGACGAGGACCTCGTGCCCGCCGACGTCGAGCGGCTGGTGAGCGTGGGCTCAGAGCTCGGCGGCCGGCACGGAGCGGTGACGATCGCCGGGCTGTCGTTCGGTGGGAGCCTGGCGCTGGTGGCCGCCGCCGACGAGCAACTGGCCGACCACGTCGCGCTGGTCGCGACGTTCGGGGCCTACGCGGACCTGGCGGGCGTCGCCCAGGCGGCCACGACCGGCGTGAGCCTCGTCGACGGCGATCGCATCCCGTGGGACCCCGACCCGCGGGCCGCCGACGTGGTCCGCGACCAGGTACTCGGACTGCTGCCCGGCGACGACGCCCGTCTCGTCGAGGAGGCGCTGGCAGGGGACCGACCGGTCGCCGAGCTTCGTGCACAGCTGCGGGCCGTGCACGACTTCATCGTCCACGACGACCCGACCAGGACCGAGGCGCTGGTGGCGGCGATGCCGCGGGTGATCCGCGAGCGCATCGCGGTGGTGTCGCCCGCTCGGGACGGAGCGGGCCTGGAAGTACCCGTCCTCGCGCTGCACGCCCGCGACGACCCGGTGATCCCCTACGGCGAGCTCCGCCGGCTGGAGGTGACCTTCCCGCAGGTCGACAGCCGCACGCTGGTCACCTTCGATCACGTCGGAATCGACGACGATCAGGGTTGGTGGGTCACCGTCCGCGACCTGTGGACCACCAGCGGGTTCGTCCACGAACTGCTCGACGCCGAGCGAGAGGGGTAGCAGTGATCTCGACCCGACGCAGCCCACGACAGCTGATCGAAGGCGAGGGCACGGTCGACGGCATCGGCACGATCGCGGCCGACCTGGGCAACAACGCAGTGGTCATCGCCGATCCGGTGGTCGCAGCCCAGTCCGGCTACGCACGGATCCTGGCGTCGCTCGACGCTGCCGGGGTCGCGGTCGAGTCGTTCCTCGACGTCGAGCCGGAGGTCCCCCTGGAGCTGGTGGACCGTGCGGTGGCGGCCGCACGGGCGGCCGCTCCCGACCTGCTGATCGCGGTCGGTGGCGGTTCGGTGATCGATCTCGCCAAGACGGTGGCCGCCGTGCTCGCCCACGGAGGCTCACCCCGCGACTACTACGGCGAGAACCAGCTTCCCGGGCCGGTCCTGCCGCTGATCGCCGTGCCGACCACCGCGGGGACCGGCTCGGAAGCGACGCCCGTCGCCGTGCTCAGCGATCCCGACCGGGCACTGAAGGTCGGCATCGCAAGCGTCCACCTCGTCCCTGCCTTCTCCATCTGTGATCCGCAGATGACCTACGGGTGCCCACCGTCGGTGACGGCGTTCGCAGGCATCGACGCGGTCTGCCACGCCGTCGAAGCCTTCACCGCGACGGTCCGACCGGTCGGGTGGCGTGAGGTGATCGAGGGGGTCTCGATCGGCAAGAACCCGGTCGGCGACGAACATGCGCTGACAGCGTTGCAGCAGCTGATCCCGAACCTCGCCCGCGCGGTCGAGATCGGCGACGACCCACACGCGCGGGCCGCGGTGATGCGCGGGGCGACGGCGGCGGGGATCGCGTTCGGCCACGCCGGGGTGGGAGCGCCGCACGCGCTGCAGTATCCGATCGGTGCGGCCACCAAGACCCCGCACGGGCTGGGCGTCGGGTTGCTGCTGCCCTACGCCCTGACCGCCAACCGCCCGCAGATCGACCCCGAGCTCACCGACCTCGCCCGCTGTGTCGGGCTCGAGGACGACGATGCCCCGGATGCCTTCATCGCCATGACGGCCGAGCTCGCCGAGCGCATCGGCGTTCCCACCAACCTGCGCGACATCGGGGTCGGCCACGAGCAGTTGCGCGAGCTCGCCGAGCTCGCCTCCGGCGTGACGCGGCTGCTGCAGAACAATCGTGGCGACAACACCGTCGACGGTCTCGAGCGCGTGCTCGAGGCCGCATGGGCGGGTGACCGGCGCCGGCTGGAGTGAGGCCGTGCGCGGCGGACGGTGCGCCGGGTCCGGTCAGCCGTCACGCAGCTGCAGGTCGGCGACCGCCCGCCGGATCTCCTCGGGGACGGCACAGCTGGTGTGCTCGGCCCGGTCGACGTAGACGTGGACGAAGCGCCCCACGGCCGAGGGTCGCTGCTCGTCCTCACGGAACAGCCCGAGCAGGTAGGTGATGCTGCGCTCGCCCACGCGCTCGGTGGCCAGGCCGACGTGGAGCACGTCGGGGAAGCTGACCGGCGCGAGGTAGCGGCAACTGGTCTCCACGACCAGGCCGATCGCGGGCAGCTCACGGATGTCGGTGGCCGTCGCCTCGATCAGGTAGCCGTTGACCGTGGTGTCGAACAGCGCGTAGTGCACCACGTTGTTGACGTGTCCGTAGTGGTCGTTGTCCGCCCAGCGCGTGGGGACGGCCCGCACGACGGGGAAGGCCGAGCGGGGAGGTGCCGAGGTGTCCACCGAAGGTCCTTGGTCGTCACAGCCGGGCGTGCAGGCGGCGGGCCTGTTCGGCGGCCTTGGCGCGGACCTCGTCCGGGTCCACCCGTGTGGGGCGTCCGTCGGCCAGCACCACCTCGCCGTCCCTGACCACCCGCACGGGGCGGATGCCGGGCGTGAACGCGATGTGCCACGGGTCCATCGGGTCGTAGCTCCAGGTGACCTCGTCGTCGGCGGTCTCGGGCACGAGCGCACGCCCCGCCTCCAGCCACGACCAGGCGGGCTCCGGGGTGGCGGTGACGTCGTCGTGCCGGTGGCAGAGATAGGCGATGCGAAACTCGTCGAGCATCGCCGCCCCGATCCCGTCGGAGCCCAGCGCCACCGGATTGTCGAACCGCACCGGTCGGGCGTAGCCGACCCCGTTGTTCATGTTCGACCGCGGGTTGTGGGCGATCGTGCCGGCGAGCCCCGCGTCCTCGGGCAGGTGGACCCCGTGCGCGAGCAGCCAGTCGTCCCGGGTCAACGGGGCGAGCCGCTGCGGCGCGGCCGCGTCCGGCGCGCCTTCGCAGACGTGGACGTGCACACCGACGCCCAGGTCCGTCGCCAGGCCCGCCGCGGCCTCGAGGGTGTCGTCGCTGCAGGTGAAGGCCGCATGGACGCCGACCAGTCCTCGCCCGCCCTCGGACAGGAAGCGCCGGTTCTCCTCGAGCCCCCGCTGCGCACCGTCGGCACCGTGACGGTCGGTGACCCCGTACGCGCAGACCACGCGGACGCCGACCTCCGCGCAGGCCTCGGCGATCACCGAAAGGCTGCCCTCGATCGCCTCGGGCGACTCGTGGTGGTCGACGATCGCGGTGGTGCCCTGTTCGAGCGCCTCGAGGGCCCCGAGCATGGCCGACCAGCGCAGCATCTCCAGATCGAGCGAGCGGTCGACCCGCCACCAGATCAGTTCCAGGATCTCGCTGAAGCTCGTGGGGGTCGCCGGCGGCGGAGGCATCCCGCGCACCAGCGCCGAATACAGGTGGTGGTGCGCGCAGACCATGCCGGGCGTCGTCGCGGACATGTCGTGACTCCTGGTCGTCGTGGCGTCAGGACGCGGTGCTGGGGCCGCGTGGGAGGAACCGGCCGTCACCGGGCGTGCCGACGTAGGTTCCGTCCTCGACCACGACCTGCCCGCGCAGGAGCACGGTCTCGGTCCGGCCGGTGATCGTCAGGCCCTCGAACACCGAGTAGTCGACGTTCATGTGGTGGGTGTCGGCAGACAGCACCTGCTCCGCGGCCGGGTCGTAGACGACCACGTCGGCGTCCGAACCGGGTGCCAGCACGCCCTTGCGGGGGTGGAGGCCGGCCAGTCGGGCGGGGTCGGTGCAGCAGACCTCGACCCACCGTGCGGGGGACATGCGGCCGTCGGCCACACCCTGGTGCAGCAGGTCGAGACGGTGCTCGACCGAACCGATCCCGTTGGGGATGCGGGTGAAGTCGCCGCGCCCGGCCTGCTTCTGCTCCCAGGTGAACGGACAGTGGTCGGTGGCCACCGCATCCACCCGACGGGTCGCGACACCGTCCCACAGCGCTTGCTGATGGCCCTCCCGACGCCAGCGCAGCGGCGGGGAGCAGACGTAGCGGGCCGCGTCGAAGCCGTCGGGCAGGTCCTCGATCGCGAGCCACAGGTACTGCGGGCAGGTCTCGGCGAACACCGGCAGGCCGCGGTCGCGGCCGGCGACCGCCGCGTGCAGCGCGTCGGCGGACGAGATGTGCACGATCGTCAGCTGGCAGCCGGCGACCTCCGCGAGCCGGACCACCCGCTCGACTGCCTCGGCCTCGAGCGACGCCGGACGCGTCAGCAGGTGGTGGATCGGATCGGTGTCGCCGCGGGCGAGCGCCTCCGCCCGGAGGACGTCGATGGCGATGCCGTTCTCCGCGTGCATCATCACCATGACGTCCAGGTCGGCGGCCCGACGCATCGCCTGGAGGATCCGTCCGTCGTCGCTGTAGTTGGTGTCCGGGTAGGCGGTGAACAGCTTGATGCTGGACACCCCGGCCGCAGCCAACGTCCCGAGCTCCGCAAGGGTGTCGGGCCGAACGTCGGTGACCATCAGGTGGAAGCCGTAGTCGGCGCACGCCCGGCCCTCCGCCCGGGCCTGCCAGCGCTCGACACCCTCGAGCAGTCCGCCGCCGCGTTCCTGACCGGCGTAGTCGACGATCGTGGTCGTCCCGCCGAGCAGGGCCGCCCGTGTGCCCGTCGTGAAGTCGTCGCTGGACACCGTGCCGGAGACGGGAAGCTCCATGTGGGTGTGGATGTCGACCGCGCCGGGCAGCACGTAGCGGCCGGTCGCGTCGATGACGTGGTCCGCCCCGGCCGACCAGCCGTGCGATCCGGGATCGGCCAGGGCCACGACCTTGTCGTCATCGATCAGCAGGTCCGCCGACCCCGACCCGGCGGCCGAGACGACGCTGCCGCCGCGGATCAGCGTGCGCATCGCGTGCCCCACTTCATGCCGGGCCGAACGCGTCGATCATGGCGCGCACATCCGGACCGAGGGGGTAGAGGATCGGGCAGGTACAGCCCGAGCGGATGTACTCCTCGACCTTCTCGCGGCACTCGTCGGCGGTGCCGGCCGCGGTCAGCATCTGGACGATGTCGTCGGGGATCAGCTGCGAGGCCTGCCGGACCTGCTCCGCGGTCGCCGGCCAGGTCAGCACGCGGCCGATCTCGTCGAGCAGCTCCTCCGGCACCCCGGAGGCCTTCATGATGTGCGGCTGCTGACCGAGGTACTGGGTGATCATCAGCCGTGCGGCATCGAGCGCCTCGTCGCGGTCCTCCGACAGCGAGCACACCACCAGCTGCGGCCGGTCGATGTCGTCGACGGATCGTCCGACGCGCTCGGCCCCGGCGGCCAGGTGTTGCATCGCCTGCTCGTTGTAGGTCGGGGAGACCAGATAGTTGAGGACGACGCCGTCGGCGATCTCACCGGTGAGCTCCATCATCTTCATCCCGGTCGCGCCGATGTAGATGGGCACGTCCTTCGGGCGCCGCTCCTGATGGACGTAGTCGAGCTCGATCCCGTCGAGGTGGACGAAGTCACCGTCGAAGGTGACGGTCTCGTCGTTGAGCAGGGACCGCACGACGGTCACCGTCTCACGCATCGCCTGCAAGGGGCGGGTCCGGTTGATGCCGACCTTGCTGGCCAGCGGATCCCACCAGGCACCGATGCCGAGCAGGACACGGCCCGGAGCGAGGTCGTCGAGCGTCGAGAAGGTCGAGGCGATCAGCGCCGGGTTGCGCGTCCAGTTGTTGATCACGCCGCTGCCGACCTTGATGGTGTCGGTGACGGCGGCGAACGCCGCCATCGGCACCGTCGCTTCGCGCACGAGCCGGCTCTCGGCCTGCCAGACGGCGTCGAAGCCGCGCTGTTCGGCGTAGCGGGCGTACTCCATCCCGTCGGGGATGGGGTGCTTGTCCTGGAGGTACAGCGCGATCCGGTTCCCGTCGGTCATGGCACCCTCCTTCGTGGTGGGGGTTGCGCAGTAGCTGTCGGCCTCGTCATCGTTCCTCGCGGGCGTACGGCACGCCCAGCGCCTCGGGTGCCCCGGCCCGCCTGCGCAGGTCGGAGAACGACAGGACGATGAGTACCAGTATGGTCAGTAGGTAGGGGGTCATGGCGAGGAATTCTGCGGGGACGAAGGTGACGCCGGCGGCCTGCAGGGCGAAGTTCGCACGCAGTGCCAGTCCGAAGATCAGCGCCCCGAGCAGTGCCCGCCACGGCCGCCAGGAGGCGAACACCACCAGTGCGATCGCGATGAAGCCGATCCCGTTGGTGGTCGCAGCCTGGGACCACGCGGGGACGCGGGCCAGCATCAGGTAGGCGCCGGCGCCGCCTCCGAGCAGCCCACCGACGATGGTGTGGACGTAGCGGATCGCGTTGACGCGCAGGCCCATCACGTCCGCGGTCGCCGGTGACTCCCCGACGGCGCGCAGTGAGAGGCCTGGGCGGGTCCGGAACAGGTAGAACGCGGTCAGCGCGGCGATGATCCAGGTTGCGTAGACGACCACGTCCTGCTGGAACAGGACCCGGCCCAGCAGCGGCAGGTCCTGGAGGATCTCGATGCTCATCCGCGGCAGGCGGCTCTCCCGCGGCAGCGGCATGCCCTCCACCGGCCGACCCAGGAACGTCGACAGGCCCGTGCCGAAGATCACCAGCGCCAGGCCCGACACGATCTGGTTGGCGCGAAGGCTGATGGTGAGGAAGGCATGGGCGGCGGAGAGGCCGGCGCCGGCCAGTGCGCCGGCGGCCATCCCGAGCCACGGGCTGCCGGTCGCCAGGGCGACCAGGAACGTGGTGACGGCGCCGAGCAGCATCATCCCCTCGACGCCGAGGTTGAGGATCCCGGCACGCTCGGTGATCAGCTCGCCGATCGCCGCCAGCGCCAGGGGCGTTCCGGCCGCCACCGCGGCGGCCAGCGTCATCGCCAGGACGGTCTCGTTCATGTCGCCCCGGCCTGCGGCGTGGAGGACTCGAGTGCCGGCCCCTTGCTCCAGGGCCAATGGATGCGGTACCGCACCAGCACCTCGCTGCCCAGTGCGAACAGCAGGATCGCGCCCTCGAGCATCACGGCGATCTCCATCGGGACCCGCTCGGGCAGGCTCTGCAGCGCGGTGCCGGCGTTGCGGACCCCCCCGAGCATGATCGCGACGAGGATCACGCTGCCGGGGTTCAGGCGGGACAGCGCCGCGACGATGATCCCGGCGTAGCCCATGCCGATGGCCAGGCTGTGGGGATCGAGCCGCCGCGAGAAGCCACCGACGTCCGCGGCGCCCGCGAGCCCGGCCAGCGCACCGGACAGCAGCAGCACGGCCACCACCATCAGCCGGACGGGCACGCCGGCGTAGCGGGCCGCTGACTCCGAGTCACCGAGGATCTTCATGCGGAAGCCGAACCGGGTTCGGTTCAAGGTGAACCAGATCGCAACCACTGCGAGCAGCGCGACGAGCAGGCCGAGGTGGACCCGGGTCGCACCCCAGCGCGGGAAGTAGGCCGCGTCGGGGATCCGCAGGCCCTGCGGGAACTGTCCCGCGGCGGGGTCACGCCACAGGCTGCGCGAACCGAAGATCAGCCAGTTGATGAACAGCAGAGCGACCGAGTTGAGCAGCAGGGTGGTGATGATCTCGTTGGTGCGAAGCCATGCGCGGGCGATCGCCGGGATCAGGATGAACAGCATGCCGCCGAACGCCCCGGCGGCGAGCATCATGAGGATGTTGGCCCAGCCCGGCAGTGACTCGCCGATGAGTATCGCGACGCCGGAGGCGCACACCGCACCGATGTAGAGCTGGCCCTCCGCGCCGATGTTCCAGAGCTTGACCCGGAAGCTCACGAGCGCAGCCAGACCGGTGAGGATCAGTGGCGTCGCGCTGACCAGGGTGTCGGCGAACCCGAAGGTGGAGGCGAACGAGGCCTGGATCATCACGCGGTAGACGGTGAACGGGCTGTGCCCGGTCAGGAGCAGGAACACCGCACCGGCCGCAAGCGCCAGCAGGACGGCGATCACCGGCACCGCGACATAGATCCACGCGGGCACCGCTGCGCGCCGCTCGAGGCTCAGCACCCGTCGGCGCCTGCCGGCCCGGTCGGGGTCCGTCCGGGGCCTCGCCTCGTCGCCGGTCAGGGCGCTCACGATCCCGCTCCCGCGCCCGCCATCGCCAGGCCCACCTCGGTGACGTCGGCGTCCGCGCCGGCGCACTCGTGCACGATCCGCCCCTCGTAGAGGACGAGGATCCGGTCCGACAGCGCGAGGATCTCGTCGAGGTCCTCGGAGATCAGCAGCACCCCGCACCCCTGCTCACGGCGTTCGGCCAACAGCCGGCGGACGAACTCGATCGCGCCGACGTCCAGTCCGCGCGTGGGAGACGCCGCCACGATCACGTCCGGGTCGGCTGCGAGCTCGCGCGCGAGCAGGACCTTCTGGATGTTGCCGCCGGACAGGCTGCTGGTCGTCGTGGACGGGCCCGGCGCCCGGATGTCGAACTCCTCCATCAGCCTGCGGGCCTGGGCATTCCAGCGGCCGCGATCGAGCAGCGGTCGATGGGCGCGGGTCAGCTGGAGGTTCTCGGCCACCGTGAGGCTGGAGGCCAGACCGGTGCCGATGCGGTCCTCGGGCACGTAGGCGAGCCCCGCCCTGCGGGCGGCGCGTGATCGCCCGGTGACGTCGCGGCCGTTGACGCGGACCCGCCCGTGGTCCGGCACCAGCAGCCCGGCAGCGGCCTCGGCCAGTGGGCGCTGACCGTTGCCGGAGACGCCGGCGATGCCGACGACCTCGCCGGCGCGCACCGTCAGCGAGAGCTGGTCGAGCCGCCCCCGCCGCGCCCGTTCGTGGACCGACACCTCGTCGAGCTCGAGCACGACCTCGCCCGCATCACCGTCGCCGCCGGGGGCGTCGAGCACCACGTCGCGTCCGACCATCAGCTGGGCGAGCTCACGCACCGTGGTGTCAGCGGTGGCGACGTTGCCCGCGATCGCACCGTCGCGCATGACGGTGATCGTGTCGGAGATCTGGGTCACCTCGTGGAGCTTGTGGCTGATGAACACCACCGCCTTGCCGTCGGCGGCCATCGTCCGGACGGTGTCGAACAGCGCCTCGGTCTCCTGCGGGGT
>SKSM01000215.1 GCA_007122985.1 Nitriliruptoraceae bacterium | reverse complement strand
CGTTGACGAGGAGGTCGCGGTCACCGTCTGCCGAGTGCGACTCGATCGCGAAGTTGCTGGTTCCGTCGTGGCTGATGGTCGCGACCAGGAGGTGATCGGCTGACGTCGGGATGTCGATGACGTCGTCACCGGTTCCTTCGAGGGCGACGGGGTCGAACGGCTCGGTGTCCGGCTCGGGCTCCGGTTCGGGCTCGTCCTCGAGTTCGTCGGGCTCGTCCGGTTCCTCGGGCTCGGGTTCTTCTTCGGGTTCCGGCTCCTCGAGCTCCTCGTCCTCGACTTCCTCGACGTCGTCTTCGTCGGCGGCGAGATCGCCCTCATCGTCGTCGCCGTTGGTGATGACCATGAGGATGATGATGGCGGCGAGCACGATCAGGACGATGCCCCACCACTTCTTGAACCAGGGCTTGGCGTCCTCCCCGGTGTCCATGGTGGTGGTCGGCTCGTCCGCAGGCGGCGGTGGGGGGTCGTTCGACGGAGGGGGCGGTGGCGGCTGGTCGGTCATGCGTTGGGCCTTCCCCGTTGGCGTCCCCAGGCATTGAAGTCGTCGAGTGCGACAAACGCGATGCGGCAGCCCCTGCTGAAGCTGCGGCAACGTCGTCGGGACGGCGCCTGCGGCGTCCCGGGTCCAAGCCCCAGCAGCCGCAGCCCCAGCAGCCGCGGTCAGTCTGACTGCCGACGGTCGTCGGCTGCAGCATCGGGGTCGACGACCAGCCCCTTGCCGGTGCGGGTCCACGCGGGGCCGCGGACGCGCAGCAGCAGCGACACCAGCCGCACGACCATCATCGCCTGCACCGCGACCCACAGGCCGAGCAGCCCGCCGCCGACCACCGCGACCATCTGGCCGCCGACCCCACCGACGACCGCGGCGACGATCGTCCAGGTGCGCAGGTAGGCGAAGTCCTCCGCGCCCATCAGCACCCCGTCCAGGGCGAACACCGGCCCGTTGACGACCACGCCGACGGCTGCCAGCCACCACGCCCCGGCGACGGTCGCCAGCACCACAGGATCGTCGGTGAGCAGCCGCGGGAGCACCCCGGCGCCGGCCAGCAGCACCGCGGCGACGACCGCGCCGCCGACGACCCCGAAGGTCAGCACCGACCGGCCGAGCGCCCGGGCCTCGTCCACGTCGCCGGCGCCGAGCGCCCGTCCCACCAGGGTCTGGCCGGCGATCGCCACCCCGTCCATCAGGAACGAGATCAGCATGAACGTCTGGTAGAGCACCTGGTGGCCGGCGGCGGTGGCCGCGTCGATCCGGGCGGCGGCGGCGCTGATCGCCAGCAGGCCCGCCAGCAGCCCGCCGGTGCGCAGGACCAGGTCACGGCTGACCACCACCAGGGCCAGCAGCTCGCGCCGCCGGGGGCGGCCGTGACCGGCCAGCGGCAGCCGGGTGCGTCCCATCAGCCCGGCGAAGGCCACGACCACCACCAGCTCGCCGACGACCGTGGCCCAGGCGGCGCCGGCGATGCCGAGCCCGAGGCCGAGCACCAGCCACACGGTCAGCCCGGCGTTGACCAGGTTGGCGGCGACGACGATGGCCAGCGGCGTGCGGGTGTCGGCGACCCCGCGGAAGGCGCCGTGGCCGACGAACCCGAGCAGCAGCAGCGGCACACCGACCGCCCGGATGCGCAGGTAGGTCACGGCCGGGTCGATCAGCTCGTCGACCGCTCCGAGCCCGCGGACGACCCACGGCGCAGCCAGCAGCAGCACGGCTGCGGACACCACACCGAGCACCACGGCGACCTGCCCGGCGTGGCTGACCCGACGCCCGGCTGCCTCCCGGTCGCCGGCGCCGACGGCCCGCGCGACCGTCGAGGTGGTGCCGAACACCAGGAAGTTGAAGATCCACGACACCGCGGCGAACACCGCGACCGCGAGTCCGAGCCCGCCGAGCTGCGCGGCGCCGACCCGGCCGACGACGGCGGTGTCGACCAGACCCATCAGCGGGTCGGCGACCAGCGTGGCGACGGCCGGGATCGACAGCGCGACCAGGCGGCGGGTGCGCGAGCTCACGAAGGTCCCCAACGAGGGCTCGAGGTGACGTGCGGTCAGTGCCGGACGCCCACGGCGGTCTCGGTCACGGTCAGACGGTGCGCGTCGGCCAGCCCCCAGAACGGCGCCAGCACGGGCCGCACCGTCGCATGGCAGGTGACGGTAGCGCGGGTGCCGTCCAGCTCCGGCGGGTCGCAGGCCAGTGCCGCGAACGTCCGGTCCTCGCGCTGGGCCGCCAGCAGCACGGCCGTGCGGGCGGCGACCTGGTCGGGATCGAGCACCACCTCGACGTCCTGCGGGTCGTAGAACCGCTCGCGGTCGACGGCGGCGACCGCGTCGGTGGCGATCGCCGCGGTGAGGTCGACCAGGCGGCGCTGGCCGAGGAAGATCGCAGCCGAGTCCAGGGCCATCGCGCCGAGCCCGAGCAGGATCAGCACGGCCGCGGGCATCAGCACCAGGGTGTTGCCCTGCTCGCACCGCAGCCGTCGACGCGCAGGTGACGGCCTGGCGCCGGGGTCGGATGGCACGCGCGCACCGCTGCCGGGAACCGTCTCAGCCGCCACAGTGGTCCCACCCCTCGACGTCCAGGCCGCTGCGGTAAGGGTCGACCAGCTGCCGGTAGCGCGACGACACCGTCCAGCGTGCGGTGTCGACGAACCCGGGCACGCGCACCGAGCGGACCTCGACGTGCACGGCGATCGTGATGTCGCGGCAGCGCTCGAGGGTGAGCGGCGGGCCGTCGACCGTCAGGGAGGTGTCCGCCGGCGCGTGGCCGTGGGCCGCAACGGCCTGATGTGCTGCTGCCACGGCCCGCTGCTCGAGCTCGTGGGTGGTGGCATCGGCCGGCGCTGCGACCACGGCGCGCACCGCCTCGCGGGCGGCGGCGCTGGTGGCGAACTTCGCATCCACCACGCTCCAGCCGGCGACGACCACCAGGGTGCCGATCACGAAGATCAGCACCCCGAAGGCCAGCGCCTCCGCCCCGGCGACGAAGCCGTCCTCGCGGCCGGTCACGGGCCGTCCGACAGGGGTGGGTGCGGTGGTGGATCCGCTGGTGGTGGGTCCGCGGACGGCGGTGTCTCGGTCAGGAACGTTGCCGAGCGGTCGATGTCGGCGACCGGACTGAAGCCGATCCGCGCCAGCGACCGGGCCGGCGTCGGGCCGACCACCCGCACGGTGATCGCCTCCGGCCGGGTCGGATGCGGCGAGCAGGACACCGCCGCAGACCGGCCCCAGGCGCCCAGCCGTGCACGCACCCGCGGCTCGACCCGGTCGTCGCAGCCGCCGGCGAGCGTGCCGTCGGCCGAGGCCGCGCTGACCCGGCGGGCCTCGTCGAACGCGACGGCGGTGACCGTCGACACCGCCCACAGGTGCACCAGGACCTGGGTGGCGAGGAACAGCAGGGCGAGCAGGATCATCACCCCGAACACCGAGGTGACGCTGCTCGACCCGGCCTCGCCCCCCGACCGGCTGCACCCGAGCCCGGGGGCCACTAGTCGAGCGGCTGCAGCTCGCCGACCTGGTCCTCGATCAGGTCGGCGGAGTCACTGAACACCCCGCTGAAGACCGCCCACATCGCGGCGCCGATCAACGCCATGATCAGCACCGCGATCGCGGTGGAGATGACGCCTTCTGCGGACTCCTGACGGCGCAGCCGGGCCGCCAGCCCGGTGTTGTGGTCGTGTGCCATGGTGGTGCTCCCTCGTCGGTCGGTCACGGTCGTTTGCTCACATCGGACGTACGGGTCGGACGGCTCATCCCAGGAAGCCGCGCAGCGCGGTCATGAACGGGATGCCGATGAAGATCACCCCCGGCGCGAGCGTCGCGACCGTCACCGGGATCCAGACCTGCTGACCGCGGCGCTCCATGGTCTCGACCAGCTCGCGGTGCACCTCGCGCCGGATCGAGCGGGCCTCGATGCTGATCAGCCGGCCGAGATCGCTCGCCTCACGGTTCATCGCGAACACCGCCACCAGCCGGTCGACGGCCTCGACCCCGGCCAGATCGCTCCACTCGCGCAGCGCCGTCGTCTCGTCGACGCCGTGGCGGATCCGTGCGAGCACCCGGCGCAGGTCGGAGGCCACCGCTCCCCGGCCCCGCCGGGCGACCCGGTCCAGCGCACCGACCAGGGAGTAGCCGGAGCCGAGCAGCATCCCGATCTGCTCGGCGACGACGGGCAGCTCGAGGTGCAGCGAGCGCTGCCAGCGGTCCGAGGCGAGGGTGACCTGCTGCTCGAGCAGCAGGAAGGCGAGCAGCATCCCACCCAACGTCATGACCACGGCGATGGCGGCCGTCGGACGGGCCGCCACGGCCAGCAGCGCACCGACGCCCAGCCCCGCCAGTGCCCATCCGATCTGGCGGACCCGGAACTCGGTGACGTCAAGCGCGGCGTGCACGCGTCGCAGCCGGCGGTCGAGGTCCTCGCTGACGCCGACCAGCCGGGAGAACTGCGAGCCCAACCCGCGCGCCACCGGCCCGACCGCCTCGCGGAACGACTCGGCCGACAGCAACCCGGCGCGACCGCGCCGCCCCATCCCGCCCGGCAGGTACGGCGCGAGCCGGTCGGTCAGCGGCCGCCGGGCGAACCACCGCAGCTCGGCGAGCAGCAGTGACAGCCCGACCCACAGGACCAGACCGGAGGCGAGCAGGCCGAGGTTCACCTGGGACTCCTCGTGTCGTCGTCGAAGAAGACCCGCTCCTCCTGGGGGAGTTTGAGCAGCTGCGCGGCCCAGAACCAGCAGCCGGCCATCATCGCGAAGCCCCCAAGCACCGCGGCCTGGGCACCGGCGCCCTGGTAGGCGGTGCGGCCCTCGCCGATGTTCAGCCCCACCAGCGCCATGCCGACCGGCACGATGATCACGAACCACCGGGCGAAGCGGACCCCGGCCTGCTTCGCCCGCGCGTCCTTGCGGCCCTGCAGATCCTCGAGCCGGTCGTCCATCAGGGCGCGCAGCCGCTGGTCGACATCGGTGCCGCCGATGTCGTGGGCGACCAGCAGGGTCTCGCACACCGCGTCGGCGGTCGGATCGGCGAGGCTGGACTTCAAGACCCGCAGGGTGCGGTCGAAGTCCGTGGAGATCAGCCACTCGCGATGTGCCGCGACGAAGGCCGAGCGCAGCTCCTGCGGTCCGGACAGTCCGACGTCGAACAGCGCCTGGGGCACCGAGCGGCCGAGCGTGACCACCCGCAACCGGACCTGCTCGATCATCTGCGGCCACGCCTCACGGGCCAGTTCCCGGCGGGCGCGCCGTCGCGAGCGGGCGCTGGCGACGGGCAGCACACCGGCGGCCGACGCGACCACCAGGGCCGACGGCAGGCCGCCGTAGACGGCCCACCCGAACGCGAACGCCACCGAGACCAGCACCACCTCGACGGCGACCAGCTCGACCAGGCGCACGTTCTCCAGTCCGGCCTGCACCAGGAAGTCGTCGATGGTTCCGCGGCGACGTCGGCCGCCGATCCCGGGCGAGACGCCGAGGCCCCGCCACCCGAACACCGCCGCGGTGTAGAGCAGGAAGACGCCGTAGGCGGCCAGCAGCGCGAGCAGGAATGCCGCCAGGTTGGTGCTCACCGCACCACCGCCGCTGCCGTCTCGTCGGTCTCCAACAGCGCGCGCAGGTCCTGCCCGGACGCCGCCAGCGCCTGTGCGCACCGGCTGGGGACGGTGCCGGTCCAGGTCAAGGGCGACCCCGGCGACCGCCGGGTGAACAGCTCGGAGACCGTGAAGGCGGACGCGCCGTCACCGGTCTGCCGATCCTCGACCGCCAGCACCTCGGTGACCTGCGGCACCCCGTCCACCCGCGTGGCGTGCACGACCAGGTCGACCGCTTCGGTGACCAGCGCATTCAGCGCCGTCAGCGGCAGCTCGGACCGGGTGTCGGAGAGCTGACAGATGAACCGCAGCCGCGACAGCGCCTGGCGGGCGGATCCGGCGTGGATCGTGGTGAATCCCTTGACTCCGGACGACAACGTCAGCAGCAACGGCAGCGCTTCGCGGTCCCGGACCTCGCCGACGATCGCGACGTCCGGTGCCATCCGCAGGAAGCCGGACACCAGTCGCCGCAGGTCGACCTCGGGCCGGTCGGGGCGGCCGGCCCGGGTCTGCATCGAGGCGACGTTCGGCAGCGGCACGTCGACCTCGAACACCTCCTCGGCGGTGACGACGCGCAGCTGCGGGTCGAGCTCGGCCGTGCAGCACGACAGCAGGGTCGTCTTGCCCGATCCCGGAGGGCCGGCGAACACCGTCGAGAGGCGTGCGCGCGCGGCGGCACGCAGGAACCGGCCGACCTGCGCGGTCATCATCCCGCGCTCGACGAGCTCGTCGAGCGACCGGAACGCCACCCCGGTGAACCGGCGGATGTTGACCAGCAGGTGCGCGTCGCGGCCGACGTCGCGGTGGACGATGTGCAGCCGGGCGCCGTCGTCGAGCTGCGCGTCCTGGAGGCCCTCGGCCGGGTCGAGCTTGCGGTGGGAGCTCGAGGCGTCGTCGAGGATCTTGGTGAGCGTGCGGGTCAGGTGCTCGTCGTCGTGGAACGCCTCGTCGTGGTAGCCGGACGGTCCGGTGTGCCGCTTGACGAAGATCTGGTCCGGCGCGTTGATCATCACCTCCCAGACGTCCGGGTCGGCCAACAACCGGGCCAGGGGGCCGTAGCCGGTGAGGTTGCGCTCGGCCCGCTCCACGACCAGGTCCGGATCGGGCAGGTCGAAGTCCCTCAGCCCGTGCTTGTGGTCCAGGCTCCACTGCGCGGCCTCATCCCGGAGGAGCTCACGCAGCCGTGCCGCCGCGTGCGCGTCGGCGAGGTCCAGCGCCTCGTCCTTGGCACGCTGGAGCGCGCGCTGCTCGATCTCTGCCAGCGGCGAGACGAAGCCGGTCATGACCGGGGGTCCTCCTGCGCGGTGAACGCGGCCAGGGACCCCGGTGTGACGGGCTCGGGGACCGGCTCACGACGGTCGGAGTCCGGCAGGTCGCCGAGCCGCTGGCACATCGCTTGCACACCGCGCGCCAAAGGTCGGCTGAGCACGGCTGGCAGTGCCGCACCGTCACGCAGCAGCGTGTCGACACCACGCTCGGGCAGGTGGAGCGCGGCCGTCAGCTGGCCGGCGCCGGTCAGCCCGTCGTGGACGAGCTCGCCCAGGGCGCCCGTCAGCTCCGCCCGCACGCGCGGTGATCGCGGCGAGCGGTTGACGACCGGGAGCACCCGGGCGACCGGCACCCCGAAGCCGACGAGGTCGTGGATCGTGCGCACCGCGGCGTGCAGCCCCTTCATCGAGGGGTCGATGACGACGACGGTCACCTGCGCCCGTGCGAGCGTGGCCCGCGCGAGCAGGTTGCGCTCCTCGACGTCGAGCGACCCCGTCTCCGCCTCGCCCTCCACGTCCGCCTCGACGTCGGCCACCACGACGTCGACCGCGCGTTGCAGGCTGTCGAGCGTCGCCTCGAACGCTCGGGGGCGCAGCGCCACCCAGTGGCGTGGCCGACGCAGCCCGAGCAGCAGGCGGTAGCCCCGGGCCGGCACCTCGAAGGTCTGGTCGAGCAGCGCACGAGTCTCGGGAATGGCCGTGCGGTGGGCTTCGACGACCTCCTGGATGCTCGGCACCACCACCCGCGAGTCGTGCAGCACCGCCTGGTGTGCCGTCCGGCAGAGGTCGGCCAGCAGCACGTGCGGACTTGCGGACCGTCCCGGGGCGGCCGCACGTCCCCGCGACGGCACCGTGCCCTCACCCGCGGCCAGTCCCTGTGCCAGTGCGATCGCCAGCGTGGAGCTGCCGGTCCCGCCAGGACCGGTGACCGCCACCAGCGGGCCCGGCGAGGCCTCGGACGGTCCCGGGGCGGTGGCGTCGTCGATGGTGGCGGTGCCGACCGGCTGCGAGGTCGCGGCCAGCACCTCCACGAGTTCGTCACGGGTGAACGTGCTCGGCAGCACCGCCGCTGCGCCGAGCCCCCGCCAGTCCCGCAGCCCGTCGTCGACGACGAGCACGCCCGCGCCGGCCTCAGCCGCTTCGGCGATCACGTCACGGTCGACCCCGGGCAGCGTGCCGTCGAGCAGCACCGCGGAGAACGGACGTCCCGACCGCAGCCGGGCACGGACCTCCTCGAGCGAGACGCACCGGACGAACTCGGCCGGCAGCATCGCCGAGGTGGCCCACTGGCCGACGGTCCGAAACCACGGTGCTCGCGCCCGCGCGAGGCCAAGCAGCACGTAGCGTTCACGCATCATGGCTCGTCCTGTCCGCCGGCCGCGTCGTCGGCGTGCGACCCGTCCTCGGGGCCGTCGCCACCTGCCGGGTCCGGCAGGACCGACGCTGTCGCGGGATCGGGTGTCGGCCCCGCCGCCTCCTCCCGCGGCCGGTAGGGGCCCGGCGCATCACCACCACCCGGCTCGGCGGTCGACCGGGTCACCAACGGCGCGGCGGTGTTGACGGCGTGGCCCAGCCGCTGGACGTCCTCGAGCGCGGTGACGGCCACGGTGAGGGTCAGCTGCGAGCCGGTCGCCTCGCCGCCGATCGCGGCACCGTCGCTGCCGCTGACCCGCAGCAGCGGCACACCACGGACCACGTAGGCGGTGTAGGCACGCTCGCCCGAGCCGTAGGTCGCCAGCACGTCGATCCGCTCGCCGGGCCGCAGTGCGCCGGCGACCGCCGCGGTCCGCGGAATCGCAAACGACAGGGTCTGTGCCGGCGCGGCGCCCCCCTCGTCGATCAGGTGGGTGCGCGTCACCAGGTCGCCGCGCTCCAGCGGCGCGAGCACGGTGCTGCCGATCACCGCATCGAGGTCGTCCGCCGGGATCGCGCGGCCCCGGACCGGCTCGGCCAGGTCGGTCGCGACCGAGCCGAGCAGTGCCGTGGCCTGCTCGAGGGTGTCGACCCGGGTGCCCGGCTCGATGGGCTCAATCGCGACCACGTAGGCGGTGTCCGGCACGGAGGTGGCGCCGAGGTAGGTGGCGAAGGTCGCGACGGCGACCACGGCGACGAGCAGCGCACCGACCACCGCCCGTCCGCCGGGCAGCCCGCGCACCGGGCGGATGCGCCGCGGCGTCCGGTCGTGCGGGCGGGCCTGCGAGGTGTCGGCCGGCTGTGCCTCGGTGTCCGCCATCGCCACCCCACGATCCTGGTCGAGCGCCGACCCCGTGGTACTCGCAGGCGGGGCCCTGCCCGTCAGGTCGTCCGGCGCACGCGCCCCACAAGCGGATCGCCCGCTTCCGGGCGGCAGCCGCATGGTCGTGTGCAGGAAGTGGTCTGTCGCCATTCAGCGATGAATCAGGTAAACTCCCAGCCCGCCGGAGGGAATGAAATGCCTCGTCAAGAGATCGAGTGGCTGAGCACCCGTGAGGCCGCCCGCCAGCTCGGCATCACCACCCGCACGCTGTACCGCCTGATCGACAGCGGCCAGATCCCCGCCTACAAGTTCGGTCGTGTGATCCGCCTGCAGCAGCACGAGGTCGACGAGTTCATCACCTCCGCACGGATCGAGCCAGGTGAGCTCGAGCACCTCTACGCCGACGCCGCAGACGCTGCCGAAGCCTCCGGCGACGACCAGGACTGACACCGGCTGACCGCGCTGCGGCTGCGGGCGGCCGGCCCCACCTCACGGGTCGAGCAGGACCTCGCGGATGGCGGCGGTCGGCGCGTAGATCGTGGCCTGGTCGACCCCGTCGACCCGCAGCGTGAGCACGTCCTCGCCGAGCCCGACCAGCTGGCCCGTCGCGAGGTCGTCGACGTCGCGGAAGGCCACCCCGACCCGGATCCGGTCCTCGGCGACGCGCACCAGCGCCTCGACCAGTGTCCGGTCCTGCGAGCGCTCCCGGTCGCCGGTCGCCACGGGTGCGGCCTGCCCCGGCTCCGGCCGCACCGTGCGCACCACGTCGGTGGCCACGAGCACGACCATCCCGGCGTGCAGCCGCACGGCGAGGTGGTCGAGCCCGACTGCCGCCAGCACCCCCCGGTGGGCGTGGGCACCGGCGACGTCGACCACCACCGGCACGGCACGCTCGGCCAGATCACGCAGGGTGCCGGTCCAGGTCGCGAACTCTGCGGCGAGCTCGCGTCGGCGGCGCTCCTCGGTGCGGGCGGCGACCGCGTCACGCAGCGCGGCGTCGTCGGTGAGCTCCAGGTAGGGGTCCGGCTCGGGTCGTCGCCAGCTCACCGCTCACCCTCCAGCGCCGGCAGCACCAGCCGCTGTCCGGGGAAGATCAGGTCCGCGTTGGCCGGGTCGGCGAGCCGGTCGCGATTGCGCTCGATCATCCGGTCGGTGTGTACCGCGACCTCCGCGTCCGTCGGCGGCCGGCCGTGGTGGGCCCGCAGCCGCTGCTCGGCGATGCGCCAGAACGAGTCGCCGGGCACCACCCGGTGGGTGCGGTGGTCACCGACACCCGACGGGTCAGCGACGGCGCTGCCGGAGCCGTCGTCGGCGGCGTCGGTGACCGGGCCGGCACCGAACACCTCGAGCGGCGGGGCCGGCGCAGGCGCCTCCGGCGGCCCGGGCGGTGCGGTGTCGAGCAGCCCGAGGG
>SKSM01000011.1 GCA_007122985.1 Nitriliruptoraceae bacterium | reverse complement strand
GGCGACGGCATGGTCGACGCGGCCTGCAGCGCCATCCGCGAAGCAGTCGGGCGCGACGAGGTGAGCCTCGTGTCGTTCCAGGTCAATGCCGTCTCCGGTGGTGTCGATGCTCTGGGTGAGGTGACCGTCACCATCGAGGTGGAGGACGGGGACCGCTACACCGGTCGTGGTGTCTCCACCGACATCGTCGAGGCATCCGCACGGGCGTACATCGACGCGCTCAACCGCTCGCGGCGTCTGGCGCACCGGCCGCCGGAGTTCCGGCCCTGACCCCCGGTCCGGGGCATGGCGCCCCGGACCACGTTTGTCACAACCACCAGGAAGGCCAGGCAACATGCCCACCATCAAAGTCAACGTTCCACCCGACCATACGCCGGAGGAGGAGGCCCGCCTCGTCGCCGACGTGGCGGCCGCCTACACCGAGTCGACCGGCAACGAGGACGTCGAGGTCGAGGTCAACCGGCCCGAGGAGGTCGACTACCGGACGGTGCGGGCGGGTGCCAGCTCGCGCTGGGCCAGCTGATCTCCACCGCCACCACCTCGCCCTCCGCCAGCCGTGTCCGTCGCTTTGGCCACGGTGCGACCCTGTCGGCGTGTGCCGTGCGATCCACGGCCCCGCCGACCTCCCGACCCACCTCGACGCCGGGCGCGCGATCCGTGCCACGCCGGGGTGTGCCAGCTCTCCGCCGATGACCACGAAGGTGCTGCCGTGACAGCCAAGACCATCGTCGAGAAGATCTGGGACCGGCATGTGGTCCATCGGGGTGCGGACACCCCGGATCTGCTCTACGTCGACCTCCACCTCGTCCACGAGGTGACCTCGCCGCAGGCCTTCGACGGACTGCGCCAGGCGGGCCGCCCCGTCCGTCGCCCGGACCTGACGTTGGCGACGATGGACCACAACGTGCCCACCGACCCGCGTGAGACCCGTGGGCAGCTGCCGATCGCCGATGAATTGTCGGCCGTGCAGATGGAGGCCCTGCGGCGCAACTGCGAGGAGAACGGGATCCGGCTGTTCGAGATGGGCAGCCGCAACCAGGGCATCGTCCACATCATCGGACCGGAGCTCGGGTTGACCCAGCCCGGCGCGGTGATCGTGTGCGGCGACTCGCACACCGCGACCCACGGTGCGTTCGGAGCGCTGGCGTTCGGCATCGGCACCTCGGAGGTCGAGCACGTCCTCGCCACCCAGACCCTGCCGCAGCGCATGCCGAAGACCCTTGCGGTCGACGTCGACGGACCCCTGCCCAAGGGCACGGTCGCCAAGGACCTGATCCTGCACGTGCTCAACACGATCGGGGTGGACGGCGGCAACGGCCACGTCATCGAGTACCGCGGTGAGGCCATTCGGGACCTGTCGATGGAAGGCCGCATGACGGTCTGCAACATGTCGATCGAAGGCGGAGCGCGTGCCGGGCTGATCTCGCCCGACGAGACCACGATCGCCTACCTCAAGGACAAGCCGCTGGCGCCGTCCGGCGCGGACTGGGACGCCGCGGTCGAGGCGTGGCGGGAGCTCGCGACCGACGACGGCGCCGCGTTCGACCGCACCGTGCGCATCGACGCCGCACAGATCGCGCCGACGGTGACCTGGGGCACCACCCCGGCGCAGAGTGTCACGATCGATCAGCCGGTGCCGACCCTCGACGACGCCCCGGACGAGGCGACCGCACGGCAGTGGTCGCGTGCGTTCGACTACATGGGGCTCAAGGGTGGCGAGCGCCTGCAGGACCTGCAGCTCGACAAGGTCTTCATCGGCTCGTGCACCAACGGCCGCATCGAAGACCTGCGTGCGGTCGCCGAGGTGGTCGAGGGCCGCACGGTCGCCGACGGGCTCGAGGTGATGGTGGTGCCGGGCTCCGGCCTGGTGAAGGCTGCCGCGGAGGCCGAGGGCATCGCCGACGTCCTCACGGCGGCGGGCATGCAGTGGCGCGATCCGGGCTGCTCGATGTGCCTGGGCATGAACCCCGATCAACTCGCGCCCGAAGAGCGCTGCGCGTCGACGTCCAACCGCAACTTCGAGGGACGCCAGGGCTTCAAGGGACGCACCCACCTGGTGTCACCGGCGATGGCCGCCGCAGCCGCCGTGGAAGGCCGCCTCGTCGACGTCCGCGACCTGGTCAGGTCCTGATCCCGGGTCGTCACCACCGTTGGAGGAGAGGATCCGATGCAGCCGGTCCAGACCGTCACCAGCCACGCCTGCCCGATCGACGCCAACGACGTCGACACCGACCAGATCGTGCCGAAGCAGTACCTCAAGCGGGTCGAGCGCACCGGGTTCGGGCCGTTCGCGTTCGCCGAGTGGCGCTACGACGAGGACGGCTCGCCCAAGCCCGACTTCCCGATGAACGACCCGGCGCACGAGGGCGCCCAGGTTCTGGTCGCCGGCCGGAACTTTGGATGCGGCTCGTCGCGGGAGCACGCACCGTGGGCGCTCGAGGACGCCGGCTTCCGGGCCATCGTCGCGCCGAGCTTCGCCGACATCTTCCGGACCAACTGCGGGAAGGTCGGCGTGGTGTGCGCGCCGATCGACGAGCGCGACGTGCGCCGGCTGTTCGACCTGATCGCCGCCGATCCGGCGGTGCCGGTCACCGTGGACCTGCGCGCGCAGTCCGTCTCCGCGCCCGGGGTCGGTGACCTGCCCGGCGTGGAGGCCGGCTTCGACATCGACGGGCACACCAAGCACTGCCTGCTCAACGGGCTGGACGACATCGCGCTCACCCTGGAGCGCGCCGATGACATCGCCGCCTTCGAGGCGTCGCGTCCCACCTGGAAGCCGGTGGTGCCGACCCCCTGACGGGCAGGGGTCACAGCGGCAGTGCCAGGTCCTCGACGTACTCGCCCCCGACCGCGGTCAGCGCCACCGGCGTGACCGACAGCTTGAGCCGTCGTCCGCCGCCGCCGACGACCACCCGCTCGAGCCCCGTGATCCGGGCGTCGAGGTAGAGCGGGAGCCCGGCGGGCAGTGCGAACGGGGTCACCCCGCCGATCTCCATGCCGGTGTGCTCACGGGTCAGCTCCGGCGGCGCGAACGACAGCTTGCGGACACCGAGCAGCTTGCGCAGCCGCTTGTTGACGTCCAGCTTGGTCGTGGCCAGAGCGACGCCGGCGGCCAGCACCGGCGGGTCGTCCTTGGAGGCGACCAGGATGCAGTTGCCGGAGGTCTCCAGCGGATAGCCGTAGTGCGCGCAGAAGGTCGCGGTCTCCGCGAGCTCGGGGTCGATCTCGATCACGTCGTACGGCTCACCGGTCGCCGTGACGGCGTCCAGCACGCGCCGTTCGAGTGGGGTGGGGTCGTCCACGGGTGCCTCGCACGGGGTCGACGGACGAACCCAGAGCCTGCCGCGCGGCGCCAGCGGTGTCGAGTCCGTCGCGCTGGACGTGGCGGTCCGTCGCTCACGACACCAGGGTGACTGCGGGTACGCACAGCTCCGCGTCCGTCAGCGATCCGTGCTGGCCGGGCAGGCGCCCACCGAGCGGGTCGCGGTCCCGGTGGACCCATGCCACCTCGCCGTCGGCCAGGACGAGCAGGTCGCCGATGCGGGCCGGGACACCGTCACGCCGGCGGTCGGCAGGGCCGAACCAGCCGGCGGCGATCGCCTCGTCGCGGGTGGACACCCGGCCGGTGTCGCCGATGTGCTCGCGCCAGGCGGCTGCGACCTCGTCGAGCGCGCCCGGTTCGACGTGAAGCTGCCGGGCACGCGGGTCACCCGCAAGGACACGCACGCCGGTCAGCAGGCCGGGCAGATCGGCGAGATCCTCCCGCCGCTCGTGATCGACCGCCACCATGCCGTGGTCGGCGACGACCACCAGGGCGACGTCCGCCGGCAGTCGGTCGCGGCACCGGTCGAGGGCCGCATCGACCCGGACGAGCTCGCTGCACCACGCGTCGGAGCCGGGTCCGGCGAGGTGGCCGGCCGCATCGAGGTCGCCGTCGTGGGCGTAGACGATCGCCGGTCCCCGTCTCGCAGCGTCCACCGCCGCCGCGAGCGTTGCATCCAGGCCGGTGGCGGTGACCACCGTGCCGCCGCGCAGGCCGGCACGGGTCAGCCCGGAGGTGGCGAACTCCGGGCGCAGCACGGTCGTGGCGCGCACGCCGGCGGCGGTCGCCCGGGAGAACACGGTGTCCCGGGGCTGGAACCGCTCGGGCGGGACGTCGTCGCGGGCGTCCGCACCGCCGAGCTGACGGTCCCAGGTCCAGGTCAGTGAGACCATGGTCCGGTCGTGGCCCGGTATCGCGATACCGGTGCCGACGACCCCGTGCTCGATGGGGAATGCGGCGGTGCCGAGGGTCGTGAGGTTGGTCGAGGTCGTGGTCGGAAACGACGCGTCCAGGGTCGGGCCCGGTGCCCCCGCGAGGGTTGGTGCGAGCGGTGCGTGGCCGTCGAGCAGTTCGCGTCCGAGGCCGTCGACGACCAGCACGACCACGCCGCTCGTATCGCGGGGGAAGGTCAGCGGTGCCGGGTCGCCGCCGGTCACCGCGGCGAGGGCGGCCGGCAGCACCGCCGCCAGCGTGCCGCTGTCCCCTGCAGGGGCGCGCAGGTTCGGCCCGGGGCTCAGTAGCCGAGCTCGACGTGGACGGGGCCGAGCAGGTCCTCGCCGCGGGCGTAGCGCCGGACGTTGTCGCGGACGCGATCCCACAGCAGCCGGATGCCCATCTCCGGGGTGTTGCCGACGTGCGGGGTGACGATCACGTTGGGCAGCTGCCACAGCGGGTGGTCGTCGGGGAGGGGCTCGGGGTCGGTCACGTCCAGTCCTGCCCCTGCGAGCTGCCCCGCCCGCAGCGCGTCGACCAGCGCCGGGGTGTCGACGTGGCGGCCGCGGGCGACGTTGACCAGCCACGCGTCCGGGGACATGGCCGCGAGCGCGGTGGCGTCGATGATCCGCTCGGTCCGCTCGGTCAGCGCCAGCGCGAGCACGACCAGGTCTGCTCCGGCCAGGGCCGCGTGCAACTGGTCGTGGCCGACCACCTCGGCGACGCCGGGGATCGGCTCGACCCGGTTGCGCACGACCGTGAGCGACACCTCGAAGGGCAGGAGCAGGCGCACCAGCGAGCGGGTGATCGCACCACCGCCGAGGATGCACACGTGCGCGCCGAGTAGGTTGGTCCCGAACGGCCCGCTCCAGGTCGACGCGCGGGCGTAGCGGCCGATGCCGCGCATCCCGCCGAGCGTCAGCGCGAGCGCGTGCTCGGCCACCGGCTCGGCGTACACCCCCTTGCCGCAGGTCCACAGGCGGTCGCGGTCGAGCAGGTCGGTGAACGGCTCGATGCCGGCGAATGGCAGCTGCACCCACCGGACGCCGGGGTGCTGTGCGAGCACGTCGCGCAGGCCGTCCACGTCGTGGGGCTGGGTCCAGATCACCGCTTCGGCGTCCTCGACCGGCACCAGATTGCCACCGCCCTCGGTGACCGCGGATGTGAGCGCGGGCTGGTGGCCCTCGGGCAGCAGTGCACAGCGCGGTGTCTCCACCCGGGCCTCCGGCCTGTGGACAGGGCCGGCACGGTAGTCCCGGCCGTGCCGGCCGTCATGCCAGCTCCGCCACCAGCGCCGTGAAGTGCTCTCCTCGGGCGGAGAAGTCGCGGTAGGCGGAGAACGACGGCGCCGCGGGCGACAGCAGCACGGCCCCGCCCTCGGGCGTGTGCGCAGCCGCGATGCTCACCGCCTCGTCCAGGTCCGCTGCGTGGTGGAGCCGGTCATCGGCGACCGGGGCGAGCCGGTCGGCCCACCGCGCACCCAGCGGTGGCAGCAGCACCGCTCGGACCCGGTCGTCGGCGAGCAGGGTCGCCAGCGGGCCCGGATCCTGACCGCGGTCGTCCCCGCCGACCAGCAGGGTCACCGGGCCACGCACGAGGTAGGCCCGCGCGGCCGCGACCGCGGACTCCGGCACGGTCGAGATGCTGTCGTCGACCCAGGTCACCCCGTGAAGCGTGCGCACGGGCGTGAGCCGGTGCGGCAGCGGGCTGAACTGCGCCAGGGTGTCGGCGAGATCGGTGATCCCGGCTGCCGATGCGAGCCGTGCGTCGGTCAACGCGAGGGCGAGTGCCGCGTCACGCACGAGGTGATCGCCGATCAGCCCGGCCGCCTCGAGCGCCGGGCGCAGCCGTGGCTCGGCGACCGAGGTGGCGACGGCCAGCGGTGTCGGCGGTGCGCCGGTGAGGGCCGCGGTCACCGTCGGGTGGGCCGCCACCTGCGGATCGAGGACGACCCGGTCGGCGAGCGCCAGCAGCCGCAGCTTGTCGGCGTGGTAGCGCTCCAGCGAGCCGTGCCAGGGGACGTGGTCGGCCAGCAGGGTGGTGATGCCCCCGAGCCCGACCCGAGCCGGCAGGTCCACCAGTTGGTAGCTCGACAGCTCCAGCACGACGGTGTCGGCAGCCGGTGCCGGACCGGCGGACAGGGCCGAGCGGCCGATGTTGCCCAGCAGTTCGACGCGGTGGCCGGCGGCCCGCAGCAGGTGTGCGGTCATCGCCGCGGTCGTCGACTTGCCCTTGGTGCCGGTGATCGCGATCACGTCGGCGTTGTCGCGTCCCGCGGCCCACCGCCCCGTCGGGGTAGTGGTCGGCACCCCGCGGTCGACGGCGGCAGCCACGGCCGCCCGGTACGGGCTCACCCCGGGGGAGCGGTAGATGGTTTCCAGCCCGTCGGGCAGCGCCGCCGGATCGTCGAGGTCGACCGGCGCGAGCAGGTGCAGCTGCAGCCGCGGTGTGGTCGGCAGCTGACTCGGGTCGATCGCGCGCTCGTCGACGACCACCACCTCGGCGTCCGGCTCGTCACGGTCGAGCACGGTGAGCAGCTCACGGGTCTCGCGGCCGAGGCCGAGCACACCGATCATGCGGCGAGCTCCGCGAGCACGTCGCGCAGCGGTGCCGCATACCGTGACGGCAGCGCCGAGGTGTTGACGTCGGCGACCATCCTGGCGAACCGTTCGGTGGACGCCGCACCCGGGTGTCCGAGCGCGCGGACGGCGGGGTGCTCCCGCCACGCCAGGGTGTCGGCGAGCAGGTCGAAGGCGAGCTGGACCTCTGCGATCGTGCCGACGCACTCATACGGCTTGGTGGCCGGATCGGTGAGGTCGGTGAACCGGTCGATCAGGTCGGTGTCTGCCAGCGCGTCGAACCCGGTCGCGGCCCGGAACGCCGCCGGGGACAGGAAGGGGGCGAGCATCAGCTGGACGAACAGGCACTTGGGGCACCGCCCGCACCACTCCATCCGGTCGCCGGTGAGGGTGTAGGCGCGGTTGCAGCTGTTGACCGCGGTCAGCGGCGCCCCGAGCCGGACGAACACCGCCGCGACGACCAGCTCCGGCAGGGGGCGCAGCACCGACAGCGCCCGGGTGGCACCGCCGGTCGCGGACGCGAGCGCATCGGCGTGCAACGACTCGAACGCCGCGGACTTGCTGTACTGGTGGTTGACCGCGCGGCCACGAACCGTCCGGGTCGGCTCGTCGGCGGAGCCCTCGTTGGACAGCAGCACGTCGCCGCGACCGGTCAGCGTCGCCGCGACGCACGCGATCGAGGCGACGATCGCGGTGATCGGGACGTGGCCGTTGAGGGCGCCGGCCTCGTTCCATGCCAGCAGGGTCGGGTCGAGCCGGCGCTCGGCGGTGAGCAGCTCCAGGCCGGTGGCCGTGGCCGTGCGCTGCATCGAGGCGCGCGGGTTGACGGAGAAGGCCACCGCGTCGAGTCCGGCCCGAAGCGCGAGCAGTGCGGTCACGGCCGAGTCCTTGCCTCCGCCGACGGGCACGAGCACGCCGCGGTCGTCCGGGTTCCCGGCGGCCGTCCGGGGACCACCGGTGTCCCGATCGGCGACCGTGGAGGTCGACCCGGGGGCGGCGACGGCCGGGTCCGCGACCACCTCGAACCACCCGGTCAGGTCCAGCTCGTTGATGGCGGCGAACTCCGCGAGCCCGTCGTCGAGCAGTGCCGTGACCATCCGCAGGGCCGCGGGATCGGTCGTCGGCAGGATCACCCGCCGCGGGACGACCGCCTTGACATAGGAGGTCAGGGCGGCGAGGTGGAGCACGTCCAGCGCCCCTGCCGTCGGCGCGTCGAGGTGATCGGCCAGCGCCACCCCGGGGAACCGGACGGTTTCGGTGAGTTCCCCGAGCCCGTCGATCGCGTAGCGCAGCGCGACGGTGTCGCCGTCCAGGTCCCAGCCCACGGCCCGCAGGGCGGGGTCCTGCGCGGTGCCGCCGAGCCGCCGGTAGGCGAGCCGGTGGGCGTCGGCGACCTCCATCAGCCGGCGTGCCGGTCGGTGGCGGAGAGCAGCCGGTCGCGCAGCGCCGGATCTTCGGCGGCCGCGAGCGTGGTCCGGGCCATCCCGAGCGCGCCGTCCCGGACCGCACGGTCGGCCGACGCGGTCACACAGGCGGCGGCGAACTCCGGCTGGTGGTTGACCGCCTCTCCGGCGTCGATGCCGAGCATCGGGTGGATCGCCGGGATCTCGAGGGACACGTTGGCCATGTCGGTGGAGCCGGCGAGCCCTTCGGCGAGGCTGTCGTCCGGCGGCAGCTCGCGGCCGATCCCGGTCGCCTCGCGCACCCAGAGCGCCAGCAGGTCCTCGTCGGGACGGAACTCGGAGTAGGCCGGGCCGGGCTCCTCGAACCTGACCTCCGTGCCGGTGGCGAGCGCCCCTGCGCGGAAGCAGTCCTGCACGCGTGGGTAGAGCACGCGCTTCAGCTCCTCCAGCGTGGCCGAGCGCGCGTACCACTGGCCGGCGGTGCGCTCGGGGATGATGTTGGCGGCGTCGCCGCCGTCGGTCACGATGCCGTGGATGCGATCGGTCGAGCGGATGTGCTGGCGCAGCACTCCGATGGCGACCTGGGCGACGGTCAGGGCATCGGCCGCGTTGCGTCCGAGGTGGGGGAAGGCCGAGGCGTGGGCGGACCGGCCCGTGTAGTGGACGTTGAAGTGCTGGACCGCGAGGCAGGGGATCGTCGGGAACTCGAACGGTGCGGGGTGGACCATCATGGCGGCATGGATGCCGTCGAAGTGTCCGCGCTGGAGCATCAGGATCTTGCCGCCGCCGCCCTCCTCGGCCGGGGTGCCCAGCACCTTGACCGTGATGCCGAGGTCGTCGGCGACCTCGGCCAGGGCGAGGCCGGCGCCGACGGCGGCGGCCGCGATGATGTTGTGGCCGCAGGCGTGGCCGATGCCCGGCAGCGCGTCGTACTCCGCACAGATCCCGACGGTCAGCTCGCCCGTGCCGGCCGTGGCCACGACCGCGGTCGGCAGGTCGTCGACCCCGTGCTCGACGTCGAAGCCGCCGGCCGAGAGGGCATCGGCGACCCGGCGCGACGAGGTGTGCTCCTCGAAGCCGACCTCCGCGTCGCCGTGGATCGCGTGCGACAGCGCGACGAGGTTGTCCCGGCGCTGGTCGATCAGGGTGGCGAGGTGCTCACGGGCGTCGGTCACGGCAGGCTCGTCCGGTTGTGGGGCGGGGGGGCAGGTCTGCTCCCCAACGCTACGCGAGCCGGCCGTCTGGTGCTGCCGACGGGCTCGCCACGTGCAGGATGCGGTTGCCGGCGCAAGTGTGGAGCGCGAGCGGCTGCCGGTGGCCGCCACACTCCACGGATCGGGGTGAGCTGTGCTCAACTGTGCGCCCCGATCGGCGCGCCGGTGTCGCTGCGGGCCGGAGAGAGGAGCCAGACGTTGATCCGTGCCGTCGCCTTCGACGTGATGGACACGCTGCTGACCGATCCGTTCCGCGAGGCCCTGCACGCTGCGACCGGCCACACCGTCGACGAGATCATCGCGCGCCGCGATCCGCAGGTCCATCCGGCGTTCGAGCGTGGGGAGATCGACGAGCACGACTACTGGCGTGCGTTCGCTGCCGCCGGGATCGTCGCCGACCGCGAGATCTTCCACCGGGTGCGGCGACAGCACACCCGGTGGCTGCCCGGCATGCGCACGCTGCTGGACGAGCTCGACGGGCAGGTGGTGCGTGTTGCGGCGACCAACTACCCGGTCTGGATCGAGGAGCTTGCCACCGGGCCGCTCGCCGGTCGGCTCGAGGTGGTCGTGGCCTCGTGCCATGTCGGGGCACGCAAGCCCGACCCCGGCTTCTACCAGGCGGTCCTGGCGCGGTTGGGGCTGGCGGCCGAGCAGGTGCTGTTCGTCGACGACCGCCCGGCCAACGTCGACGGCGCAGCAGCGGCGGGCATGCGCGCGCACCGGTTCGCGCACGTCGACGGACTGCGCTCGTGGCTGGTCGAGCAGCGGGTGCTGCCACGCGTCGCCGGAGCCGACAGCGCGG
This sequence comes from Nitriliruptoraceae bacterium, assembly GCA_007122985.1. Lineage (GTDB taxonomy): Bacteria > Actinomycetota > Nitriliruptoria > Nitriliruptorales > Nitriliruptoraceae > SKTG01. The sequence continues at coordinate 257 of SKSM01000011.1, read as the reverse complement.
GTTCGGGCTGAGTGCACAGCGGCTCGGCGCGGGACGCCGCCCGAGGCGGTGTCACCGCCCGTCCGCACCGGGTGCGTCGGGCAGGAGCCGCCGCACGGTGGCCGGCAGCGCCTGGGGGTGGACGCGGGCGAGGTGGTCGAGTCGGACCTCGCCGGTGGCGACCCACCACAGCACGACCGCATCGCCCCAGTGGGCCGGGAGCGCGGCGGCCCACGCACGGGCCGCTCGCCCGTCGTCGCGGTGGCCGTCGCACCAGC
>SKSM01000094.1 GCA_007122985.1 Nitriliruptoraceae bacterium | reverse complement strand
GTCGGTCGTGCCATCCGCGACGCCATCGAACGCGGGTGGCGACTGCGGCTCGTCGGCCCGCCCGGGATCGGCAAGACCTCGCACATCCGCGCCGCCGTTGAGGAGGCGGGCCTCGAGCTCGAGTACCTGAGCCTGTCGCAGGCGTCGGTCCACGATCTGGTCGTGCCCGTTCCGGTCGCCGGCAAGCTGGAGTTCCTGCCGGCTGCCCGGCTGATCCGTCCGGATCGCCGCTACGTCCTCGTGCTCGACGAGTTCTCTCGGGCGCCTGCCGACACTGCTTCGGCGGCGATGGAACTCGTCAACGAGCGTTCGATCGCTGGTCGTCGACTGGACGGCTGTGTCGCGGTCATCGCGCTGGACAACCCGGCCGAGGTCGGGGGTCTCCACCTCGACACCGGCCGCATCGACGTTGCCCAGGCGTCGAGGTTCACCGCAACCATCGAGGTCGGGGAGGACGATCTTCCCTGGCGCGAGATCCTCTTCGCTCGTTTCCCGGACACCGCACCGGTCTTCCTCGACTGGCGCGCCGAGGACCTCGACGACGCGGCTCGGACCCTCGTCTCGCCGCGTGGGCTGGAGCGGATGCTCTCGCTGCACGATGCCGGCCTGGATCCGGAGCTCGGCCTTCCGATGCTGGCGGGGGAACGGGTCCCGGTCCCCGTCGCCGCGCTCCGGCGTCGTCTGCGAGGAGACGAGTTGCTCGGTCTGACTGCGCTGCTCGCCGACCTCGACGGAGTACTCCTCCGGCTGGGGAGAGGCGACGCCCGTACCCAGCTCGCGGTGCTGGGGGCGCTCCAGAGGGCGGAACCGGCATCGCTGCAGCGCTCGCACGCGGCGGTCGCGCAGCTGCTTGCGGCCCTGCATCCCAACCATCGTCTCGCCCTCGTGCGAGGCGGGGGACCGCGTCGGACGGCGCTGCTCCGGATCCTGCGGAGCGTCGCGGGAAGCGGCGACGAGCCCTTGACCCCAGACGCCGAGGTCGCGTAGCGATGGTGCGGGCCGGCGGCAGCAGCTTCATCAAGGCGGCAACGAGAGCGTGTCGCACGCGGTGGCCGGCCGCTCGCTTCCGCCAGGCGGGCGATGTGCTCAAGTGGGTCGACGGCCCTGCCCGGCTCGACGTGTTCGATCACCTGTCTGCAGCCGGGATCGATCGGGCCAGGCTGGAACGTTGCGGGGTCCGCCTCGAACGTCGTCTGTCCCGACCGGTGCTTGCGGCAGTGGTGCTCGCCGCCATGGAACTGCACGGTCAAGACACCGGGGGTGCGCCGGCAGGTAGGGCGGAGAGGCTGGCCGGGTGGCTCGTGGACGACCTGCGCAGGTTCCCGCTCCCCGACGACGGTCCGCTACAGCTCCCGGGGCTGAGCACCGCACCGGAGGTGCTCTGGCGTCGGGCAAAGGCGCTCGCGTCGCTGCTGCCGACCGCCCGACCGGTCGTGCTCGAGCGGCCGGCATCGTGGCGGCCGGTGGTGCGCCGGCTGGGGACTCTGGCAGCCATGTCCGGGATCGAACCGCTCGATCGGGTCGGCGAGCTACCTCGACGTCTGAGCAGTAAGGACGGCACCCACGGGCTGATCGAGGTCGGCATCGACGGACCGCACCCCTTGACGGTGCCGCTGCGTTTCGCCGCCTGGCCGGACCAGGTCTTCCTCGCCGTCACCGACCTGGCGGAGCCGTTCGGTTCGTCCCCACCGCTCCCGAGGCTCCGTTGGGAAGACGGGCCGTCCCCCCGGCAGGTCGAGGACCTGGTCGCCACCGAGGGATTGCCGCATCCCCTGGGCCGCTGCGACGAGGTCGTGACCGGCCGCGTCCTCTCGCGCACGGCCGTCGCCGCGTCGGTGCTGCTGTACCGAAGGATGCACCGCGAGCCCTACCGCGACGACGCCGCCGGGTACCACTGGATGGCGCGGTGGAAGAGCGAGCGGGTCCGTCGCATCGACCGACGTTGGCGGTTCGCCCGTGAGCGTCTCGCACACATCCAGAACGCGATGCTCGAACTGCCGTTGCCGCTCACCGGCGAGTTGCCTTCCGGGCTTGGGTACGCCATCGACGGAGGTCAGGTGTGGTCGGCGGCGGAGACTCTTCTCGCACTGGCGACATCGCCCGGAGGGAGCCAGGGGAGGAGCACCGATCCGACCGTCGCGCGCGCGTCCTTCGCGGTCGACCTCGCTCGGACGCTCGAGGAGGTCGGCGACGAGGTGCTCGACCTTCTAGTCACTAACGGGCATTGACAGTCATGTTTCGTCATGTACACTGGTGTGACGTTGGTGAACTGTCTGGAGGCGAGCTGATGACCGAGGTGCCGGCAGGTCTTGCTGCGATCATCCACCACGCGCCGCTCTCGGTCGCGGCGCTGCTTGCCGCCGCGGAACAGCAGCCCCTGATCGCGCCTCTGTCTCGTCGCTCGCGGTTGCCCGACACGGTCATCCGACGCGTCTTCCTCCCCGGTGCGCGGCCGCATCACGACGTCGCCCTGGCACTGGTCGACCGCAAGCTGTCGGCACGCACCGTCCGGCATGTCGTACGGACTGCCGGTGAGCGCCGTCCCGAGGTGGTGGCTGCACTCGTGCGGCGCAACGTGCCGGCGAAGTCGGACCGAGGGGTGCTCGTGGCGCTCGACGAGCCGCTCATCGATGAGGCGATCCTGACCAACGGCCGCTGGCCGGTCGACGAGCAGCTCGACCTGGTGCGTCGGGTCGGTGGGACGGCTGCGCTGCGCTGGCTCGCCCACCTCGACCCCTCCGTCCAGGTCACCTGGGACGACCTGGCC
>SKSM01000083.1 GCA_007122985.1 Nitriliruptoraceae bacterium | reverse complement strand
CGTCGGCGAGGAGCTGAGCGAGCGCTACTGGGCGGCTCGAATCACCCTGGTGAGCGATCCGCAAGACCTTGCGACCTTCGATCGGGTGTTCCGTCGGCTGGCGGCGGCGAGCCTCGACGAGCCGACGTTGCCTGCGCCGCCTGCTGACCCGACCGACGCGTCCCAGGCGACGGCGGCGTCCGACCGTGGCGGGCAGGGCTGGCCGCCACCGGCCGGCGACGACGTCGCGGTGGCCGGGCGGATCGCCTCCGAGCGTGAACGCCTGCGCCACCGCCGGTTCGACCAGGCGTCGGACGAGGAGCTCGCTGCGATCGAGCGTGTCCTCGACCAGCTGCCGGTCGCGGTGCCCCACCGCACCTCGCGCCGGACCCGGCCCGGCCGCCGGGGTGAGCTCGATCTCGGCCGGTCGCTGGAGCGCTCGCTGCACACCGACGGCGAACTGCTCGAGCGCACCTGGCGGCAGCGCACGACGACCCCGCGTCGCCTGGTCGTGCTGCTGGACGTGTCCGGGTCGATGGCGGCCCACGCCCGGGCGTTGCTGCGTTTCGCGGTGGCCGCCCGGCGCGCCGCCGACCGCGATGCGGCCCACCGTGTCGAGGTGTTCGCGTTCGGGACCCGGCTGACGCGGCTGTCGGACCACCTCGCCGCCCGTGACCCCGACGCCGCGATCGCGACGGCCGCCGACCGGGTGGTCGACTGGGACGGCGGCACCCGCATCGGTGCCTGCCTCGAGGAGCTGGTGCGGGTGTGGGGCCGTCGTGGCGTGCTGCGCGGCGCGGTGTGCGTGATCTGCTCCGACGGGCTCGAACGCGGGGACCCGGCGCAGCTCGGGCACGCGGCCGCCCGGCTGCGGCGTCAGCTGCACCGGCTGGTGTGGGTCAACCCCCTGGCCGGCGAGGAGCGCTACGAACCGACCCAGCGTGGCATGGCCGCCGCGCTGCCGTCCGTTGACCGCTTCCTGCCCGGCCACGACCTGGCCAGCCTCGAGTCGCTCAACGAGGTGCTGGCCGCGCTGCGCTGACACCGGCAGGGTGGCCGCTTCCGAGGGACGCGTTCAGCTCAGCGCGCGAGCCCGCTCGCGCAGATCGGCGTGCAGCCCGTCGAAGGCGGCGGCACCGGGCACGTAGCGCTTGGCGACCTTGACCGCGGCGGTGTAGTTGGCGTCCACGACGTTGGCCAGCGGTGCCTCGACGGTCTGGGAGAGCAGCTGGTAGGCGTCCAGCTCGTCGAAGCCCACCAGCTGCTGCACCCACCGCAGCAGGTCGAGCTGGGCGATGCGCCAGGCGTCCTCGAGCGGCCGGGACGAGCCCAGCGAGACCAGGTGGTCGTCGGTCTCCACCCGCGGCCAGGGTGGTGCGCCGCCCTTGACGAGTTCGACGATCACCGTGGAGTGCATGGCTCCCTCGACCCCGGTGCCGCACGCCTCGCCCTCGCCCTGGCGGTAGTGGCCGTCGCCGAGCGAGAACCGTGCACCGGGGACATTGACCCCCAGGTAGACGGTCGCGCCGGCACGCACCTGCGGTGAGTCGAGGTTGCCGCCGTACCGGTCGGGGACCAGTGAGCTGCGCGCCTCCCCGCCGGCCGGGGCGACACCGATCGTGCCGAGCATCGGATCCAGGGGCAGCTCGACGCCCGGGCCGTCGCCGTGCGGCACGAAGCCGACGGTGCCCCGGGCGCGGTCGACCGGGTACACCCAGGTGCGCTCGGGCAGCGGGGGATGCAGCAGCGCGGTGCGGTCGGTGGCGGTCAGCCCCCCGAACAGCGGCACGGTCGTCGACACCCCGGTGTCGCGGGCCGGCTGGAGGTCGACGAGGTGGAGCGCGAGCGCATCGCCGGGCTCGGCGCCCTCGACATGGAAGGGCCCGGTCTGCGGGTTGACGAAGCGCAGGTCGACCCGCTCGCTGAAGCGGTCGTCGGCGGTGCGCAGCACCCCGTTGAACGCGTCCTCCGACCACAGGTGCAGGGCGGTGCCGGGGCGGATGCCCATGACCGGCTCGACCCCGCCGAAGGTGTAGGCCAGCTGGTCGGCGGTCGGGTGGAACTCGACGATGTCCACGAATTGCCCCTGTTCCGCGGCGGCTGGAGCTGCTCGGTCCGGACACGGTCGTGTCATCGCCGCTGCGCCTGTGGCACGCTATGGCGGGGCCGGGGAACTGTCGACGGGTCGTGGCCGGGATGGCCGAAAGTCCCACCGTCAGGGGCGGGCAGACCCCTGTGGGGGTCGACGCGTCCGCGCACGCTGGGGTGCAGCCGGCAGCAGCGCACGTAGACGGGGAGGACGACGTGTACACCCGACACCTGCTGGTCGTCGTGGCCCGTGGCGCGCAGGTGTCCGACGGGGTCGCCGACCGTATCGCCGTGGAGCTCGGCAGGGCGGGGCTCGACGTCGAGTTGGCCCCGCCGGCGTCGGTGGGCTCGCTCGACCGCTACGACGCGGTCGTGCTCGGCAGCGAACTCGTCGACGGTCGCTGGCACGTGGACGCACGTGCGTTGGCGCAACGGATCCGCGACGAGGCGCCGACCGTGCCGCTGTGGTTGTTCTCGAGTCACCGGTCCGGCCACCCGTCGCATCCCCGCGATCGTCGGTCGGAGGCGGACGAGCTGGCCGCACGCACCGGCGCGCGCGAGCACCGGGAGTTCGCAGCTGCCGCGCACGGCCGGCGAGCCGCCGTCGCCGAGGCGCCCGGTGCCGGGGTGCCGACCGTCGAGTCGACGGGCAGGGGCGTATCCGGTGGCGAGCCCGGGATCGCGGCCTGGGCGGCCTCCATCGCCGAACAGCTGCGGCTGGCGGCCACCTGAGGG